>JANPGE010000131.1:0-45076 GCA_031423805.1 Segetibacter sp. | reverse complement strand
TACGGTGGCTGTAATAAATACAGATCCGGTGATTCCGCCGGCACCAACTGTTGCGATGGTGCAGCCTACCTGCCCAGTGCCATCAGGTACTATCACCGTTACTATTCCTATTGCCAATGCCACCACCTACAGCATTGACGGCGTTACTTATATTCCCAACAATGTGTTTACCGGTCTGGCACCCAACATCTATCGTGTGACAGTCAATAATGGCAATTGTATTTCACCGGCAACGGTGGTTACGCTCAATGCTATCACGCCATTGGTGCTTTCATTGTCCGCTTCGCCAAATCCCATCAGCACAGGCAATGCAGTGAGTTTGGTAGTTACGGGTAGCCGATCTTTTACCGTCACTTCGTGGCTGCCGTTGCCAAGCTTTCCTAATCAGTCAGCCACTACACAAACAATTGTAGTAAACACGCAGGAAACATTTAGCGTCACCGGCAAAACCACCGATGATTGCGCCGACACCGCACAGGTATTGGTCACACTCAAAACCGCTGAAGATATTTACATCCCCAACACCTTCACCCCGGACAACAACGGTCTGAATGATGTCTTCAAAGTCTTTGGCACCAGCATAGACCGTCTCGAACTGACCATATGGAACCAATGGGGCGAAAAGATATTTTCTACAAAAGATAAAAACGAAGGCTGGAATGGGATGAGCAATGGGAAGCCACAACCAACGGGGGTGTATGTGTATGTGGCGAAAGTGACATTGCTAAGCGGTAAGGAATTGATAAAGAAAGGGATGGTGAATTTGGTGCGGTAAATATTCTGTTCCCACTAGAGTAAGCCTTATCACTGGTTTAATTTTAAGCGAGGCGTAACATCAATCTAAAATAAAAAACATTAAAAGTTGGGATGCCTAAATTTGTAATCAGGTTATAATTTGCGGGTCATAGACAAGGGTTTTAAACGTTAACTTATTTTTACGCTACGGTTAAACATAAATAGAAAAGGCATTTCATTCATTATAAATATTTTTTGACTTAACTTCAATGTACATTATAGACGACACCGAAGCAAGCCTAATTATTGATGACTTTACAAAAATGCAGTCAATACAAATCACAAAAGTTGCTGGTAATGTGAAGAAGGAATTTGGTGTTACGATGGAAAAAACACAGGATTGTACAAATATGATGGAAAGACTTTTACTCATTTTTCGGAATAGGGCATCCAAATAAACGAACTTTTATTATAAAAAAAAATGAAAACAGCCACTATTCAAACACTTCATCCACAAGCAAACAAGACAAACAAAAAAATTGCATTTTCAAAATATAATTTCATAAAAGAAAATATTTTAAACATTTTAAAAGACAATGAACTTACACACACTGAACTGATGGAAGAATTGTTTTCAAGAGTAAAGGACAATTTTGAAGGTGGCGTACAATGGTATGGAGAAACCGTTAAACTAGATCTGGAAGCCAGAAAACTTATTGAGCGAACTAAATCTAAACCCGAGAAATATAAATTATCACTTACTAATGGCTAGCAAACATGAGGCCCCAACTTTTTTTCTTTGTAGCTTATTCTACTAGACAATCCGCGATTAATGTTAACTTTAAACAACAAATAGCACAACAAAAAAAAGCTGTTGGTGAAGAACACTAATAGTGGCGGAAAATATGAAAATCAAAATTGTTTTGCCCCTTTTATAAAATCTATCGTATGCACCTTATCCCAAACTTAATTTTGGAGTCTTGGGTCTATTGTGTAATCAAAGTATCCTGCGGTATACTCAATTGGCGGGGGTTACCATATTCGTGAAGAAGTAATTTTAATATCAGCATGTTTCCATGCTTCATTAAATCGGATTATTACTTCATCGTATTTCTTTTTATCTCCCAGATTCTTATAAGCATTCATTAATCCGATTAATGCCCAACCGTTTTCACGATAGGTTTTCAAATCATCATTATATACTTTTATGGCTTCCTGAAATTTTCCGGTTTCAACTAAAACTGCTCCCAAATGGTGGCGAATAGAAAAAAACCAATCAGGTGGTTCGTCATAATTCAAGGCATCTTCTTTTACAATTGCTTCTTGTAATAGTGTAATTGCTGTAGAATAATTTTTTTCCTTCGCATTGATTTCTCCGTCCAGGGTTTTAAATGCAATTATACATATATCATACACACTATTAATTCCCCAAATTGTTAACGCTTTTATTGTAGTATCGGTCATGATCATTTTCATTTCTGCAAGATGCTTCCTGGCATCCGGAATTTTATTTTGTGACAGCATTGCCATGCCTTGTGCATAATGCCAAATCACGGATGGATATTTTAAATCCTTTTCAGGTGCAGAGGAATGAAGGATATCGTTCCATAAACCAAGCTTTACTTCCACGAACCAAGGGATAGCATAATAGTGTTGAAGCGTTGCCCATGCAGGGTCACGTAATAGCTTTTTATGTGAATGGCTGAACGTTGCATTAGCACCTATCATCGCAAGTTTACTTTCACCGCAAAGTGTAGCACATGCTGAAATGAAATGATAGTTGTGCGGATAATAGGCAAGAGGATATACGCCCTGTGCATGACACGCTTCTACATACAAACTATCAACGAGCACTGCTTTTTGATTGGCAACAACTCCATCGTGATATTTTCCTATTCGTATGTAAGTATGCGAAGGCATGTGAAGAAGATGCCCTGCACCCGGAACTAAATCACGAAGCAGGTCGGCACTCGCCAAAGCAGTTTCGGCATGGGGCGACATTTCTGTTGCATGAATGTAAAAATGATTTGCACCCGCATGTCGTGGTTCTTTCTGCAAACATTTTTCAAGTACAGATAAAATTTCTGGTGTCCAGGCCTGAATAGTTCCGTCTTTTTTATACAAATTCCAGGGATGCAAATCCATGAGTGATTCAGCAAAAAGAGAAGCCAAAGTTACATCACCGGGATATTTTTTGTGCACCTTACGCATTGCTTCGGCATAAGATGAATCAAGCACAGGACGGGCAATTGAAGTGTCATTCGCATAGCGATGTGTTAATGCTTCAATCAAATCTTTTTCTTTTGGTATGCAAGATGCGGAGTGTGATTTTGCCTTTTGCATTGCATCGTAAGCCCGTTTAAAATTATCTTTTTCCATACCTGCATTATAATTCGGTCCTAACACATAAGCAAAACCCCACCAGCACATGGCACATGTTGAGTCCTGTCTGGCAGCTTCAAAAAACGAACGCCCTGCTTCAGCATGATTAAAAGCGAAAGACAACATCATGCCCTGGTCAAAATATTTCTGTGCTGCTGAACTCTTTGTTGATACAGGAAAATGAATGCCATCTAATCCGCTAAACAGAGGTGCTTTTTTCCCTGAAGCATACCATGTCTTATCCATTACTTCAGGAACACAACTAACATATTGAGTGTATAAGGAATCCGCACTAGCTGATGGGGCTTTATTTTTCGTCCGCTGATTGCATGCGCAAAATATCATACCTACGCAAATGGAATATAGAAGAATCTGCATGATGTTAGCTTTTATTTGCCTTGCACTAAAGTTATGCAAAATAGAAGTCTTAAGTATGAACAATCGCCGAGCGTTAGGGCTTTGCACGTATTCTTAACCTGTAAACTTATTCTTTAGCACCTTTGCTATGCCGATTTAATAAATCTGTAAATTTGCTTTAAATCCATAAAATGAATTTTCATTGGTTTAAAAGAAACGGATTAATCTTTGTACCAATTTCTATTATTGGTTGGTTACTTTTATCAGCTGGTATTTCCTACGCTGTTTATATATTTATTGACATTGACAGCAGGTCTCATTCAGTAAGTGATACCTTAATTAATTTTCTTTTTAACCTCTTTATAATTGGTGCTGTATATTCTTTTATAGCTTTCCTTACCAGTAGAGGTTTGAAATAACTTTTGCCTTTAAAGTACTTCAAAAATCTTAATCGTGTAGAATGAATACAGCAATTACTTTTATGTAATTAGTACAGGAATCTGTAATACCGATTGGACAAACAATATAGTCCAATTCAGCTTCGCTTCATTAGACTATTTGTTTGATACCATCGGCATAAACCACTGTAAGATTTTAAAAATATTAGCATATTTAAAAATCATATTGGTATAAATACAATAAACAATATTTAAGCAATTGTTTTTACCTTAAAATAAATAAATGCTATAAAAAGCGATGTTCCAAAGCCTTTGTGAATGTTGTAATCTTAAAACTTCTTAAAATAATTTTTTATGCCCCTACCCAATATATTTACTCAAACAGTATCTGACCAAATCATTCAGCGCATCAACAAACTGACGCCTGCCGCCCAACCGCTATGGGGTAAAATGAGTGTGGACCAAATGTTGGCACATTGCAATGTTGCTTATGAAATGGTGTATGAAAATATTCACCCTAAACCAAACCCTATACTGAAGTTTATACTAAAAACATTTATCAAAAAGAAAGTAACCGGAGAAACGTCATTTCCTAAAAACAGTAAAACAGCCCCTGCCTTTATAATAAAAGATCATAAAAATTTTGAGGCAGAAAAACAACGTTTAATCAATTATATTACAAAGACACAACAATTGGGCGAAAACCATTTTGACAACAAAGAATCACACTCATTTGGTGTGTTAACAAAATCCGAATGGAGTAATATGTTTTACAAACATCTCAACCATCATTTAACGCAATTTGGCGTTTAGGCTAATAAGACCAGACCTATATGGCCCTATTACTTCTATTGTATTTATCTAGCATAGAATAGTTATTAAAGAATAATCTTTAATAACTTCGGGTATTCATAAACTTTTTTTTTCAAAATCCAACATGGTAATAATTAATGCCAACAATATTTTGCTCTACAAAACTTTCTAAGCTAATAGGACTCAAAACCAAACTTTCTACCCCTATTAAAGATGATTGGAATGGTCACCTATTCGCTGTACAAGGACGTAAATGCATTGCATTTGTTCATAAGGAAACTTTTTATTCCTTCGCTATGTTCGATGTATTGAAAAGTGATTTGAAAGAATTTAAAAAAATATTTATTGAAAATTTTTTTAAACAATTAAATGATGATGGGTTACTTACTACTGAATTGAAAGAGAAATTAATTTTACATTATCAGAATTTCGAAATTGCTACTACAGATAACGATCGATCTACTATTGGATATTTAAATGATTTTATTGCAAGAATTAAATACTATAGAGATGGGCTTCCGCAAACTTTAGAAGTTGCAAAAGAATATGTAAGCTGCTACTCCAATGAAAATCTTATAGGCGTAAGAAGTTATATAAATGCGAAAGAATTGATGCTTGAATATCTAAACAAATGAAAAAGGGTTGAATGATATTTTTTGGGGGGCATTAATTATTCTAATTAAAAATATTTTTTAAAAGCCAACATTGTCAATTGCAAAAATGAGCATCTTATCAATTGATTATTATCAGAAAAGTAAAATCAATACCGTAATGCCTTATGAAATATACGGTGTCAAAAAAATTATTTAATTTTATTTTCCTGTAAAACATTTAACCATGAACCCAACTATTAAAAATATTATTGCAGTAGTTATTGGTGCTGTTTTAGGCAGTATTGCTAACATGGGTATTATAATGTTGAGTAGTTCTATAATTCCTCCACCCAACGGAGCCGATGTTACAACAATGGAAGGCTTAAAGGCAACCATGCATTTATTTGAACCAAAGCATTTTATTATGCCGTTTCTTGCCCATGCTGTTGGAACATTTGTTGGAGCTCAGTTAGCAGCGGTTATAGCTGCAAATAATAAAATGAGATGTGCTATTATTGTAGGAATACTATTTTTAATTGGTGGCATAACTAATGTATTAATGTTGCCCTCCCCTCTTTGGTTTACAATAACAGATATTGTTGGTGCATATATTCCTGTAGCCTATTTTGCTGCAAAGCTGGTAATAAAAAAAACCTGACTTTCATCATTCTGAATAATTTGAGTAATTGAAAATATTGATGTAAACAATATTTCTATAAATCCGGCAAATTGATAGGGTCTTTTATTCTTAATATTTAATGTTTATCTTTCTTATCTAAAAAGCAATATGAAACTTTTCCATTTTCTTATCCTTCTATTATTTGCTTATTCATCAAAAGCGTCTGTAGATACCATATCTATCTACAGTGCCGCTATGAAGAAAGAAATAAAAACCGTAGTCATAAAACCTGCTTCATATAAAAAGTCAAAACATTTTCCGACCGTATATTTATTACATGGTTATAGTGGTACTTATAGAGACTGGATAAGAAACGTACCTATGGTACAGCAAATGTGTGATGCTTTTCAATTGATTATTGTTTGTCCCGATGGTGGCTATAGCAGTTGGTATATTGATAGTCCCATAGACTCAACTTATAAATATGAAACGTTTGTAAGTACAGAGGTACCCCGGTTTATTGATTCGCACTATAGAACTATAGCAAATAGAAAAGCAAGAGCTATAACAGGGTTAAGTATGGGAGGGCATGGTGGTTTATTTATCGGTTTCAGACATGCAGCAACTTTTGGTGCCTGTGGCAGCATGAGTGGTGGTGTAGACCTTAACTATAGCCGACACAGATATGATGTGTCTTTGCGTATTGGTGATACAATAACGCATGCAGATAACTGGAACAATTATTCAGTGATAAATGTTGTTGAGCATTACCCCAAAGAAGGTCTTGCAATTATTTTTGATTGTGGGGTGGATGATTTCTTTTATAAAGACAATGTGGCGCTACACAACAAAATGCTTGCACTAAAAATAAAGCATGACTATATAGAACGGCCGGGTGCACATGAATGGTCGTATTGGGCCAATGCCATACAATATCAATTGCTATATTTCAAAAAGTATTTTGATAAAAAGTAAACGGCAAAATCGAAACAGCAATAAACATTTTAAAAAGTTTATAAAGCATAAATAACCTGTAAGATGGCTACAAATATTTCGACAATTACAATAAATGCATCTGTTAAAAGGGTGTGGGATACAATTACAAATCCTAAATCAGTAAAGCTTTGGCAATATGGAAGCAAACTACAAACAACATGACAAGTGAATAGTACTATAAAGTTCAGTACAGAATGGGAGGGCAAATTATATGAACAATGGGGCATTTTAAAAGAGGTTATTCCATATTCATTGGTAAAGTACAGTTTGTTTGCACCACGGCCTGATTTGGAAGACAAGCCCGAAAAATATTTTATGACGAGTTATGTTTTGACTACAGTTGATAACGCAACAAAGCTTGACATTATTCAGGAAGGTAACAGACCAAATGCCATACAGGAAGCCCCGCAAGATGAAACAAACCCCATTTTGATTGCGTTGAAAGAAGTTGCAGAAAGCAGTGTAGAAAAATGAAACAATTTTGGTAATACGATTTCAAAGAAACTCAAATATTGAAGCATAAGAAAAAAACAAACGGCAGGAAAAATTTCCTGCCGTTTGTTTAATAACGAAATCAAATACTTATTAGTTGGCACTAACAATCATTTTCTTTGTTTCTATCATTCGTCCATTTACATATAATGTGTAAGAATAAGTACCAGCACTTAACCCTGAAGTGTTAATGTTTAAATATCCTTTACCGGTATTATTTAGTTTTATTTCTTTCACCCGTTTTCCATTTACATCTGTAACAACCAATTCAGCATTGTTACTGCCTACAGGTATATTGTAGCTGATTTTTGTATTGTTGTTTACCGGAGGATTTGGAACATTTTGTTCTAGTGTTGCCGAGGTCAAATTAATATTTTCCCCTGAAGTATTATTTAAGACTTTATTACTTGTTAACAATGACTCCAGCTTTGTTAATCTATCTTCAAGATCAGTTATTCTTTTGTTTTGACTTTGAATTGTTTCGTCCTTTTCATTATTCATTTTATTAAGTTCCTGAACCGACTTCACAAGTGGTATTACAAATTCACTGTAACGCAAACCATAAAAATCATTCTTATTTTTTGGCACATCTACACCACTAAAATCATAGTTTAATTCTTTAGCTGTCTTTTCTACTTCCTGTGCAATAAATCCACTGTAGATAATTTTTTCTTTAGCTTCTTTAGCCTTGATATCATTAGCAGAAGGTTGTGGTTTTGCATGTATAATTGAATTCCCTTTGGTTGCTTCAAATGCATTGTCAATTCCACTTACATCAAGATTGTAAGTAACCGGACGAAGCTTAGTAATAAACTCAAGACCCGGTACATTTTCTTTTACATTCTTTTTAAAGCGGCCGTCTGAAAAGTTAGACCAACCTACCTGACCCCCAATTGATGTTACTGATGTATTACCAATTCTAACAGCATTGGAACTGGTTACTGTTGCTCCGTAACCAACTGCAGTAATATTACTTAAATTATCACCTGCCTGTGTAAGTGTTCCAAGAAATGTTCCTTCTGAACTACCGTTTGTATAATCGCCGGCAGAAAAACCTAAAGCACTATTGTTATTACCATTCTGTTGAAACAATGAATAGTACCCTACACTTGAATTGTAGTTCCCTGTTCTGTTATTGGGCATAGAGATATTTCCAAATGCACTGTTGTAATTACCCGAATCATTGATTGCAAGAGCACCTGCACCAAATGCTGCATTCTCAAAACCAACAGTTGTTGCGTTGAGCGCCTGATATCCTGTTGCTGTATTATTTGTCCCAGTGGATAAATATTGAAGACTATTGTTTCCAACAGCAGTATTTCCATAAGTATTACTAATTGCATCACCTGAACGATATCCTAAAAACACATTTACACTATCAATAGCACGTATTGTTTTCCAACCATTATTGTAAATATAAAAACCGCTTACATCATCAGTTTGATATAATAAAAGACCTACAGCAGGAGATGATATAGCAAGGCGTTGTGCTTTGGTCATCCTTGGTGTAAGCATGCCTTTATTAGAAGATGTCATATCTACTAATGCTGAAGCGTTGGGGGCAGATGTTCCCATACCTATTGCGCCGTTTGATTGTTGCACGTACAACTGTGTATTGTTAAATGAAATATTTCCCGTACTACCTATTTTCAAACGTTCTAATCTTGTGGCACTACTACTTCCTGTAACAAAAGAAATACGGGCAGGTACATTTCCGGCAGACGGCACCCCATCTACATAAAAATCAATACCCGCAGGATTTTGAAAAGTAGCTCCATCATAACCAGAGGATAGAAAAGACATCAGGAAATCGTTGTTAGCAACTACAGCAGGGGCGGCTAAAGTGCCACGACCTTTTCTACCAATAAATACCGGCCTTGCATTTGCAGATGAACCTGCCATAGACAAAATATAATCGGCATTGCCTATTGCGGTTTCGCCAAAACCTACAAATAAGGGGGCGCCTGCACTTACCCACGATGATGCAGGAGTACTACCTGCACCTTTTACAGTTAATATATTTATCGGAGAAGAAGTTCCAATACCAATATTTCCAAGTGTGTCAATTACCAGGCGTTTAGCATTTTTAGTAACCAGGCTTAATGGTATCCCATTTGTAGTTCCTAACACAGATGTATTGGTTGCATTGCTATTACCGGTTAAATTCCATTGACCAAAACTATTTGCAGATGATAGCAAAAGCAAAAACACCATAATTTTTAGAAAAAAATGTTTTATCATAACAGTTGTTTTTTTTGAATTAGAGTTTCCGTTTAGATTTATAATATTTTTATTTACTACTCTCGTAACATTACAAACTTGTTTTGTTTTGTTTCACTGCCATTTACTACCTCCAGCATATAAGTGCCGGGTGGTAAATCATGCAAATCCAGTTTATATTGATTCATGGTATTTGAAATAGCATTTTGATTTTGACTAAATACCTTTTTACCATTTACATCAAAGATGTTCAGCATTATACTACTTTCAGTCTTGCCAGTATATTCTACCATTAATGATCCTTTAGATGGATTGGGGTAAACAGCGAAGCCTTTTAATAAAGTTGATTCCTTTTCCCGTCTGCACATTGGTATGTAAGTGTCAGGCCCCGTAACAGGAGGGCTATAAACTTTTGCCCCTTTTCCCTTACAGATTGCCTGAATATTCCATTTAATAGTTGACCCTTCTTCCGCCTCTATAATTGCGGTGCAAGTACCATTTTCATTACTAATGTCAGATACTCTTGCTACAGTCATTTCTCCTGATTTAGAATTTGCATAGTTTGCATTTACAATGAAGGTTTGATCTGAATTACCAATCCATTTTATTTTCATTTCGGCGCAACCAATATTTGCTACCGCAAGACCTTTAGGTTCTCCGCAATCTTTGCTTTGTATCTTAAGGCCTGACTGCGGGCATTGAGCAATAGCGTAAGTATTAATTAGAATAAATAAGAAGAGTATCGTTTTCATGTTGTTCAGTTTTATTTTTTGCCCTCCCCTATTGTTCTAAGCATAGTTAGGGGCATTCCCAATAAGGTTATCATCAATGTTATTTGCCTCCATTCGCCGGACAAGCAGGGTCATCAGGGTAGCAACTTGCCCACCCGGCTGCGCCTGCGGCTATACCTGCAGCACCCCCTACAATAGTAGCTCCGGCTGCTACAGCACCCACACCAGTCCACCCAACAGCTATACCCCCAGCTACACCTCCTACTACACCGGCCACACCTGCAACTATCCAAAACGCGTTACTTGCTATGCACCACGATTGCTGCGATATTCCAAATGCACCAAGCCCGTATGGATCCATCATACTCACAGGATTATTATACACATACTGATATAGGTTATCAGCTTGTCCATAAATCAATTTTGCCATTGGGATTTTACTAAGTTCTACTAATCTTTTTGTATCAAATTTTTTGAAGTTATAGAGCGGGTCTCTGCTCAACCACCTGCCTGTATTAGGATCATAAGCTCTATACATTGTAAGATATAAGCCACTCGCAGCATGGTAATAATGACCCGTAAATCCGAAATCAGCATCTATAGTTCCACTCACTTTTGTTCTTCTGCCGTAAGGGTCATAGCTATATCTCACTCCTAAAATGCCGCCTCCATCTGTAACATCTCTAACAGAACCAAGGTGATCTTTGAAGAAGTAATAGTTTACACCGTTGATTTGTTCGCCCTGGGAGAAAAATCGCTTGGTAATTGTACCGCCACTGCCATCACGTTCTTCTGCTACATCATTTCTATCCCACACCCACCGCTTGATAATACTTCCATTAAGTTTCTCTGCCACACGCCTGCCCATACCATCATAAATGAATTCAATGATGCTGCTACCTTTGGTTATTTTCACTAAGCGGTCTTCTGCATCCCAGGCATACGCAACTGCTGGATTTGTAGCTGAAAGTGTGTTACCATTGTTGTCATAGAGCTGTGTATTGTTGATGCCGTTACCAGTGGTAATAGTATCGTTGAAAACGCTGGTGTTATTATTTCCAGAGAAATCGGTAGCAGTAACCCTTAGCCGATTGGCTGTGCCGGGTAGCGTATTGACAAACCCTTGAAAAGTTTTAGCAAGACTATCAACCGTGGCCTGTATTGAGTCGCTGGTGGTTAGGTTTTGCAACGCTACCTTAGAGACTTCACTTAGTGTACCTGCCATGCGTATCGGCCCGCCATTTTGCTGTGCAGTTAGCTGGTTGATATTATTGTAAGCATAAGTGTTGATAGTGTTGTCAACCTGTTCGCTAACACGGTTGCCGGCATCATCGTACCTGTAAGCATACCGTTTGATAATGTTGCCCAGGCTTAGGTTCCTTTTAGTCACAGCAAGAAGTTGGTCGGCAAGATCATAAGTCATGTTGTCGTACACAATGTCTGTACTGTCGGCCTGCTGTGTCCATTTGGTTATCTCAATTTCTTTATTGTAGTCGTAGTTGAATTTAGATAAGGTAGTCCCATTTCCATTCCTGTTCCATATTTGTTTTAACACCTGGTCACCTGTGTTGGTGTAGTAATCATACACTGCACTTTGACCATTAGGGTAAGACATGGAAGCTACTCTTTCTGTTTGATTCAGGTAAGCATAGTTGAAAGTGCCCAAGGCATTTGTTTCAGAAGCAACTCTGTTCAGTTTGTCATAAACCATTGCTGCCATTACACCATTTATACCCCTGCTGATAATTCGTCCCACAGAATCGTAACCATAAGTAATCACATCATTGTTCAGCGGCCCATCAACAGATGCCAGCATATTAGATCCTAAACCTGTTCCCACTGGTTTATAGCTATAGGTAGAAGTGCCAACTGCATCCAACATGGTTTTTACCCGACTGTAGCTCGTATCGTAGGTATAGCTTACCCCCCGTGTGGCAATAGTTGCATTCAGGTACGAAACACTTTTCAATGTGCCATCCAAAAAGTAATTGTAAATTTTTCTTTGTCCTTTTGCATCCGATTCCTGCTTCAGCCTGCTGGTAGTATTTTCATACTGATAATTGATGGTCTTGCCATTGTTGTAGGTTTTAGCAATAATACGACCCTGCAAATCACGGATGAACGAAGTGATATTTTTAAGGGGGTCAATTACTTCGTTTAAACTACCGCAACTGCACCAGATAAACTGGGTTACCCTACCCAATCCATCTATAATTGCACTTTTGCGCCTGAGCGAATCATATACATTGTGCGACCATCTGCCCAACCTGTCCCGCTGGTGTGCTATGTGCATTTTTTCATACACTACCTGCTCAAAACTGCCATCAGGATAAGTAACTAATGTTGGTCTGTTAAGTGCGTCATAGTCTGTGGTGTTTTTGCGCCCAAATGAATCTGTGACAATTCGTACCCGTCCATAACCATCGTAAGTAAAATAAACGCCAGTCCCTGCTATGGGGCCTGTTACTTTTTGCAGGTAACCATTTGCGTTATAGGTAAATGTAGCTGTTTCGTTTTTGGAATTTTTTAGCGTTAGTACCTGACCTGCTGCATTGTAGGTAAAGGTGGTAATAAGGCCCGAAGCATCCTGAGATGTTAGTGGTAAAAACAGGTTGTTATAGGTAAATTTCGAAACCAGTTCATTGGCCGAACCTCTTGTCTGGCGTACTTCCAGCAGATTATTCCTGGCACTATCATAAATATAGGTGTACTTTCTGCCTACAGGGTCTATCATACTGGTGACGTAGCCGAGGTCGTTGTAGGTGTATTGTGTTTTCTGTTCTGTGCCATCGTCAAGTATTTTGGCTATGATTGAGGGTTTAGCAGACATACCCTGGTTGGCAAATATGCCGCTTGTCTGTCCCTGGTAAGAATACCATTCTCTGCGCTCAAGTGGCATCTTCATGCTTTCAAGAAGAGGAGCCGCCACACCATTTTCGCCACTGAGGTAGGAGCCATGCAACCAATGGTAAATCTGTGCTTTGGTATAATCGCCGGGAGCAATCTTCATAGCCTTTTTGTCCCACACAAACGTATTGCGGTAGATCAGGTAATTATTATAAGCGTTAGAGGGGACTAAATCTTCAGATCCGTTTATGCCAGGTGCACCTTCACGGTATTCAACTCTTTCACTTTCGTCAAGTGGATAATGAGTTTCTAAAGAACGAATTCCAGGAATATTGTCAGCAATAAAATTGGAAGTACCGTATGGTGTTGTCATGCTGTTGATAAAATCGCCGGTGGTGTTGTACTGAAAAGATGATACAATACCGACCACGTCTGTAATAGAGGACAACCTTCCAGAGCCATCATAGGCAAATGAGGCAAATCTTCCAAAAGGATCAGTGACTTTGGTAACCTTATAAATGTCGGTGTTGGCGTAGGTCAGCGTGGTAACCTGATTGAGTGCATCCTTTAAAGAAGTTACACGTAAATTGGCATCGTAGGTCAGTGTAATTTTATTACCGGCAGGGTCAATAACCTCTGTCAAAAATATTTTTCTCCCGTTGGATGTATTGCCGTCTGAACGTCCATACACTTCTTTGGAGCCATTGGGATGTCGCAGTTCGTAGCAGTTGGGGCATGTTCTTACCAGCACATCGTTGGTTTGCACTTCAGGTGCATAGCTTTTCTTAGCAGTATCAAACGAAACAAAAGTGCGAACGCCACCACGCATTACATACAGGTCAGCATTGGCCAATTGATTGTTAGGATCATCGATTATGTAAGACTGAAAGCGGAAAGTCCATTTAGGGCCAAAATTGGAGTAAGTAAAATTGGCCGGCTGATAGCTGTCGCGATGGTGGTAATCCAGATCAAATAGCATGGAAGGGCCTTTGGGCGGCGTATAGAAAACAGGCTGATCATACACATGCAGGCTTACAGAAACCAGGTGAACATTGCTCTGCGCCATCCCCGAACTTCCTGAACATTTAGGATGTTGTTTATCGTCGTCGCTATTGTGTTTGCCATTGTCAGGTATCTCATTTCCCTTCCCAAAAATCTTTGAGCCCTCTTCATCCGTTACCTTTCTCCAGCCGTCTGGCAACGGGCCTTCGGGCACCAGGAAATAACCGCTGGCACTAGAATCCAATGCTGTAGCGGAAAGCCAAAATTGTTTGCCATACATGGTGCCGGTGGTTACGTCTTCGCACATGTAATGGCCGTTGCTGTTTTTTAGCAAAGCACTATAGTGATTCAGTTTCCAGTGTACAACGGATTTGGGTATTATGGGTGCACCGGGTTTTCGGAAAGCCATTTGGTATTTCATGCCCAGATCCCGGGCAATAGGTACCAGTTGAGACAAAGCAAATCCCTGTGTCGGCGATTGCATGTTGTAAATCATTTTATTGAACTTTACTCTGCCTGTGTCATTACGAGAAATCATTTCAACAGCAAAAGGTCCACATTTGTAAGCTACTCCTGGCCTGGCTTTCATAACAATAAGTGCTGATCTTGCTGAAGATACTCTCTCAGATGCAGGGCCTTCCATTACCCTGTCACCAATTTCTTTTACAAGGCTTTCCATTCTCTCAACCCGACCCACCCATGAGTTAAGCATCAATAATTCAGACACAACCCTGTCTGCCAATACTTTAATTTTAGGTTCCCGCTCATCTTTTAATATTGACCATGATTTTTCCCAGGCTTCCATTGCCTTGCTATAATATCCTGTACGGCGGTAAACAATACCAAGATCAGCAAGTAATGCACCTTGCCAACGGCTTTTAGGATATTTATCTAAAAAACTATTCAGTGCAGTAAAGTCATCAGGGTTAGTACGTTGGGAATAATTAATCAGTGCATATACAAGGTCTTTATTTTCTTCTGATGATACAATTCCTTTAGCAGGAACTAATGGTTCTTCAAAAAAATGTACAGCATAAATTTCCTCGTCTGTTGGATTTTTTGAAAAACTTACAGGAATGGCTTCAGTTTCCAGAAGAATATCTTTCGGCAATTCTTTATTTACAGATACTGCTTCCGGGGTTCGTATTATGGGGTACTTTTCAGATTGCTGTGACAAAATGTTTGTACTGTATAGCAACCCTGCAAAAAGCAATAAACTAAATTTAACCTTAACCACTGCTTTATAATTTAAAAAGGAAGATTTCATAAACAGCTATTTCAATAGTTTAAAATGGTTCAGATAGGGTTATGACTGGTGCTGTATTATCAGCGGCATTCGGTGGCGGTATTTTAGACCTATATCTATCCTTCGGATATGCATCCAGATTATCAGGCACTCCATCAAAGTCGGTATCGGCAAGCAATGGATTGGTTCCGTTTATGATTTCTGCCAAATTGGAAATTCCATCTCCATCAGTATCGGGTGACAATACCAGAAAACCGGTAAATACATTTATGCCATCTGCTAATCCATCATTATTTGAATCAAATATGCTGCTGCTTGTACCATACAATCCAGCTTCTGTAGGGTCAAACAATCCATCTCTATCCCCATCGTCAAACGAAATACCTACCAATGGGATTGGCTTACAGACAGTATCACTTGATCTTGCACAGACATTTTTTGTAATCAGACAAGCGGTATATGAGCCTGGGTTGCTGTAGTGATGCACAGGGCTACTATCAACAGCAAAAGTCCCATCGCCAAAATTCCAGAGATATGCTGTTGCAAAAACAGATGTGTTATTAAAAATAACGTCAGAGTAATTTGTAGAAAAGGTGAAATCTGTTGCCAAAGCAATGCCTGCGCAATAAGTAAATCCTGAAAGAGAGTCTGAACCCGCGGCTTTTGTAACCTTCACAAAACCAGATGAACCGGTATTAACAACAGCATTGATAGTACTATCATTCAGTACTGTAAATGATTTTGCAGGTTTACCACCAAAAGTTACAGATGTAGTACTTGTAAATCTTGTACCTCGTATTACAATGACCGTATCTTTTGCACCGGCCTGCGGACTAAATGATACAATAAACGGCAATACAGGAACTACAGCAGCGGTTTTGAATGGTATAAACTTGATACTGTCTGAAACTCCATTAGCCGTTCCCGTAGGGTTTAATGTAGGGTGATATGGTCCCGATGCATTGCCCCAATAACAATTGGTAGCATCTGCACTATAAACCTTGTAAGTGTTGTTTGCCCCCAAATTTGTGTTGGTAAAAATATTACAGTTATTAAGTACCGGCTTACTATTATAAACAATTATTCCATTTTCATTTTTAGTAATGTTGGTGTAAGATGCATTTACATTAGAGGAAGCAATGTACATGCCTGCATTCTTATTGTTTTTGATGTTGCAGTATTGAACAATACATCCACCAGAAAAATACAGTCCTCCATAATTTCCCCCGGCATCGCCTAGACTGTCAATCACTACATATTTCAAAACCGAACTATCCCGGTTAATATATACAGTTCCTCCATAAAGGGTGGCATTAGTTAGATTTCTTGCACCTTTAAACTTAATGCTGTCAGTTTTATTTCCAATGGCTACTAAAATACCATTGTTGATGAAGTTTATATTTGCAGCAGGGAATACAAGGGTAACCCCAGGTTGAACAGTCAGGGTATAGCCAGCATTGAGGGTTAATGTTCCTGCTAATCTATAGTAGGTTCCCCTTACCTTATACATAGTTTCGGTTGACCCTATATTGTAACTGCGAATGGTAATGATACCCTTTAGGCTATCAATATATTTTCCTACACCTACCCATGAATATACATCAGCAGTTTCGCTGTTGGTAATTGAACTGTTTAAAATGGATGTTGTGATATTATCACTGATTATTAATGATCCATTATGATAGTAGCTATCACCCATACTATCTATACGTACATAGCTAAATCTACTACTATCTTTATTTATATATATTCCACCACCATGAGTTGATTGTCCGGAATTAGCATTTGTGCCATATAATTTTATAGAATCTGCTGCCGTGCCCTGTGCATCTAATATGCCATTAACAGTCATACTGGTACCAAAATTTGGAAACAGAACCCTAATGCCGGGCTTCATTGTCAGCTTAGCTCCATTATTTATTGTTACTGACCCTAATAATCTATAATAGGCACCATTGCCCAGTAACTTAGGAAAGGTTCCATTAACCCCCAAAGAACCACCTCTAATGCCAACGTGCACTGTGTTCATATTGTTAGCACTATCTAACCCACCTAGCCAAGTATTGATATCATACGCCCCGCTATTTTTAAATGAAGAATTGTTTAGCACAGGTTTAATATTATCGGAAATAACCAGGCTCGAACTTTCTGAATTTCTAATTGAAGAATTTTTGAAAGTTGAGTTTGATGCCATAAGAAGAGATGATGCATGATAGTAAGAATCACCCATGCTATCTATAGATACATAGTTAAGTATTGAACTGTCTTTGTTCAGTTGAACTATACCACCATGTGATGAACTAATATTGGATGCATTTGATTTCCCAATAAATTTTATGGAGTCGCTTATAGTGCCCTGTGCATCAAGAAGACCATTAACCACAAGACTTGTAGCCATATAAGGGAAGCCAACAGAAACTCCCGGTTTGATTGTAAGTTTTGAACCTGCGTTAACTGTAATAGTTCCCAACAGATTGTAATAATTGTTTGTATTGTACTTAGGTAATTTTGAATTTACATTCAGATTTCCTCCACGTATATTTACATTACCTGTAAATGAACTTAAATTATCTACCCCTCCAATCCAGCTATTCAAATCCTGTGCATTACTGTTCTTAACTATTGTATTGTTTATTACAGGCTGAATATTGTCAGAGATAATAATTCCGGTTGATTCGGTATTTTTTAAAATGGTATTAGTAATAGTACTTTTAGCGGAAATGAGTATTGCACTGTTATGATAATAGCTATCGCCCATGCTATCTATCACTGCATAATTTATGATTGAGCTATCTTTATAAAGTGCAATGATACCTCCATGAGATGAGCTGCCTGTAGAATAGTGACCATAAAATCTTATGGAGTCTGAAATTGTTCCCTGAGCATCTAAAATACCGTTTGCTACCATGCTTACACTATAATTTGAGAAAATTAATTTGTTGCCAGGTTTAATGGTAAGCCTAGAACCATTGTTAATTGTAATTGTCCCCAACAAATTGTATGTGGGGTTGCTTGTATTGAATTTTGGCATAACTGTATTCACTGCAACAGTACTTGCTTTTATATTTGGGATTCCAGTGAAATTGGAAAGGTTATTTACTCCACCAATCCAGGTATACATATCACCATAGTTATTATTTTTCAAAACAGTATTGGTGATTGTTGGTTTCATATTGTCTGCAATTACAATACCCCATGTTTCAGAGTTTTTAAGCGTAGAATTATTAACGGTACAGTTGGCGCTAATCGTAAGGGTTGCAGTTACGTAACTGGCATCTCCCATGCTGTCTATAACAACATAATTTAAAAAAGAACTATCTTTGTTTAAATAAATACCCCCACCGTGATCCGAAGCAACTGTTGGGGGGTAATATGCGCCAATAAATCTAATAGAATCTGAAGCACTACCCTGCGCATTTAAAATACCATTGATGACCAGGCTATAGGAGTAATGTGGAAATATTATTTTAGCTCCAGCCTGTACACTAAGGGTTGCACCATCACTTATTGTAACACCACCATTGAACCTGTAATAGCTGTTACCACCTATTTTTGCAACAAATGCATTTACCGCAATAGTTTGAGGCTTAACTAATACAACAGCATTTAGGTTTTGGAAATTTTTCCCTCCTCCTATCCATGTATAAATATCATTTGTGTTGGTATGAGAAACAGATGTATTGGTAATTGTTGGTGTAAGATTATCCGCAATAATAACAGATGAAGTATAATAACCCATGCTATCTATAGATACATAGTTGAGTATAGAACTATCACCATTTATAGATATAGTACCTCCATAGTAGGTATTATATGGTTGATAATAACGCCCCCTTATCTTTATTGAATCTGTAGAGGTTCCTTGTGCATCCAATACACCATTTACAACAAGGTCAACTGAATAATTCGGAAACAAAATTGAAACACCGGGTTGTATAGTAAGTCGTGTTCCGGCTGACATGGTTACACCATTTACCATGTAATAATACCCGGTACCACTCAATTTAGCCAGTGTTGCATTTGTAGAATACGTAGCTGATTTAATGTAAACTATACCATTTACATTTGAAAAGTTTTTACCTCCGCCAATCCAGGTATAAATATCAAGGTTTCGGTTATCATTTTTAATTGTACTGTTAGAAATTGTTGGAGTTATCTGGTCGGCAATTACTATTGCATGATTGCTATAGCCCATACTGTCAGTGCGTAAATAATTTAAAACACTTGTAGAAGTATTCAGATAAAGAGTACCCCCGTAGTAGGTGTTGTAAGGGGCGCTATAAGTACCCTTAAACCTTATTGAGTCAGTTACAGAGCCGATAGCATTAAGTGTTCCATTAATTACAAAATCGCAACTATAGTTGGCAAAAATTACGGTTACCCCCGGTTGTATATTAAGTGTATGCCCGGTAGTTACTGTAACAGTGCTTGTAATTATGTAAGGGCTATTTGCTTTTGTCCATACACCGCTTTGGTTACCCGCTACATTTGTAGAAGCTCTTGAAGAAAATGAAATTATTAAACTAAAAATAAATAACCCAAGAGGGGAAAAGAATGTCTTGTAAAACTTTACGAGGTGCATAAAGTAATCAGTTAGTGGTAAAAAAATCTGTGATGTTATAAACAAGTCCGACGTTCGTCTATGCTAAGTTGCCCTTTTGAAAGTGATAGCCATTCTATCTATAGCTACAGGAGAAATAAAATATTGGGAATGAAATACCTGACAGCTATTATTTCTAAATTTAGGACTAATTTACGATTATTTGGTTAAAATGCATCTTTTGAGAAAATTTATTTTTTAATTAAATAAGATTTCAACCACTAAATAAAAAGTTGACTTCAATAAAAATTTCAATTCCCTTTATCATGAAACGCTTACAGATTTATTGTTTAATAGCATTTCTCTTATATGGTTGTACGCCGGATGTTGATGATAATATTGCTATCAAAAAATTGCTTGAAAAAGAGTCGGCAACATGGAGGTCAGGTGATGCTAAAGGGCATGCAGATTGCTGGAACATAGAACCCGGTACAAGTGTGCTTGTTTCCACAGCAGATGGTAGGGCATTTGATGTACCGGTTGATAAGATAACAAACCCCGCCCCCGGTTCTATGGGCAAGGGAGGAAGAGCAGAAAACAGTAATTATAAAATAAGTATTGAAGGAAATATGGCTTTTGTAACACACAAGGAAGTATCGTATACTACTGACAATTCAAAAAGCTACTCTTATGAAATGCGTATTCTTAAAAAAATAAACGGAGAATGGAAATTGGTAGCACAATCCATTCATTTATACGATCCCGGCAAACAGGCAGAGTAAGCGTTAAACATCCATTGCCTCTATAATGCCACCCAGTTCTGCAGCAAGAGGGGTTTCTCCCTTTCCCGCTTCGTACCATACCCACTCTTCATTAACCATACCTTCTGCTATTATTATATCCGGATTCATGTGAACAATGAAATAAATATTTCCTTTATTGAGTACCGGAGATACAACAATCTCCTTACTTTCATAAACAATTGTAAAATCTTCGTCTTCTGCCATAGTAGGTTGAAGGTACTTTATCCTGACTTAGTACCTCAAGCAATTTTCAGCTTTTACAAAAGCGTCAATGTTTAAATCTTATTTTAGAATATATCCAGTAATATTTATTTTATTCTTTAATCTTAATACTCAAAGAATGAATAAAAAAACACAACTAATTAAATGTCTATAAATGATTTTCTGCTTATTTTTAAAAAAATATTTAAAGTATATCCGATTCATGAATAAGATTTTAATTTATAAATCTTGTTGTTGGTCACATTACGTTAGAAAGATTTCTAGATTATAATAAACCCAAAACTCTCAATGAAAAAACTGATTTCATTTCTATTATGCAATATGGCAATAGGCTTATATGCTAATAATATTACCATTACCAATGTCAGACTAACAGATAAAAATATTTCTGCAGGACTTAACAATCAGGCTAACTATACCAAAATACAATTTGATGTACAATGGTTAAACAGTTGGCGTACAAACATAGGTTCAGCTAATTGGGATGCAGCATGGATTTTTGCAAAATATAGAATCGGTAACGGTGAATGGCATCATGCCAAAATACATAATACAGATAATATAGCACCAATTGGTAGTATTATAACAACAGGTCTGCAAAACCCTGGCCTTCCTTACAACTCAATTACTAATTCTGGTATTGGTGCATTTATATATCGAAATACAAATGGTAGCGGCACAATTACATTAAACAATGTTCGGCTACGTTGGAACTATGGAATGGATGCAGTAACAGACAACGAAATTGTTGATGTGCAGGTTTATGCTATTGAAATGGTGTACGTGCCACAAGGAGCCTTTGATGCAGGTGATGGTTCATCAACAAAATATATTCAGGGTCAATTTAGAAATGGAAGTATTAATGAACCTGTAAATATAACATCGGAAGCTGCATTGACTCTAGGTGGAAAAGCTAATGGAAGCCTTTCGAATAACAATGGAGTAGGTATGACACCTGCGGATGATTTTAATGATACGGTTACAAAATATCTACCCGCAACATTCCCCAAAGGGTTTAATGCTTTTTATAGCATGAAGTATGAGATAACACAAAAACAGTATGTTGACTTTCTAAATACACTTAATCGTACACAACAAAATAGCCGAACAGGAACTGCACTTTCAGCCGGAACAACAACTGTAGAAAACAAGTACGTAATGAGCAATACTAAATATTTGTACAGACGTAACAGCATACGTTGCGATACCATTATAAGTGCAACCAACCCTATTGTTTTTTATTGTGATTTAAATGGAAATGATATAGGAAACGAATACAATGACGGCCAATTTATAGCCTGCAATTATATGAGTTTTATGGATGTAGCAGCATATCTTGACTGGAGCGGACTAAGACCAATGACTGAACTAGAGTTTGAGAAAGCATGTCGTGGAACTAAAAACGCTGTAATAGATGAGTACGCATGGGGTACAACCGTTGTAATTGGCGCTGACAATTTAATTTTTAGCGGACAAGAATGTGAAACAACAACTACTGTTGGTGCCAATGTAAATTTTAATAACTATGCAGGTGTAGATGGCCCTATCAAGGTAGGAGCTTTTGCCACAAGTAATACTAGCCGTGAACAATCAGGAAGTTCATTCTATGGCATAATGGAAATGAGTGGCAATATGTATGAGCGGACTGTAACTGTTGGAAATATTAATGGCAGAGCCTTTACAGGAATAAATGGGGATGGTGTACTAAGCAAAAATGGCAATGCAAACGAAACCGGATGGCCAGGTTTTGATGCAACTACCGGAGAGGTAAAAAGCGCTGCAGGAGCAGGGTTTCGTGGTGGTGTTTCAGTTTATTCGTCAATTAACTTAAGGGTATCTGCCCGTAATGTTGCTACCCGAATGAATTATTACAGACATGTAGGATATGGTGGCCGCGGTATACGAACAGCACCATAGACAGGATAAAAATCAGCATAAAACTTTATCAGACTTACTCTGACCAAAACTATAAATATGAATTTTTATAGAATAATATTGATAATTTTTTTTAAGGTAATCGCTTTTGCTGCCATAGCCCAATATACAGGAGGGTGTGGCGGAGGAGGAGCCATGAATCAAAAATTAAAAACGTGTTTAGATGGTTGTTGTTTACCAACAGTGCCTGTAATAAGTTCCTCATCTACATCCAACTGTGGCACTATAAGTACTTCATTAATAATTAATAGCGGATTATTAAATGATGCAGCTTATTGGCAGTGGTATAGTGGTAGTTGTAGTAGCAACCCAATTGGAAGGGGAACCACAATAATAGTTACACCTTCTGTTACAACAACCTATTATGCAAGAGCTGAAGGGGGATGCATAACATCTGGCAGCTGTGCTTCTATAACTATAAAGGTTCTAAAACCAACTACCTCGAATACTACTATTACAAGATGCAAAAGCTTTTTATGGAATGGTACAACCTACACCACAACCGGTAATTATACATGGCATGGCATAAATGCTGCGGGTTGTGACAGCACTGCTAATCTTCATCTTACAATACTTACTGTAACTATAAATTCAGTAACCAATAGCACAAATGCATTTTGCAACAATACAGCAACCGGATCTATAACAGTAACTCCTACTAATGGCATTAGCCCATTCACTTATAGATTAGGTACTACAGGTTCCTATGTTACCTCTAACACTTTCGCAAATATAAAAGCTGGAAAATACACCGTTTCTATTTTAGATGCTATAGGATGTTCAGGTATTACTAATCAGGTAATAATAGGAGAAAGAGATGCTGTTAAAGGATTGTTCACAAAAAAAGATGTGGATTGTTATGGAAATTCAACAGGTTCTTATTCGGTTAATGGATATAATGGTATACCTCCTTATTGGTATAGAAAAGGGATTACAGGCGCATTTACCAAGGAAAATAGTTTTACAAATTTAAGTGCAGGCACACACAATATATATATACAAGATGCTTTGGGTTGTATTGGTAATGCTACTGTAAATATTTTACAACCTTTGTTACCCTTAAGATTTTCCTACAACCTTACAGATGTCAAATGTTTTGGAGAAGCAAATGGGTTTATTGGAATTATTGCTAACGGAGGAACATCGCCCTATCAATTTAAATTAAACAAATCAGGTTATTTTGGCAAAGTTTCATATTTCAGCAACCTGATTGCGGCTTCATATAGTATCTCTATTAGGGATACACTGGGCTGCACGTATGATCAGAATGTAATTATAAAACAACCTCCCCTATTAAATGCAACTTTTACTAAAACAGATGAAAGCTGCCCCGGATCGTTTAATGGCACCATAATGGTTTTACCAGTAGGAGGCACTCCTCCCTACACTTATAGAATCGGAAATTCTGGTACATTTGGATCATCCAATATTTTTGGAGGGCTGCCCAATGGGAGTTATTCTATAACCTTCAATGACGCAAATAATTGCAGTGGAAATATATCAGTTACTGTTGCTGTTGCTTCTTTTAATTGCTTTTCTAAAAATTTAAAAATCCAGAATGATAGCGCTTCGCTTTACAACAAACCGCCACTGACTATAAAAGTTTTACCAAACCCTTGCAGGAGTATTTTCAAAATGCAGATTAGGTCAACTTACCCTAACCGCATTCAGGTAAGAGTAATGGATGCTAATGGCAGACCACTTTATATAACGAATTGCTCACCCGATCAGACCATTAGTTTTGGAGAGTCTTTTTTACCAGGCATATACCTTGCAGAGGTTAAGCAAGACCTGAATTACAGTTTTTTCAAAATAATTAAGTATTAATTAAAACCAATAAGCCCTTTAAAACTCAATCTTTACATTGACTTTATAAAGGGCGTTGTTGTTTTTAGTTTGAATTCATTTTTTATGTGCCACTTACTGCCATTAATTTGTTCAATAAGAGAAATTGTGTCAAAGTTTAAGTTTGCAGGTAAGTTAGCTTTTTGTATCGCCTTAAAAACCTCTTTGTTAAAAGATGAGTTTCTGGGATGCAACAATGTGATGTGTGGTTCATGATGACGAACTATATTAAGTAATCCTGTTAAGACTTTTTTGCGGAGTTCATGAAACTGTTCATTTATTCCATAAGCCGGCAATAAAACACCATTGCCATTTTCGAATCTAACTGGTTTTCCAAAATTTATGGTAATTGATGAAAGGTCAATCATTTTAAGGTTGCAGAGTACTTGATCAATATCTACAATTTCATCTTCTCTACAAAGTGTTACATGACTATCTATCAGGTTGTGTTGAATTTGATTGTATCTATTGCGGATGATTTCAATTTCAATTGCATCTTTACTGGGCACAAATAGAGTAAGTTGCTGTCTTATATTATTTTCCACTTTTAAATTATGTTATCAGCTTTTGGTTTATTGATTCCTAACTACCAAAGTGCATTTTAAGGTCTATAACCAGCCGTGAAAAGCATAGGTATTAGATTTGAATAGCTTGTTAGCAGCATACTATTTTCACATTGCTCTACTAAAAAAAGGGTTAAGTAAATTGTTTCATTGTTCTACCCGATCACCTCAAATAAGTATTCAACCAATTTACCCATAGCCTGTCCCTTTCCATTTGCGTTATAGGATCTGTAGCATTGTGTGCGGGTATTGGCCACCCCATAAATTTAGATACCGTACCATTATCTATTAATGTATGGTATAGTTTATACGATTGCGAAACAGGAACCCTGGGATCGCCTGTGTTTGCCAATATTAAGGTGGGTGCTTTAATATTTTTTGCTTCCGTAATGGGAGATTGAGCAATATACTTTTTCATATTATCACCAACATAAGGCGAACCACCAATTGCTGTTGCCCTACCAACATTACCATCACTTAAATTATACTGATCCATCCAATCGGTTACTGCAGCTCCTGCTACTGCTGCTTTCCATCCACCATAATGGCCTGCCAACCAAACCGTCATGTAGCCACCGTAAGACCAACCGCTTAAAGCAATTTTATCATTTTCAATCATTCCAGAGGATTTCAATTTATCTAATCCCGCCATTACATCCCTACCAGGGCCTGTACCCGCATCTTCAACAATAGCTAATTTATATTCAACTCCTAAATTATCGCTTCCTCTATAATTGGGTTCAAATACAAAGTAACCTTCGTTAGCTATTATTTGTGCCAGTTTTGAAAACTGTTCTACTGAAGCCGAATTTGGTCCACCATGAATTACTAAAACAAGAGGATACTTATTACCTTTTACATAGTTTGCCGGATAGGTTACAATACCACAATGTTTAAAACCATCATTTTCCCATCTGATTGTTTCAGTATTACCAAATGTTAGCTTACTTACTTCACTATTATATTCGGTTAGTTGCACCATTTTTGAAGTAAGTGATGCCTTAAAATACAGTTCAACTGGCTTATTGGGTTCAGTACCTGTAAAAGCAATAGCCCCGGTTTTACTAACCGTAGCATCTAACCAAAAGCTCCACGAAGGACAAACATTTCCAATATTGATGGGTGAAGTTTTACCTTCTAAATTCATACTCCATAGTGATGTTTTATTGTCATTATGAGCACCTACCAAAAAATTTTTATTATCTGGCATCCATGCGGAAAGAAATAAATCTCTGTTAAGTTGCGCAGATATGGATTTACCTTCCCCACCTGAAATATTAGTTATCCACAGTTCATTGATACTTTCTGGAACTCCTTCTTTTTTAGACCAATATGAAATATTACTTCCATCAGGAGAAAAATTTGGGTAACCTTCTAATTTATTTCTTGCAGTTAATGGATTGTAGCTTCCGTCTGCAATATTCAGTAATTGTATGGTTGACTTTTGTTTATCTCCTGAATAAGCTGTTACTACTTTCACAAACAGAATAGTTTTTCCATCTGGCGACCATGAAAAGGGGGATGAAGGTGCACTTGGGGGAATTACCAAAGGTAAACTCCAATCACCGTCAGTCATTCTTTTGTTTTCTGTTGTTATTGTATTTACCAACCAAATATGCGCCGGCATTGGTTGGCTACCCAAAAACATATCGTTGTTGGTTATCTCAAAAGCAGTATAACCTTTTTCAATTTCGGATTTGTTTTTGGGTTCATTGAGTGCTGCATAAGCAATGTCTATAGAGTTTGGGCTCCATGCAAAATGCTGTACACCTTTTGGTGCTTTAGTTATTTGTTTAGCTTCGCCACCCTGCATAGAAAGTAAGAAAATCTGATTCTGGGCTTCTTTACCTTGTCCAACTTTTGCAATAAATGCCAACTGCCCGCCATTAGAAGACCACCGTGGACTAGATACTGAAAATCTATCTTGGGTCAGTACTCTTTTTACTCCGGATGCCACATCTACCAAAACCAATTCTGCATTGAAACGGTTATTAACATAATCGGGTCGGGCAACAACAATTACTACACTTTTACCATCAGGCGAAATTTGCGGATCGCTAATGTTTACAAACTTAGCGTAGTCGGTTAATTCAAATTTCTTTTGGCCGTATATATTGATTTGTATAATTGAAAACACCACTGATGATAATAATATAAAAACTATTCTCATGTTGTTACAGTTAAGTATTTAGATTGATTTAAACCAAGACAATGTGTAGTGTGAAGTAGTACCGTGATTAAGAAATTTCATAATCGTGCTTCCTTCTTAATAAAGTTAAAAGTATAAATAAAAGCGGAGTGTAACAACAAATATTATATAGAATCTAAAATGTATTCACTTAAAAAAAGGAAATCAGAAAGACAATAAAAATTACAAATTGCATGTATCATTTCTATTAATTTTATAAGTAAAGCTTTCCATTGAAATAATAAATACGATTTCTTTTTTCACCAAACGTTACAATAACCCTCTCTTTATGAAAATGAAAATAAATCAGTAAAGCATATAGACCTAAAGCGTAAGCAGTAGGTGTCACCTATACTCTATACTCTTGGTCTTGCCAAAGTCCAAAGCGGGTTTGGAAGATATATGTGAGATACCAATATGATAGATAAAACAACAAAAGGGGGCAATGCAAGAATCTGAAGTTTCTTTTTATTAGCTACAATCATATTAGTACATGCCCTAAAATAAAATAGCAATTAGCCTTCTGCCCAATTTTTAAACTCCCCAACCCTTTCTCTGCTGATTACAATTTCATCTTCCTGCACTGCACCTTTTAACCAAATACGCAGACGATTATTGTAATAGGGTTTTACCTGTTCAAGCGCATTAATATGAATAACATAACTACGGTTTACCCTGAAAAAAAGTTGAGGATTTAACTGTGTTTCTAACTTTTCTATGGTAGCATCTACAAGATAACGATGCCCCTCGAGGTCAACCATATAAACAATTTTATTATCTGCCTGAAAGAAGGCTATGTTTTCGGTATTAATAAAAAAAAGCCGTTGGCCTATCTTACCCAAAAATCGTTTTTTGTATTGTTGATGACCTAACCCGGGTTCAAGTAAAGCATATTGACTATTAGAAAATGATGCAGCTAAGTTTTTATATTTATTTAAAGCTGCTGCTAAAGCTTCTTTGGAAACCGGTTTGAGAATGTAATCAATACTATACATTTTGAATGCTTCCAATGCATATTCTTCATAAGCTGTTGTAAAAATAACCGGTTTGGTATAAGGATATTTTTGAAATACCTCGAAGCTGTGCCCATCAGAAAGATGGATATCCATAAGCATTACATCTGGATGGGGCTTTGTTTTCAGATATTGTATTGTTTCCTCAACACTTTCTAAAAATGCTTCAACTTTTACTGTATTGTCATACTCATGTAGTAATAACTGCAACCTTTCTGCTGCAAGTTTTTCATCTTCTACAATGACTACTTTCATGAAGCAATATTTATTTTTAAAAGCGGCAGAACAACTTCAAAACTTGTTTCATTTTTATTTATAACAACATTTCTACCGCAGATC
This sequence comes from Segetibacter sp., assembly GCA_031423805.1. GTDB lineage: Bacteria > Bacteroidota > Bacteroidia > Chitinophagales > Chitinophagaceae > Segetibacter. Next base: position 16,197 of record JANPGE010000131.1, on the reverse strand, counting down.
ATTTCGTAACGTTTATGAATATTTTCAAGGCCTATCCTGGTGCTGCTTTCTACCACAGTGCGTTGCTGCAGATTATTTTTTACAATAAGGGTCTCATTGCCGTTTGCATGAATATCTATATACAGAGGTTTGTTTCGGGAAACAATATTGTGCTTAATTGCATTTTCGATTAGCATTTGTAGGGATGCAGGTACAATAAAACTGTTTTTATAATGTGAGGGTATACTCATTGTTATCTTCAAACCTTCATTAAATCTTTTCTCCAGAAGAAACAAATAGGGTTCTATAAATTCCAGTTCTTTATAGAGTTCTATTAGCTCTTTTTCATGGTTGTTTAGAATGTATCTGTACACCTTTGAAAATGCTTCAATAAACCTGTTAGCATCAGGGTTATCCTTAATTACCATGCCCGACAATACATTGAGATTATTAAATAGAAAATGTGGTTTTATCTGACTTTTAATAAGTTGAATTTGTGCCTGCGAACTTATTCTCTTTAGTTCTTCAGCTTCCATCCACTGTCTTTTATATTCTGTAAAGAAAAGTAGTATAGCATTTATCAATTGAAAGAGTAAGTTTATTAAAAATCCATAAATAAAATTTAGCTTCAAAGGATTATGCAACCCATTCCATGATAGATGATATACCATATGTCCTATTGCATATACCATTGTACTTACTGAAACTAAATTTACAATATTTCCAACAATAAAGTAAATAGCTAAATACTGAATTTTATTCTCTGCAGGCCTCGAGATCTTGCTGATCACCGGTTCTATGATTCTTGACCCTTCCCATATAAAAAGAGTAATACCGAAAATGGTTAAAAATGCATAATACCAGGATACATTAATATTAAAATAATAATACACCTTACATAGTTCTGTAATGGTGAGTGTTATCACAGCCAAAATAAAAATAAACAGGTATCTATATCTGTTATTGTACATGATAATATTAATTTAACCAGCCTTACCCGGCAGGCAAGGCTGGTAATATTTTCAAATTACAAAGGGTAACCTTAAGGAAGCAATACCCGATCTATAACATGTACAACACCATTATTGGCAACAATGTTTGTTCCAACAATATTTGACTTGTTACCAGCATTTCCGGTTCCGGTGATAGTAGGCCCGCCTGTAGCACCGTTAGTAAGATTTACTGTGGTATTTCCACCTGCCAACATACCTACATTTCCATTGGAAAGGTCAGAAGAAAACTTACGTCCGCCCACTACGTGATAGCGTAAGACTGAAAGTAATGTTGCAACATCTATTTGATCTATATCCGTTAGGGAAAGGTCAGACAAAAGTCTTGAAAAAGCAAGATTTGTTGGAGCAAATACCGTAATAGTTGCTGAACTAAGTGTACTTATTAAATTAGGATCTCCTCCGGTAGCATTATTTGCCCTTACAATAGCCTTAACTAAAGAATCTAATCCTTTTGCGGGTATTTGCGCCGTTTGTACAATATTGCCAGCAGCAGGAATTAATACCCGATTGATACGGTGAATAATACCATTGTCTGCACTAATATCAGCTTGTGTAACTTTTATACCATTTATAAATACGCCGCTACTGTTGCTTGTAACAAAAACAGAATCTCCGCCAGCTGTAATAACCTTTGCGTTTGGTCCGGCAGGAACACCTGCTGCTGCTATTTTACTGCCAAGTGTATGGTAAAGTAAAATATTTTTAACCTGTGTCTCGGTAAGCGTTGCCAGAGTAGAAGAAGTAATATCTGAGGCTGCAAAAGCCGCATTGTCTGGTGCAAAAACAGTAAATGGTCCGGCACTGCTCAAAGTACCTTCAAGTTTTGCTTTTAAAACAGCTGTTTCTAAAGTGCTGAAGTCATCAGATTTTACTACCACATCTGTTATTGTACTGGTTGCAGGCGTTACCGGTGCCTCATCATCTTTTTTGCAACCTGTTATGGTTAGCATAGCGGCAAATAAAATTGGTCCGAAGATTTGTAATAAATAATTTTTTTTCATAAAAGAAGTGTTTTGTTTCTAAGATTAACAAAACAACTATCCCTTAGATAGATATCTGGTGTGAGTTGTATAATATTTTAAATGAATTGCAATTTTAGATAGATGAAAGAATAATTGAGATAAAGTGTTCATTCTACAATCACTCTTAAAGTATGTTATAATGAAGTATTGTACCAAAACCAGGGAAATATATTATTCTTAGGCGTAAAATAAATAGACTTTTACTCGTCTTTTTTTTCTTCATTTACACCTACAGCAGGGGTAGCAACAGGCGGTGCCTCCACCGGTTTTTTATCTTCCTGATTTTTGGGCTTGGTTATCAGGTGGTTAAATTCTTTTCTGTAGGAAATACTAGCACCGGTTCGGTTTCTGCGACCAACACCTGCTGTTGATATATCAAGGTTGTTACGGCTAAAAATAATGGCTCTTACTTTTCTATCGCGGCTTAGTATGAACTCAACCGTTAAATCTGGCAGTAACTGCAGGTTACCTAACTGCTGACTTGTAACACTGTTGCTGTTTACGTTCAGGTCCAGATCGCTCCCCAGAGTTAAAATAACTTTATTGTCAAAAAATTTCTTATTCAGTTTTAAGTCCAGCTTAGTACGATCAAATGTATTAGGGTTACTCGCAGTTCCTCCAAATAATGCACTGCTGTTGTACAAAGAAGCATTTACATCTAATTGAAATCCTGTTTTTCTTAATAAATTGCTTACTACCCCATTTACCATGTTGCTAAGTAAACCGGTAATAGTATTATAACCTAATGCTGTAATATTGGGAGCTTTATTTTCGCCATAGGGTGCAAAAGAACCAAATACTATCAGGTAAGTTACTTGTTTCAGCATTTCATTGTCATCTCTTTCCAGTTTGGTAAGAAACTGATTAAAAGTCTCATCACTCTTTACCTGAGCTCCCTGCGGAAAATCAAGACCAAACTTAATATCGGGCTTTTTCAGATTGCCACTTATATTAGCCACAACATATACCTGCCCCTGATAACTTTGCACATTTCCACCAAGGTTTTGATTGCCAACTAATTCTCCAAGTCTGACATTTTCTGCCACATACATAGCATTAACCTGTAACCTGGCATTGTATGGATCTCCATTCCATTCAATATAGCTACCGCTATTTTCCTGAAATATGAAAGGCTTTTTAATAAATGACTGAAAGTTGAAATCATAAGTTCCCTTTACTACTTCATAGCGTCCTTTTATAGTTAAAGGGTCAATTGTACCGGCATGTATTTTTAGACGGCCATTGCCGTTAGCTTTAATAATATCACCAGTAGCGGGGTCGAGTATTACATCTATTTTAGCCAGGGGGTTGGCAGTCAGGTCCAGGTCAACAGTTACATTAGATTCATTGCTTCTGCTAAGGTCTATCATTTCTGTTCCGTACTGTTTAAAGACAATATAATTTGCTTTACCACTCTCTCTACTGGTTGTAAGTGGAATATAAACCTGTGAACTATCAACTGGCGAGGCTACTATAGCTATGCGTATATCTTCCTGTGGGCCTGTAATACTCATACTTGCTTTACCAATAGCATTGCCAAAAAACTGTGGATTGTCACTTGATTTAGTATCTATAAGCAGTAACCTTGGAGTAGAAAGATCAAGATTAAACCGCATATTTTGCAACTGCTTCTGATAGAGTTTTCCAGTTACATAACCTAAATTTCCAAACCTATCTTTTATGGTAAACCTGCCAAAATCAATAGCTTCCTTATCAAACTTAAAGGTTGCGGAATCTACCTCATATTTTACCTTAGTAAAATTTACTAAAAGGCTGCCCTTTTTTAGCGTTACATTTCCAAGCAATTGAGGTTTAGATGGATCACCATTGATTTGCAAATCACCGGAAGCTAGTCCGTCTATATCCGTAAAAACTGAATTTAAAAACTGATTAAGGAAATTTATTTTTGTATTTTTTAGTTTAATAAAAGTTGTAAGTGGTGCTCCAGTAGAATCCTTGAGATCATATTTTCCGTTGGCAAGAAAACTGTAGGCATCGTTAAGAGATGATGCATTAAAAATAATTTTACCGTCTTTACTATTATACTTGCCTTGCACATTTACAACCCCTACGGAATCATTGTCTAACCTGAATTGATCAGCCTTTAAATCAGCTTCTATTGAAAATTTACCAAAGAAATCTCTCATGAGTATATCACCCGAAAGCAATCCTTCTAATTTTTGGCTATTAAATAACAAAGGGGTAAAATCGCCAATATTAATGCTCTGAAGTTTTATTTTAAGATTGTCCTGATTAAGTACATTATCACGTGTAGTGGCAACTTCTATATTTTGATCACCTTGAGAAAATCTTACATTATCAGCAGATACCAAATTTTTTCTGATAACAATTTCCCCTTTCTTTTCAAGCTCCCACCTTTTATCGTTTATTACAAAATAAGATGAATCAAAATTTATTTGCACCCCGTCAGTAAATGTAGTTACAGCAGCATTAAGACTAAGCTCATTAAGTGTGTTTGTGGCCTGTGTTTTAATACTTACAAAAGATACATCTTTTTTAGAGTTTATTTTTATGCTGGTATTGGGAAAAACTGAACTATCACTTGTTGATATATTTTCAATATTGCCGGTAAGTTGAAGTTGATCAAAATTTCCCTGACCGGACAGGGTTATATTTTTAAATATATTATTATTGATAGAAAATTCCGGAACATCGGCATGTATTTCAAATACTGTATCAGTAGTATTAAGGGTGCCTGTAATACTACTATTACTAAGCCCCCCAATATCTTTATTAAATAAACCAGTATACCCTTCAATATTTTTGGTATTAAGTACAAAATTGAAGTGCTGATTTTTTACTCCTGATTTAGGTTGTGCAATGTATGCCGGATAATAATTGTGCAGAAAAACCTGAAAAGTCTTGGGCAACTCAAGTATATTAAAACGTCCTTCTATAGAAAGATCAAATTCATTGCTTTGTAAGGAAAGTAATCTGTTTCCATTATCATAACTGGATTTCAGGGTGATGGAATCAAGATTGATATTAGTATTTTCCTGTGTTAGCGTAGCATTGTAAATTTTTACACTTCCCAGAAACTGATCTATATTTTTTCCGGTAAAATTAAGGTCAAAAAGACCAGTTATCTGTAGGTCTTTTGCACTTAGATTTAAACGTTGGAAATTGCTATGTGACAGATCGCCCAATACATTGAAGACAGGGTCCTGCCCTCTGAAATCCATTTTTACAGTTGTAATAAAATCAATGTTTTCATCATCAATTTTTACAGTACCATCAAATTGCTTTTTTTGAAAAACACCTTCTACATTAATTTTCTTATAGCTATAGTCATTATACTCAAGTTGACTAATATTTCCCTCTACTGAAGTTTTAAGTGAATTCAGGGTTAGCCCCACTCCTTTAATGCCTCCATCAAAGGTAATAGTGCCCATATTTTGTATTTTCAAAAAACGCCCGAGATCAAATCGCTGTGTAACTAACCTACCGCTATAACTTGGGGGATTTTTATTAGGCAATTCCATAATAATATCGGCACTAAAACCTCCAAGATTGGTACTATAAACGCCCTTGGTACTGAATTTAGAAAATGTACCCTTAAAGTCACCTTTAAACTTAATTTTTCCAAGACTTGACAGGGAGGGGTTTTGAACATCAGCTATAACCGGTAAAAAACTAACTGCATCTCTATGCGTGGTTTCTAATGACCCATTTTTAAAATCAAAAACAGTGGTACTGATTTCAGGCAATCCTTTAATATTAAGATCACCCGTAACAATTGTTTCATTACCTGCTTTTATAATCAGTCCTTTAGTATCAAGATTAGCAAGTATACCTTTACCATAACCCGAAATACTTATTTCCTTTTTCCATGTTTTTAATTCCGGGGCAAAATAGGCTATATCGTTGCTATTTACTATGGCATTTGTAAGTTTAGCCTCCATCATTACCTTTTCTTCAAAATTTGAAAAGTCTTCATTAAAATCAGTGAAATGCATAGCATAATAATTATGCAAACTGGATTGTGGGGTTACCAAATCAAGATTTTTAAACTCCATTATTTCCGGAGTTAGTTTAAAGTCAGCTTTTAATTTACGCACATCAAAACCACTTCTTTCTCTTGTAGCTAAATCAATATTTGCCTTAATAGTATCCTTTATAAAACTTGCATTTTTAAAAGTTCCATTTATTTTTTCAAAGATTAAATAAGCTGCATCAAAATTAGGATAAGCGGGTCTGTCAGGATTTTGAAGGTTTTGAAATGTACCATTTCTAATAATCAGATTTTCTACTGTTAATTTTAAATCACCACTGTTAAAGTAAAATTCCCCCGGGAGTCTTGATTTTTTATTTTTTGGAATTGCCGGTCTTTTTCCTTCAAAATCAGACAAGGAAAAAAAGGGCTTATCTAATTCAAGTTCTTTAATACCAATAATACTTTTTTGCAGGTCAAAGGTATCCGCTTCCAATTGAAGGTTATTAATTTTTACAACCATTTCGGTGCCCACCCATTCATCATTTTTCCTAAAAGAAAAGTTTTTAAAATCAAGTTTTTTCAGGTTTAACTTTAAAGTACTTTTTGGTTTTTTTGTGGGTTTATCAGGAGAAAAATAATCAACAAGAAACTGATAATTCCAGACCGAATCTTTTCGATACATATTTATTGATGCATCTTCTAAACCAATATATTTTAGAACCAATTCATCTTTTAGAAAAAACCAATCAGTTATCCGTAATTTTAATTTGCCTGCATACAATAGGGTATCTTTATTTAGATCTTTAACCAATGTACCCTCCATATTAAGGCTATTAAATAAGGAGATATCAACATGCTTTATACTGACCTCAGTATGCAAATCATCAGATAATCTTTTTGCAACTTTATTAACCAACCAATTTTGAACGGGGGTCAACTGTATAAGCAACCATATTATTAATATGAAAGCAATAATACTTACAACAATTCTGATAAATATTTTTAAGAATTTCTTCAGGACCAGATTTTTGATTTTGTCAAAAATAAACAAACATGCCTATATGCTCTGATTTTGTAAATAGCCTTAACATTTAAGTTACCAGAATGATGAATTAATATGGACATTTTTATTAAAAACGGCAATAAAAATTGAAGTTCAAACAATAAACATTTAATAATAGTTAAAAACTTTTTGTCGTACATTTGAAAGTAATAACCTCATGATTTCTACACCTTTAGGGCTTTAATCAATAAAGCATAGTCTTTTAATAATTTATTTTATATAATCTACGGGAGTAAGCCGAAAAGCCCATCAAAGTGAGTAGGTGTAACCTTAATACTAACAAATATGAAAAAGAAACTCTTCTTCATCATTTTTTCCGTTTTTAGTTTGTATTGTATAACCAACGCCCAACGTTTTCAGGTAACAACCGGTGCCGCATTGGCCGAAGAATATTGGGCAGTACTTGAAGACCCTGCACTACCATCAGGAGCAGGCTATGTTACAGTGGGCAATGTAACAACTTCAGGCGGTATAGGTCAGTTATGGATTTCAAGCTATAACATGACCGGCTCTTTACTATCGAGTGCAAGAACAACAACAAACAGAAAAATGATTGCCAGAGATATTTCTCTTGCCCCAACAGATGCTACAACAGGTTTAAGAAGTTATTATGTAACCGGGTGGTCCTTGTCCTCAACAACCACGGGTGGTACTCCTTTAAATCAGGCATTTATTTGTAGGGTGAGGTTAAATGGATCTATTATGTGGTACCGCGAAGATCCGGTAACCTCTACCGGATTTGAAAAAGAAGGTGTTGCTTTAGTGACCGCATCTAATGGAGACGTTGCTATAGTTGGAAATGTAAAAGTGCCTGCATCACCGGATGTGCCGGCGGGATCAAGAATATTTCTTTCCAGATTTTCTGCTACGGGTGGTTTCTTATGGAGTAATATCTATAATACTGCCGGAAACTGGAAAGTTAGAGAAATGGCATTGGGCAGACCTACAACAAGCAGCTGTACTTCAACCCCAAGTATGCCTGATGAATTTGTGATTACAGGAGAAGTTGAATTTCCTACAGCAGCAGGTGGCCCGGGCAGACCCACAACCTTTGCCGCCCTATACTCCGGAGCAGGATTGGAATGTTGGAGAAATTTATTTCCTGTAGGTACATCAAAACCAACCACAGGAGATGCAGGTTATGATATTATTTTCAATCCTGCAAGTGGCAATTATAATATAGTGGGTGTGGCACAATTAGGAACAGGAAGGGCAGTTCCCACTTCTACTCCATATTTGGTAGAGGTAACCTTATTTGGTGGATTTGCAGGTGCTGCACTTTATCTAAGCCCAACGGGGGGGCCTATGGGTCTTTATCCAAGATGTGTAGCATTAGCGCATTCAACCCCAGGAACAGTATCAGCACAAATAGTTTTTGCAGGACCTGATTTTATAGGTAAAAAAACTTTTTTAGGTACTGTACCTTCAATTGGAGGCGCAGGCTTTTTTACCAACTACGATGGTCTTGCATCTGCTAATTCTTTTACACAACCATTTGTTTTGGATGATGCACAGCCGGAAGGTATTCTTGCTACCAAATTAAATACATATCCCGGCTACCTTATAAGCACCAATGCTTATACAGTTGGGGCATTTGGAAGGGGCGATGGACATTTAATCAGAACAAATTTATCTGGTCAAACACCTGACAGTTGCAAAAACAATCCTATTCAGAATATGCCAATGTTTGTTCAAAACTTCCAGCAATCCGGCTCATTTCAGATTCAACAGCCTCAGTGGGAACCTGCACAGCCTTCCAACTTTACCTATGCTGTACAACAGAAGTTTTGTAAAGATGTATGTGTGGTCACATCAGGTTTTACCTTTACTAGTGTTGGTTCAACTTATTCATTTACCAATACCAGTACAGGAAACGGCAGCCTCTCCTACGCATGGGACTTTGGTGACGCTACCAGTTCTACAAGTACCAACCCAACACATACTTATACTGCTTCGGGAACCTACGTGGTTTGCTTAACAACTACCAACATAAACTCCAACGGAGATACCTGTAGAGCAAGCACTTGCCAAACTATTCAGGTAGTAAATCCATGCAACATTAAGGCAGGATTCACTTATACAGTTTCCTGTAAGTATAAGGTATCATTTACTAATACCTCTTCCGGTACGGGACCCTTGACCTATAGTTGGCTCTTTGATGATGGAACAACATCAACGCTTACTAATCCTGTTAAGACTTTCACTTCATGTGGTCCACATAGAACACGATTGATTGCATGCAACCCAACATGTTGTGATACAATATACATAACTGTTGATATCCCTTGTTGCGAGGTTAAATCCGACTTCTGCCTGCAGGATTCAGGGTTGTATGTAAAACTCATTTATAATACAGCAATGAACCTACCTACAACTACTTACAGTGTGTATGTTGGAGGTACACTTACAACGTGGACAAATAATACGTACAAATTATTTTCTGCAGGATTATATTCAGTTTGTTTGAGGGCAAGAAGGGTATCATGTCCGGGAGATACCTGCTGTGCTACATGTTGCAAGTCTATATTGGTAAGAGCATATTGTAGCCTACAGGCAGATTTCTGGTCACAGGTTCAGACAACGGGAAATGTAGTCTTTACAAATAAAACCACCCCGGCAGGTTTTACAAGTATGTGGGATTTTGGAGATGGTTCTCCCACATCAACTACAGCGAGCCCTTCTCATGTATATGCACCAGGTACCTATACCGTTTGCCTGACAACAAGGCTTATAACCGGCATGGATACTTGTTATTCTAAAAATTGCAAACAAATTATAGTTGATACTCCCTGCAAAATACAGGCAAGGTTTAAAACAAAACATTGCCTGGCAAATCCACTTAATGTAGATTTTATAAATTACTCTTTTGGAGCAACCAGCTATATGTGGGATTTTGGAGATGGCAATACATCTACATCATCAGATCCATCTCACCTTTATGCATCACCAGGCACTTACACAGTTTGCTTGTACGCAATAAGCGGCCTAAGGTGTATTTCTAAGGTTTGTTATAAGGTTAATGTTTCAGTGGTTACCTGCAACAACAGTTGCACTGCATTGCCTCCAATAGGAGACAGAAATGCAAATCAGGAAATCTACAATGAGATGACCCTCGATGGAGCATTGAATGTAGAGAATGGAGTTTCTAAAGACAACACCTCAGCTTTAAAAAATGCAAAAGTAGCTGACCCGGTTAAACAAGAGGAAAAGCTATCCTTGTTTCCTAACCCTGCAACGCAAAAGATGCAGGTAGTATTTGAAACAGTTAAAAGAACTTCGGCAGAAGTAACTGTAGTGAATGCGTTAGGTAATGTTGTGTATAAGAAAGCTGTACAGGTTATTGAAGGTAAAAATCAATTTAGCATCCCTGTTCAGAACTTTGCCAATGGAAATTATTTCTTAAAAGTTAATGCAGGAACGGGAGTACACTCTACCCTCTTTTCTGTTAAGAATTAAAGTTTCATTGTCTATTCCAAAAATAAGTGCCCTTCTATTTTTAGTGGGGCACTTATTTTTATATTAAAGGATGTTTATTTTTTATTTAAATTAATTTTTATTAACTTGTATATTGATTTTTAAGGGAGTACACCGAAATGCCCCTAAGTGAGTAGGTATAACCAAAAAATTAACAGATTATGAAAAACAAACTTTTTTTTTCAGCCCTGTTTTATGCATTATTTTTTACAACAACTTTTGCCCAACGTTATCAGGCAACCAATGGAACCTCATTAAAAGATGATTATTGGGCTGTTATTGAGGATACCGCTATTGGGGCATATGTTACTATTGGAAATTCTTCAAATGTTGATCAGTTTAGCCGGCTTTGGATTTCGAGCTATAACAACAGTGGATTTTTAACTTCTAGTGCTATAGCCACAAATGGCAAAAGAATGATAGCAAGAGATATTTCAATTGCCCCTATAGATCCAACTTCCGGTAAGACTACCTACTATGTTACCGGATGGACCCAATCTGCTGTTGGTACGGCAGTTATTAATCAAATGTTTGTGGGCAGAATTAATTTGGCAGGCAATTTTCTATGGTACACAGAAAACCCTTCCGGCACTTCCTCAAGCGGTCTAAACAAAGAGGGGGTTGCGGTTGTAACTGCCCCAAATGGCGATGCCGTAGCAGTGGGCATTGCTTTTGTTCCAGTAACAGGAAATATAGCTGCGGGTAACAGAATGATTTTATCAAGATTTAATTCTTCAGGCGCCCCATTATGGAGTAATGTTTATAACCAGGCAGGAAACTGGATGCCACGAAGTATTGCCAAAGGGGTTGCTGCACCTAATTGTGCAATTAGCCCTACTACAATGCCCGGTTCATTTGTAATAACAGGTGAAGCAACATTGCCCGTTACAGGAGGCACTAGTAAACCTACAACATTTGCCTGTTTGTACAATGGTGGAGGAACAGAGTGTTGGAAAGGTTTATATCCAGCAACATTAAACCTTACAACTACAGCAGATGCCGGATATGATGTAGTACTTAATACCAGTACCGGAAATTATAATGTAGTTGGTGTAGTTCAATTTGGAAATGTAAGAGCCTCAGCCAGTTCTTCACCATATTTATTGGAATTATCTACCTCTGGGGTATTGGTAAAATCTAATGTTTATATCAAAAATCTCAATTTTACTCCAATGGGTTTATATCCAAGAACATGTACAATGAGTAAGAGTAATACTACTACTGGCAGTAAACTTGTGTTTGCCGGACCTGACTTTTCAACCAATAAGGTATTTGTGGGTTCTGTACCCGCAATAGGAAGTGTTGGCACCTTTGTTAACTACGCCGGACTTGCCACTTCAAATGCTGTTGCTCAACCGTATTATTTAAATGATGGTCAGACCGAGGGAATTCTTACTACTATAAAGGCTGCTTATCCTGGTTATATAATAAGTACCAATACACTACCCAATGGTGCTTTTGGTGGTGGTGACGGTCATTTATTGAAAACTGATCTTGCATTTCAAACCCCTAATGACTGTAAAAATACACCCCTTGATAATTTAACCTTACAATCCAACAATTCAACTTTTACTTCGTCAACTATAATACAACAAAGCGGATGGATAAACTTACAACCTACTTCGTCTCTCCTGCAAGTGCAACAACGATTTTGTAGAGATAGCTGTACGGTAGCAGCTTCTTATACCTACACCCAATCCGGACAAACGGTTACTTTCTCTGGTAGCGGCAGTGGCAACGGAACAGTTTCCTATAAATGGCTTTTTGGTGACGGCACAACTTCTACCCTACAAAATCCTACACATACTTATGCCGCTGCGGGTACTTATGGTGTTTGTTTATTGGTTTATAATGCAAACGCATTTGGTGATACATGTGCTACTGAATCATGCAAGCAAATAACAATAAATGCTTGTAATGTAATAGCAAATACTTCCTATTCCATAGCTTGTAAGTATAAAGTTACTTTTACAAATACATCAAGTGGTACAGGCACCCTTACTTACAATTGGTTATTTGACGATGGGTCAACTTCCACTACCAAAAACCCTGTAAAAACATTTGCAACTTGTGGCAGACATACAGCACGCCTCATTACTTGTAACAGTACTTGTTGTGATACTATAACTGTAACTGTAAACATACCTTGTTGCGAGGTTAAATCTGATTTCTGCCTCCGTGATTCGGGGTTGTATGTAAAACTAATTTATAGCACAACCATGAATTTAGCAACTACCACTTACACGGTCTATTTAGATGGTGTACTTACATCCTGGTCAGCAAATTCGAACAAACTACTTACGGCGGGTCCGCATACTGTATGCCTAAAAGCCCGTAGGGTCTCTTGTCCGGGTGATACTTGTTGTGCTACATGTTGCAAAACAATAATTGTAACCGCACCTTGTACTTTGGTTGCTGACTTTTGGCATCAGGTACAAAGTGGCACAGGAAACGTTTTATTTACTAATAAAACTACACCTGCAGGATATACCTCATCGTGGGAATTTGGCGATAATACTCCAAAGGTTACAACAACTAACCCATCTCACCCATATAGACCTGGTACCTATATTGTTTGCTTAACTACAACCTATATCAATGGAATGGATACTTGTTATTCAAGAATATGCAAGAAAATATATGTTGATTCAGCTTGTAAAGTTTTGGCTAAGTTTAAAACTACCAATTGCCTTAGTACACCATTAAATTTTGAATTCAGTAATTACTCTTTAGGTGCTACTAATTATATATGGTCTTTTGGAGACGGGCCAGCTACATCTAATGCTGAAAATCCTACACATCTTTATGCAAATGTGGGAACATACAATGTTTGTTTATATGCACTTTCGGCTGACAATTGCATTTCAAGAACATGTCATAAAGTAGTAGCTAAATTACCCTCTTGTAAAAACACCTGCGATTCTACACTTCCAGGAAATCGTCAAATTTCTGAAGTTGAAGAGATAGATAATTTTGCAGCGGAACAATTATCTTCTGAATCAAAAACACAGACAAAATCATCACCTTCCAAAGCTGTGATACATGAAGATAAATTATCACTTTTTCCCAACCCTGCTTCGCAAAAAATTCAGGTGGTGTATGAAGCAACAAGCAAGGCCAATGCAGAAGTTGTAGTCGTGAATGCTATTGGTAATGTGGTATACAAAAAAAGCATTTCATTTACCGAAGGTCAAAACCAATTTAGCATACCCGTACAAAATTTTGCCAATGGGAATTATTTTCTTAAATTAACATCGGGTGAAAACAATAAATCAACCTTGTTCTCCGTCAAAAATTAATTTCGAAAATTGTTGAAAGTTTTTTCAGCAAAAGTTTAATCAAAAAAACCGCCCCTTATTATTTTAGGGGCGGCTTTTTTTATAGACATAAATTAAAGCACTATTTAATGCTAATAAAAAGACTTTTAAATAAATTCAATCCTCCAAAAAATTTTAATTAATTTATTGTTAATTTCAAATTATATTTGATTGCTGTAATTTTTTTTACCAATATCTTCTGAAGACATTTCGTCTAATCTCTGATTCTACAATTATACATTTCAACGGGAGTAAGCCAAAAAGCCCATAAAAGTGAGTAGGCGCAATCTTAAACTACAAATATGAAAAAGAATTTCCTCCTAACAGTTTTTTCATTAATTGCATTTTTAGTTTTTGGCTATGGACAAAGGTTCCAGGCAACAACAGGCTCTTCGCAAAACGAAGATAAATGGGCAGTTGTTGAAGACCCGAATACCAGTAATTATGTAACGATAGGTAACGTTGCAAACTCGGCAGGCATGAGCGAGGTTTGGATATCCAGTTATGCAGCTAATGGAGTCCTTCTGACCAGTGCAAGAGCAACAACCGGCAGACCCATGATTGCAAGAGATATTTCTCTTGCACCAAAAGATTTGGGTACCGGGCAACAAACTTATTATATAACAGGATGGACACAGGTACCCTTTAGTGGTGCCATGGTTAACCAAATGTTTGTTGGTCGCATGTACCTTAACGGTGCATTTATGTGGTACCAGGAAAATCCTTTTGGTGGCGGAGGGAATGACAAAGAAGGTGTGGCAATTGTGCAGGCACCCAACGGTGATGCTGTTGCGGTTGGTCATGTAATGTGGCCAAATGTTGTAACCAACCTCCCCCTTAGCCCACAAGTGATACTCACAAGATTTAATCCTGCCGGAGGAGTTTTGTGGAGCAATACTTACAATAAGGCCGGCTTTTGGAAAGTTCGTGAATTAGCAATTGGCAGACCGGCACCCGGCTGTGCACCATCTCCCACTGCAATGCCTGGTGAATTTGTTATTACCGGGGAAGTTAGAATACCATCTACATTTGGCGGTAATAATAAATTTTCAACTTTTGCGGCAGTATATAATGGTGCTGGGGCCGAATGCTGGAGAAATTTATATCCAACAGCAGGAACAACAAATGGTGATGCAGGATATGATGTTGTATTTAATCCGGCCAATGGAAATTATAACATTGTAGGGGTTGCGGAGATGGGACCCATAAGGGCTGCAGCTACTTCTACTCCCTATTTGGTTGAAGTAAATCCTGCAGGGGCATTAGTTACCTCGGCTATATATATGCAAACTGCAGCAATGCCTATGGGACTTTATCCAAGGTGTGTTACATTGACAAATGCTACCGGAGAATTGTCATTTGCGGGCCCGGATTACACCATGAACAGAACATTTTATGGAAAGGTGCCTGCAGTAGGAGCGATTGGAACATTTTTCAACTACATGGGAAGTGCTACTGCCAATTCAACCCCTCAGCCATTTTGGTTTAGCGATGGCGAACCTGAAGGCATACTTTATACACAATTGCCGCCTGCACGACCTGGGTACCTGATTAGCACAAACGCTACTCCTGGCCCATTTGGAGCAGTTGACGGTCATTTTATAAGAACAGATATCAACGGTCAAACACCTGATGTGTGTCCAAATAAATTATTGCCAAATACTCCTGTTACTTCGCTCAACTTCACACCTTCTAACTCTACCCCGGTTGCTTTGGTACTTTGGGGCAACGTAGTGCCGGTAAATGTTACACATCCGGTACAGCAGCAGTTTTGCAGAGATACATGTATTGTCAATGCTGCATTTACTTTTACTAATGTGGGTTCTACCTTCACATTTACCAACGGGAGTACAGGTAACGGTACCATGACATACGCATGGACCTTCGGTGATGCAGGTACTTCTACACTTGCAAATCCTATACATACTTATGCATCGCCAGGCACGTACATTGTTTGCTTAACTACTACCAATGTTAACTCTAATGGTGATGTTTGTACTTCAACAACCTGCATCACAATTGTAGTTCCTAATCCGTGCAATGTTGTGGCAGGCTTTACATATACTGTAGCCTGTAAATACAAAGTAACATTTACAAATACCTCCACAGGTACAGGGCCGTTAACCTACAATTGGTTGTTTGATGATGGTTCTACTTCTACTGCCATAAATCCTGTAAAAACATTTACCTCTTGCGGCCCTCATGTGACCCGTTTGATAGCCTGCAACACCACTTGTTGCGATACTATCTTTATAACGGTCAACATCCCTTGTTGCGCTGTCGTATCTGATTTCTGCCTGCAGGATTCAGGTCTTTATACCAAACTGATTTACAGCACAGGCATGAACTTGCCAACCACTACTTACACAGTATA
>JANPGE010000130.1:0-1905 GCA_031423805.1 Segetibacter sp. | reverse complement strand
GACCACAAAATCCACCCGTAAATGCTCATGATGGTATAAAAAATGTTCACACTTGCTTCACCGGGCAAATGCCCCTTTATACTGATGTAGATGTAAATGATGGTATTAATCAAACCGGTTGGATATACCCAAATGTTTTCTTTTTTAGAAAACCATACGCTTATAATTCCGGTTATAACGGCTACAAACTCTAACAGGCTTGTTTGCTGCAACCCATCTATAAACTGTCTGTAAATTTCTGATAGGTTCAAATATTTTGTTTTGGGGTAAAGATAAATGTGTTTGGGACAAAACAACTTTAGAACCAGTTCTTCATAATTGAAAAGCCTTCAATGTTTGGAAATAAAACACATAAAACTGTTTAGCTTTGAGCAATCATTTTTACTAAAAATTAAAATGTGCGTTATGAGAAATCTTACAAAATGGGCGGCAATATATATTTTACTGACTTTTAGTGCCTGTACAGCATCAAAAAATTCAGGGTCAATTGCCGGTGATGATGGCAAGATAGAAGTGGTTTTTTTACAAATAAATGATGTGTATGAAATAGCACCTGTAGCCGGTGGAAAAGAAGGCGGCATGGCACGTGTAGCTACTTTGAAAAAACAATACTATGAACAAAACCGCAATACTTTTTTGATAATGGCCGGCGACTTTGTAAGCCCTTCTGTATATAACAGTCTGAAATATAATGATAAAAAAATTCGCGGAGCGCAAATGATTGAGTGTATGAATGCTGCCGGTATGGACTTTGTTGTTTTCGGCAATCACGAATTTGATATTACAGAAAATGAACTGCAGGACAGAATTAATGAATCAGGTTTTAACTGGATTGCTACCAACACTTTTCACAAAACGGCTAAAGGTGTTGTGCCTTTTGGAAGAACCAATTTTGCAAGTCCACCATTTCCCCAACACCAAATTATAAGCGTTACAGACAATGATGGCACAAAAGCTAAAATTGGAATTATTGGCATAACGCTTAATGCCAACAAAGCTGATTATGTAAGTTATGCTGATCCGTTTGCCGCCGCAAAAACTCAATATGATTTGCTGAAAGATTCTGTGGATGCTATAATTGCAATTACCCATCAGTCAGAAGCCGATGATATTGCATTGGCAAACCAACTTCCGGGCCTTGCTGCCATACTTGGTGGACATGAACACAGTGGCGTTTATGATAAAGAAAGAGGTGTAAAAATTACCAAAGCAGAAAGCAATGCTAAAACGGCTTATGTTATAAAACTTAGAATCAATAAAAGAAAACAAACTGTAGATAATAATGCTTCAGTAGTTAAGTTGAATGAAGATATAGCAATAGACAGCACAACAAATCTTGTAGTGCAAAAATGGAAAAAAATAGCCGAAGACAATTTTGCTTCAATAGGTTTTGATCCCAAAAAAGTGGTAATGGAAACCGGCGAAACATTGGATGGTCGTGAAGCTGAAACCCGCAATCACCCAACCAATCTGACCCGCATGGTAACAGCAGCAATGGCCTATGCATGCCCACAGGCAGATGTGGTTGTTTTCAACTCCGGTTCCATACGCCTCGATGATATTCTTACACCACCTATCACCCAATACGACATTATACGTAGCCTACCCTTTGGTGGTGGTATACGTGAAGCAGATATGAAAGGTAGCCTGCTGATACAAGCCCTGTTGGCAGGGGAAAAAAATAAAAACAGCGGGGGCTATTTACAATATCAGCCCGTAGTGTATAATGCAGCAACTGCAACATTGTTATTAAACAACAAACCTATTGACCCCGACAAAGTATATCGTGTTGCTATGTCAGATTTTTTGTTCAGTGGCAAAGAGGCCAATCTTGATTTCTTAAATGAAAAGAACCCTGCGGTAATTAAAGTGTATCCGGCAGAGACTTCTACCGGTAACCCAAAG
>JANPGE010000129.1:0-3036 GCA_031423805.1 Segetibacter sp. | reverse complement strand
TTAAATCCTCAAATGAAACCCAGGTCTCCCGACCCAAGTGTAGGGACACGGTGCGACCGGTACATTCAAACCAGTTCTAAATCAGTTTTGTTTATCAATTTTTCTGCATTTGTACGTGTTCCTCACCTGCAAACTTTTCGTCCCGTCATAACAACTAACAATGAACAATGAACAACTAACAATGAACAACTAACAATTAATAACTAACAATTACATAACATCTAACTTTAAGTGCTGACAAACACGATATCTAGAATCTAACATCTAAAATCTAACATCTAACTTTAATCGCTGACTTTCGCAATCCATTAATACAATAACCGCACTTTAATAGTCCCCTTTACTTCCTTAAGCAGTTCTGTTGCATGGGCAGAAAGTTCTTTGTTTACATCTAGTACCACATATCCGATATCGTCGTTTGTTTTCAGGTATTGCCCGACGATATTTATATCGTTTTGCGATAACTGTGAGTTGATAGCACTTAATACGCCGGGTACATTGTTGTGTATGTGTAGTATGCGATGGGTTCCTTCCTGCGGGGGCAGTGCCAATGGGGGTACAGTGTGCGATCCATTTGATGCACCTTTTTCAAGATATAAAAACAACTTGTTGCTTACGTCTTCACCTATATTCTCCTGCGCTTCTTCTGTACTTCCGCCTACATGTGGGCTTAACAATACATTGCTAAGGTTTTGGAGTGGCGTTTCAAAAGGGTCGCCATTCTTTTCGGGTTCTACCGGAAAAACATCTATTGCAGCACCTGCTATGTGTCCGCTTTCGAGGCTTTCTTTCAGGGCTTCAAGGTCCACAACATGCCCACGTGCATAATTAATTAGTATAGATCCGGGCTTAAACTCCTTCAGTAGTTCCTTGTTAACCAGGTTATTTGTAGTTACATTTTCAGGAACATGCAGAGATATTACATCAGATTGGGCGACCAATTCATTTAATGATCTAACGCCGGTTGCATTCCCCAAAGGCATTTTGGTTTCTATGTCATAAAATATAACCTTTAACCCAAGTGACTCTGCCATTACACTTAATTGGCTTCCAATATTTCCATAACCAATGATTCCCAGCGTTTTACCTCTTAATTCATAGCTGCCTTTGGCCTCCTTCAGCCAACGACCTTCATGTGCTGCCTTGTTTTTATCAGGCATTCTTCTTATGAGCATAATTGCAGCACCTATTACCAATTCTGCTACGCTTCTTGTATTACTGTATGGTGCATTGAACACCGCTACGCCTGCCAATGTAGCGGCATTAAGATCTACTTGATTGACCCCTATACAAAAACAACCAATGGCTTGTAGCTTTTTGGCTGCCTTTAAAACATTTTCGCTAATGTGGGTCTTGCTTCGTATGCCTAATAAGTGTACATCTTTTATAGCCTTTATCAATTCATCTTCTGACAATGCACCACTTATCCGCTGAACATTTGTATAACCGTTTTTATTAAATATTTTAACCGCTGAAGGACTGATGCTTTCAAGTAATAAAATATTAATTTTTTCCTTAGGGTAGCTTGTTGGTTCCTGTATCATAATACCGCATTATTTGCTGCGAAAATAACAATTCAAAAAGCAAGTAACAATATCTTATCTTATTGGGCTTCTGCACCAAAGTTTTCCACACTTTTTTGCAATTTGTGGTTTGTGAAAAGTTTTGCATTGTAGTAGTTCACATTCAAATATAGAAGGGTTTGTTTGTTTTACTTTTGCCTTTTAAATACCAAAACATTATATCTTTTGAAAACCATTCCCTTTTTTATTTTATTAGTACTATTTTTTTCCTGCAAACAAAATGAACCTTCAAAAAAGGCCAAAGATTCTAAAGCCAAGTCAGGTGATTTTGTTGTAAGACCCATGTCAGAAAAGGAAAAAGAAGCATATGTAGTCAGAGTAAAAGAAATGTATGATACTTTATTGCTGAAACGTCATTTTAATGGAAGTATTATTGTAGCTAAAAACGGAGAGATCCTTTTGGAAGATTATCGTGGTTATGCAGACTTTGCAACAAAAGATACCATTACAGCAAATACTACTTTTCATTTGGCTTCTGTTACAAAAACCTTTACCGCAACAGCTATTTTAAAGTTGTGGGAAGAAAAGAAACTCAATATTGATGATTCTATTCAGGTTTATTTTCCGGCATTTCCTTACCACAACATTACACTACGAATGATGTTGAACCACAGGAGTGGTTTACCAAACTATGTATATGCTATGGTTAAGGAGCCTTATTGGAAACACCGGCTTGCAAACAATCAGGATATGTTGCAATTTCTGATAGAGAAACAGCCAAAGTGGTATGGTTATCCTAATAGGGCATTTAACTATTGTAATACAAATTATGCTTTGCTTGCGCTGGTAATAGAGAAAGTGTCCGGGGTTACTTATCCTGAATATCTGAAGAATAATATTTTCAAACCATTGGGAATGAATCATTCATTTGTATTCTCCAAGTTAGATTCTGCGGCATACAAACCAAGTTTTCAATTTAATAACAGGCCGTTTAACCTGGAACCTATGGATGCAATTTATGGCGATAAGAATGTGTATAGCACTGCAAGAGATATGCTTCTTTGGGATAATGCACTGTACAATAATCGTATTGTCTCCAAATCTACCTATGAAGAAGCAATAAAACCAACGAGTTTTGAGAAACCCGGCATTCATAACTATGGTATGGGTTGGAGGTTAATGACAATGCCTAACGGAACAGTTGTATTTCACAATGGTTGGTGGCATGGCAACAACAATGTTTTTGCCCGTTTAATTGATGATACTGCTACAATTATAGTTTTGGGAAATAAGTTTAATAAAGCAAATTATTCGGGTATGAAGATTAGTTCAGTATTTAAAAACAGTACAAAAGCTGAAGTGTTGGATCCGCTTGAGTAATGTGTTTTAGGTTAAATAGTTATTATTGTTTCTGGTTTTATGGGCAATCCAGTAACTTATTTTCTTTCTTTTCGGCAGGTGCAATTCAAAAAATTTTGTTTGGTACATAACCAACCTATACATTTGCAACCCA
>JANPGE010000128.1:0-13679 GCA_031423805.1 Segetibacter sp. | reverse complement strand
GCCTCCCTGCCCTCCAAAGGAGGGTTCTTTGAACCTGAATTTTGTGAAGTATTATTATTCATTTTGGGTGTTGAATTTGAAAGGAATAAACGCTAATCAACAATGATTTGAATTGTCTGCTATATAAGGTAGAAAAAACTGAATAGAATACTTAGATGTACAAGTGTGCGACCCCGCAAAAAATTGACGGGGTAGGCAGCTAATGAAACTAAATCGAATTACAAATGCTGGCAACAAAAGCATCACACTCATAATTCATAACTCTACACTCATAACTCATACTCACTCATAACTCTTTACCCCCACCAAAAGGCTGTTGCAATAATGCAATACAAACCTATTAGCGCAAGACCTTCCATCCAAATGGATTCGCCATCAAAAACTATAAATGCACTTACTATAACTGTTAGCGCCAAGGCTGCAAGCAGCAATGGACTTAATACAAAAGTTAAGACTGCGCCACCTAACACGAACGAAAGCAACACCAACATTGGAAATAACCCAATTGCAATCTGAAGCGAACTGTTTAAAATAACACTGACAGAATAATCAGCTTTGTTTTTGTAGGCCAGTTGAATGCCGATTAAATTTTCAATTGCATTGCCGGCAATAGCAACTATCACAAGGCCTGCAAAAGTTTCATTTATACCCAGCGTTTTCATGGCGGGTTGCAATGCCTCTACAAACCAATCGGAAACAAAAGCAGCAGCAACTCCTGCACATAACAATATAGTAAGTGTTAGCGGCAATGACCACGAGGCTTTTTCTTCTTCATGTTCGGGTACTATTGCCTTGTCACCCTTTACTGAAAAATAAATGCTAGCAGCCAATACTATCAATAGCACAATAGCCACTATAATATCAAGTCTGTGTATATGCGCTTCGGCAGGTGTATGTAGCTCATGTGCAAGTGTGGGAATGGCTAAAGCTGCAAAAGCCAGCAGCATTAAAGTTGCTATCATTTTGGGAGGACCCGAATGAAAAGTTTGGGTGCCATTTTTTAATCCACCGACTAATAGCGCTAAACCAAATACCAATAATGAATTGCCCAAAATTGAACCTACCAATGCGGCCTGTACCACCTTATCTAACCCGGCACGAAGTGCAAATATGCAAACAAATAACTCGGGCAGGTTGCCCAGAGCTGATTGTAATATTCCTGTAGCACCAGGTCCCATGCGGCTTCCCAGTTGCTCTGTGGCATCGCCAACTATCATCGCGACAAAAGCCAGTGCCAATGCTGTTACAGCAAAACTTAAAACTGCGTTGGCATGTGTGTAATACAAAACTCCCGAAGCAATGGTTACAACAACGGCAATCAGTATGGTTTTGATTTCTTTTTTACTCATTTCGAACTACAGGAAAAGTTATTGAAGGATTGATTTTTAAGCAATTGATTCATCTGCAATTTTAATTGCTTCGCTGATAATTGCCAGGCCTTCATCTATTTGCTCTTTGGTTATGCAGAGCGGTGGTGCAATGAAAATATAGTTCCAACGAACAAAGGTATACATGCCCAACTCCTTAATTTTAGCGGCAACCTTATTCATCACCACCATTTCATCTGGCTTTGCGTTGAATGGTGCCATCGGTTCTTTGGTATCCCTGTTTTTTACCAGTTCAATACAACCTAACAGACCTGTGTTTCTAAAATCCCCAATGCTTGGGTGTTTAGCTTTCAGCAATTCAACCTGCTCATCAATGTATCTGCCCATTTCAGCAGCATTTTCAATCAGGTTTTCGTCTTCGTAAATCTTTAGGGTTTCCAATGCAGCAGCACAGCCGACTGCATGTGCAGAGTAGGTAAGGCCCAACCACAATACATTATCATCGTAGTGCTTTGCTATTTTGTCGCTCACCATCAAGGCGCCAAAAGGCAGGTAACCGCTGGTAATTCCTTTGGCAGTTGCAATCATGTCTGGCACTATGCCGTGGTTTTCAAAACCAAACCATTTGCCTGTTCTGCCCCAACCGCTCATCACTTCATCTACAATAAGCAGAATGCCATGCTTATCGCAAAAGGCACGCAATTTTTTAAAATACTCAGGTGGATATTTGATGCAACCACTGCTACCGCTTTCGCCTTCCATTAATATAGCTGCTACGTTTTGAGGTCCTTCAAATTCTATCACTCGTTGCACATGGCTTACACACTCGTATTGACATTTACCAAACGTTTGACCAAAAGGGCAACGGTAGCAAAACGGATCTTCTACATGCACAAAGTTGGGTGCCTGTTGGCTGTCTGCAGGTAGTTTGCGTGGGTCGCCTCCGGCGCTCATGCTTCCATAAGATGCGCCATGAAAAGCCCTGTACTTACAAACAATTTTATGTCTGCCTGTATATAATCTTGCCAGTTTAATAGCATTGTCAATAGCCGTTGCGCCACAAACGGTGAACAATGTTTTGCTCATGCCTTCGGGAGTGATGGAGGCAATTTTTTTGCCCAACTCACCACGAACTTTCGTTACGCAACTTGGTGTAACATAAGCGACTTCCTGCATTTGCTTTACCACTGCATCGGTAACTCTTTGGTTGCCGTGACCAATGTTTACATTCATCAATCCCGATGAAAAATCTATGTAGCGTTTGTCATCGTAGTCGTATAGATAAACCCCTTCTGCATATTTTACAGCTATAGGGTTAATGCCTTTTTGTTTGCTCCACGAAAACAGTGTATAGTCCAGATTGTCCTGAACAATCTCCTGTGTTTCTGACAATGTTTGTGTTTCTGACATGATTTATTATTTTTTGTTTTACAACTTAGTTTTGTTTCACACAAAGAACGCAACGAATACAGCGATACAACGAATACCCATCTTTGTGTTCTTTGTCTTCTTAGTGCCTTTATGTGAAATAAAAATCTACGACATCCAATTCACACCCGCTTCTGCATTCCATTTCACAGTTGACTTCTTCAGTTTGGTCCAGAATTCAATAGAGCTTTTTCCGGTTATGTCACCTACACCAAATTTACTTTCATTCCATCCACCAAAGCTGAAAGGCTCACGGGGCACCGGTACGCCAACATTTACACCAATCATGCCGGCGCTGGATTTTTCAATTACATAACGTGCAACACCACCATTTTGAGTAAATACCGAAGCAGCATTTCCGTAAGGGTTTGCATTTTCAATTTCCAATGCTTCATCCACTGTATTTGTACGCATAATGCTGATAACAGGTCCAAAAATTTCTTCGGTGGCGACAGCCATATCGGGCTTGACAAAATCTATTACTGTAGGGCCAACGTAAGTGCCATTCTCTTTACCTTTTACAATAGTATTACGTCCATCAACTAATATTTTGGCACCTTGTTGTTCCGCTTCTGTTATGTATTTTTCTATGCGGTCTTTGCTTTCTTTATTAATCACCGCACCAAGGTTTTCACCCGGAACAATCTTACGGGCTTCATCACAAATTTTGGCAATGATGTGTTCAACATTTCCTACACCTACCATTGCAGATGCAGCCATGCAACGCTGTCCTGCACAGCCACTCATGCTTGCAGCTACATTTTGTGCGGTCATAGTCGGAATAGCATCAGGCATCACCATCAGGTGGTTTTTAGCACCGCCTAGTGACAAACATCGCTTGTAACTTTTTGTAGCACGACTATACACGATTTTTGCAACTTTTGTACTTCCTACAAATGATATTGCTTCAATACCCGGATGGTCACAAATGGCTTCTACTATTTCCACATCACCATGTACAATGTTGAATACACCATCAGGCAGACCGGCTTCTTTCAAAAGTTCTGCAATACGGCCACAGCTTAAGGGAACTTTTTCAGATGGTTTCATAATCATACAATTACCCAGAGCTATGGCGTTTGGCATGGTCCAATTTGGCACCATGCTAGGAAAATTGAAGGGAACTATACTCGCCACCACACCCAAAGGCACATGTTCGGTACGGCACTCTACGCCACGGCTAACTTCCAGCAGTTCGCCGGTAACTAGTTGGGGTAGAGAAGTTGCAAACTCTGTTAGTTCAATACTTTTCTCTATTTCCGCGACAGCTTCGCTATATGTTTTGCCATTTTCCTCCTGCACCAGTTCAGCCAGTTCTTTCATATTTTTTTCCAACAAAGTTTTGTATCGAAAAAAAACCTGAACACGTTCTTTTATCGGCGTCTTCGACCATTTGTGAAATGCCTCACGGGCAGCTTCAACAGCCTTAGTTAAATCATCATTGGAACTCATTGGCACTTCCGACAACACGTTTCCATCCAAAGGAGAAATGACAGGAAGGGTACGGCTTGTACTTGCATCAACAAACTGACCGTTGATATAATTTTTCACAGGAGCATATTTCATGTGGCAATATTATGTTTAATAAAAAAGTAAGGATAAATGTAGTGAAGAAAATGGAGTTTTAGGTAAAATACAACTCAAAACTATTTTGAAACACTATATTAGTGGATGAAAGACATTTTTCATTAAAAAAATGAGTGGATGTGAGTATTGAAATCAGCTTGATTTTTGGGTTCAATGGGAAAAGATCAACCCAAATATAAATTTACCGAAATAACTATTTGAATCTGTTGTAAATATTTAAATAATGGAAAAGACAAGATTAGAAGCTTTTAGCGATGGTGTACTTGCCATCATTGTCACCATTATGGTGCTGGAAATGAAGGCGCCTGATGGAACAAACTATATTTCGGATATACGGCCATTGATACCTAAAATAATAAGCTATGCATTGAGTTATTTGTTTGTTGCAATTTATTGGGTCAATCATCATCATTTAATACATACCGTTAAGAAAGTAAAACCTTCTATTATGTGGGCCAATTTAAATCTGCTTTTTTGGCTATCGTTAATACCTTTTGCCACCGCATGGATGGGTGAAAATCATTTTGAAAAACATACGGTAGCAACTTATGCATTACTGGCATGTCTTTGTGGAATTTCATTTGCCATTTTGCAAAAAAGCATTGCAAAACATTATGACGAATCGACTTTAAAAACAATAGATCGGGAGTCTAAATGGAAATTAGTGTGGTCAATGATTCTTTATATTTCTGCTATACCTGTAGCCTTATATGTTAATTCATTATTTGCCGGATTTTTGTTTTTTGTTGTATCTGTTATGTGGTTGATTCCTGATAAAAGAATTGAAAAGGCATTAGAAGATTGATGGGTTATTAACTTACATCATAAAGTGCACTGAAGTTTGTGAATCTTGTAATCACTTCATACATCTTGTGGGTGTGGCATAATAATTTTAAAGAGTTTCACAAAAAGGTATTATGAAAAATGCAGGAATTGTTTTGATTATTATTGGAATATTGATGTTGATATTTACGAATGTAAATTTTACTACAGAAAAAAAAGTGGT
The DNA here is from genome assembly GCA_031423805.1 of Segetibacter sp. GTDB lineage: Bacteria > Bacteroidota > Bacteroidia > Chitinophagales > Chitinophagaceae > Segetibacter. The sequence continues at coordinate 8,330 of JANPGE010000128.1, read as the reverse complement.
TGATTTAGGACCGCTTGAAGTCAACAAAAAAGAAAAGAAATCTATTGGTTGGCCCATTTGGGTTGGAGGGGTAATAATAGTAGCAGGAATTGCCCTTGTGGTGGTTGACAATAAGAAAAGTTGATTCGGAAAATTAACATCATTACAGACCACTTACTTCTTCATATGCAGCTGTAAGTGGTCTTTCTATTCCATCTCCACTCCATTCTGTTTCTTCAGGTATAGTTTTGTTTTTTATAAATTCTTCTTTACTCTTACCAGCCTTGAATTCAGATCCGGCAAATGCCAGGACTTTGGTAAGATAGTTTTGAAAAGCCTTAATGTCTTCTTTATTCCCGGTTACTTTTTCGGGGTCAAGTGCATGGCCAAAAATAAAAATGGTATCATTGTCAAAAGTTGAAATTGTGTTGTCAAGCACGGTGATCCAATTTTTAATATTGGCACCTGCAGACCGATCTATGTAAGGATGTCGCCGGTTAAAAACCAAATCACCCATGTGGGCAATATTGGCATGTTCAAAATGAATAATAGCATCGCCATTGGTATGGCCTGCACCAAAATAATGTGCCTTAATTTTTTCCTTGCCTACTTTACTTTTCCAGGTATCATCAAATGTGATATCAGGATATAATTGCTTGTCCTCTTTCTTTTGTTTTACGGCAGCAGCCTGTTGATTTACTTTGCTGTTGGTATGAGCAACCACATGCTTTGCAAGGTCTTTAAAGGCAATATTTCCGCTGGTATGGTCACCGTGGTGATGTGTGTTTATGAGTAGCTCAAATGGCTGCTCCGTTTGCTTTTTTAATTCCGTTATCAGATGTGTTGCACTATCAGGAAACTGTGCATCTACTACCACGATTCCACCTTTGTTGACCATGTATAAAATAGTGCCACCCTTTTCTGAAAAGATACCAATATCATTTCGCAACACCTTCATTTTGTAGGAAGGGTCAGCAAATAATTTTGCAAACAATTGTTGTTGGGATAGTGTTAAAGCACCAATAGTAAGCCCTGTATTACGTATAAATGATCTGCGGTGCATAGTTGTATGATTTGACAGTTAAGGTAGTGATATCTGGGAAACGTTCAGTGAAATCAAAAATGAAGATGAAAAAATATACAGATTTTGGCATTCTTTTTAATTAAACCTAAGGAATTATTCACTTAAAGTAGGATTACTTAAAAGATTGTGGGATTACTTATAGTGAACCCCACTTGACTATAAAATAAAAAAATCAAAATTATTTTACTGTATCAACTTCGCAATATCCTGCAATGGAAAAGTATTGACAAGTCGTAAAACTTCATCTTCATCCATACCACTGGTTTTAAAGGTCATTAAGGCGCCGTTGAAAGGTATTTGCAAATCGTAACTGGGTTTGCCATCTGCATTGTCGTTTTGCTTTTCAAGTCTTGATTTATAGCCTTGTACTTTTACTATTTTGGTTTTTTCATCCCGCATCATACCACCTAACATGGGCATATTCAGAAATGCATTTAGTGAACTTATCATAGGTGAGTTGCTGATGATTTCTACTGATGCTTTTCCTTTGGCACCGTAGCTGCGGTGTATGGTTGTGCCAATAAAACCAGAATTTGCAGTTACATGGTCTTCACGGCTATTTACATTCAAGGTGTCTAATTTCATTGGCATCATTTTTAAAACTTCCTTACCAATGATAAGATCCAATTCCTGCAAAGCCTGTTGTAGTGCAAAATGTGCATCTTCCAGTTTTCCTGCTGCATAAGATGTTTTTGCTGTAGCAATTTGTTTATTAAAATCGCCTTGCGAAAATGAAAAAAGGCTTATTGAAAAAAGACAAATAGTTATTATAATAGCTTTCATAATTGTAATAGTTTTAGTGTTGAATTATTGTTCTCCCAGGCTTTTCTTTATGCCTTCAACATCAAAAGTGTTGGCGGCATTCATTACTTCATTTTCGTCGGCAAAATTTATGCATTCCCAGACTATCATGGCAGACTGCCCCAACGAAACTATTAATGTGTAACCCTTGCTATCACTGTATTCTATAATAGCTTTATTGCCTTTTACTTTAACCTGTTTTACATTTTGGTTATTGGCATCGGCCTGTATGCCATAGGCGTTATTAAAATACATATTCACCATACCGGAATAGAGTTGATTATTGCCTATTGTAACAGTCAGTTGCTTGTCACGCTGATCGGAGTAAATACGTTGAATAGTTAAATTATTCCAGCCCCATTGTGTACTTGTTACTTTGTCTTGGGTGGTATCTTTTTGTAAACCAACTACAGGGCTTGGAAGTGATTTTAAAATCTCTCTTCCCAATTGTATTTCTACCCCAACCAATGCCTGCTGAATAGAATAACGGGCATCACTATATTTTGCTGTTGAATAAGATGTTGAAGCATCTGTAATCTGTTGATTGACATCAGGAGGCGTGGTGTTTTTAAGGCCACCACCACCACGGTTTGTCGGCCTTCCTCCACTATTGTTATTACCTGAATTTCCCTGATTTTGTTCTGTTGATGAATTATCAGTTGGTTTTTCAGAACTGCCGGGAGTAATTGTTTTGCTGACAGCTTCTTTAGCTTTGTCCTTCAACTTTTTAAGAAATTGTGCCTGGCCAGGCTGAAAAGCAAGCACAGCAAGCAACAGAATTGGTACTTTCATCCTTTTCATAAATGTCTTTTTTTGTGTCAATAAAATCATCAGTTTGGGTTTTAGCAAAGGATATTTGAAAGAGTTACCACAAGATAAAAACTTTAAATGAGAAATAAAAACACTTGAGGTAAAGTTGATGTAAATCATATTTTCAAATGACATTAGTTGCATACTTCCTATTATAACATTGCTTGGTTTATTTAGTAAATAACAAAAGGGGAGGCTTTTGGCCAATCCCCTTTTGTTAGCACAATGAGTTGTTTCATTGTTATAAGAACATCATAATTCTATTTCACCAATTCCTTTATATCTACCTGCGGAACCAATACTTTATTACATTTTTCTACAACAATAGCAGAAGCTAAAGTAAATACTGCACGTTGTTTAATGTCTAATGATGATGCACCAATTCTCACTTCATACTTTCCTGCCTCTGCAATCCATGAAGTGCTTTTGGTATCAAATGAAGCTAAAGCATCTGAGTTTATTGTGAAACTGATAATTTCTTTTTCACCGGGCTGTAACAGTTTTGTTTTGCCAAATGCTTTTAATTCCTGTTCAGGTTTGGTAAGTTTTGCAGAAGGTGCCTTAAGATACAATTGAACTACTTCTTTACCTGCAGTTGTTCCTTTGTTGGTTACGTTTACAGACACTGTTATTTTTCCATTAAAAGAAGGGCTGCTCATTTTAATATTGTCAATAGAAAAATTGGTATAGCTCAAACCATAACCAAATTCGTAAGCAGGTTTAACATTAAACGTATTGTAATAACGATAGCCAACATAAATACCTTCATCATAAGTAACTTCTGCGGGTACTACTCTCATGCCAAACATACCTGTAGTAGCCTGTTCAGGAAATTCTTTTCCGGGAAAACTTTTAGCGGATGGGACATCTGAATACTGTACAGGAAAGGTTGTCGCCAATTTGCCTGAAGGGTTCACAACCCCGCTAATTACATCGGCTACTGCATTGCCGGCTTCCATACCGGGTTGCCATGCAAGTAATATGGCATCTGCTTTATCTCTCCAACTTGCAACTTCTATTACACCTCCAACATTCAGTACCACCACAACTTTTTTATTAGCAGCATGAAATGCATCACTCACATTGTTAATCAACTTTATTTCAGCATCAGACAAATTAAAATCGTTGTTCACCTTTCTATCAGATCCTTCACCCGCATTTCTTCCTATGGTTATAAGTGCAACATCTGCTTCTGCTGCTTTTTTTATAAATAAATCCTTTGCTACTTTTAGTTCTGTAGCACGGGGAGTTGGATTCATAAACTCCTCAAAAAAACCTTTCTTAGGATGCTTCGCACTTTCTTCATCAATATAACCGGTATATAATTCCTTTAATTCTTCATCAACCTTATAGCGGGCATTAGATAACCCTTGCACCAAGAAAATGGTATATGCCTCATTAACATCTCCGCTACCGGTGCCTCCTGAAATAAAATCATAAGCAGTATTACCAAAAGTGGCAATAGTTTTTGTTTGCTTGCCAAAAGGCAAAGTTTTATTATCATTTTTTAGCAATACCATGCCGTCTGCAGCTGCAGTACGTGCAACAATTGCATGTGCAGCCAAATCAGGTTTATTACTATAGGCATAATTCTTAGCTGAAGGAGTGCCCAAAGCATAAGCAACAAAGCGTTCAGCGTTTTCATTTATTACTTTTATGTCAAGCTTACCATTTTTAATTGCTTCTAAAATCTCCTTAGTTTGTTGAGGTGTTCCGGGCATTAAAAGGTCGTTACCGGCTTTCATTTGGGCAACAGCATCTTTTCCACCAAACCAGTCTGTCATTACTAATCCTTTAAATCCCCATTCTTTTCTTAAAATAGTTGTAAGCAAATCATACTCTTCTGATGTATAGGTTCCATTTAGTTTATTATAAGAACTCATAACCGTCCATGGATTGGATTCTTTTACTGCTATCTGAAATCCTTTCAGGTAAATTTCACGCATTGCTCTTTCGCTTACAATTGTGTTTACGGTATTCCTGTTGCTTTCCTGATTGTTTAAAGCAAAATGTTTAATGGAAGTGCCTACACCATTGGACTGTATACCATTGACCATAGCAGCAGTCATTTTACCGGAAATCAGGGGATCTTCCGAGTAATACTCAAAATTTCTTCCACCCAATGGGTTGCGGTGAATGTTTAATCCCGGACCTAAAATAACATCTACACCATATTCCTTTACTTCGTTGCCCATTGCTTCGCCTACTTTTTGCACCAATTTTGTATCCCAGGTAGAAGCCAACAAAGTTGCGACAGGCCATGCTGTAGCATAATAAGTACGGCGATCGGTTTTTCTTGTGGGGTCTATACGCAAACCTGCAGGGCCGTCCGCCACAACTGTTAAAGGAATTTCCAATCTTGGAATTGCATTAGTTGTACCCGCTGCACCCTCTACTTTATCCATGGTTTGACCTACACCCGTTCCATTAGCTCCTTGTGCAGCATTATCCATTCCGGGAATTTTCATGCCCTTACCCACCAATAGGCTAACTTTTTCTTCAGTAGTCATTTTGCTTACCAATGCTTTTGCCCTGGTAACATTATCATTTTGACCATTGGCTACAAGACCTATAATAATCATTGTACCACAAACCATTAATTTTTTCATTTTGACAAGTTTAATTGTTATCATTGTGTCATTAAGACACAATGATATTGCATTTTTTTATTTTTGCCAATTTTTATTTTTGTGAAAAAAGTAGAACTAATTTTAGCCTGATGAGTTTTGAAAAAGAAATTAAGAATCATTATAGCAAAGGGCACGAAATATATCTTAGAAATATTTCTGTGGATTGTGTCATTTTTGGCTTTCATGAAAATGAATTAAAAGTATTGCTGTTACAAGCTAAGTATGCAGGCATTTGGGCTTTGCCGGGTGGTTTTATTCTTAAAGAAGAACACATGGATGATTCGGCGAAAAGAATATTAAAAAACCGAACAGCTTTAGATGAAATTTATATGCACCAATTTCATGTGTTCAGCAGACCGGAGCGGTCAACAAGAGCCATAAACCAACAGTTTCTTAAAAATGTTGGAGTAGAAATGAAATACAGTTGGATGTTTGAAAGGTTTTTAAGTGTTGGTTATACGGCCCTGGTTGATTTTACCAAAGTGCAGCCTACACCTGATGAATTTGATGCTGCCTGTGAATGGTTTAATGTTCATACGCTGCCTGATATGATTCTCGACCATAGGGAAATTTTAGAAACAGCCTTGGAGGAACTTCAGATTAATCTTAATTATAAACCTATTGGTTACAATCTTTTGCCTGAAAAATTTACCATGCCGGAGTTGCAAAGGTTGTATGAAACCATACTTAACAAAAAGCTCGACAGGCGCAATTTTCAACGCAAAATAATGGCCACGAAAATTTTAAAAAAACTGGAAGATACCAAAAAGGGAGTAGCACATAAAGCACCGGTTTTATATATGTTTGACCAGGAGAATTATAATAAAGCTTTGAGGGTGGGGATGGGGTTTGAGTTAGATAGAGATTAAACTATTTTAGAAATATTTATTAAGTTTTTGTTTACCTGAATTTTCTTTTATTTTCCATCCCTTATTAATAAGTACTTCGCGGCACTTATCACAAAATTCAATTTCTTCATCAATAGGGTTACCACCTTCAGCATCTCTCATAAAGCAGGTTCTTTCAGAACAATGATTTAAACCCGCAGTATGACCAAGTTCATGAACACATACTTTGTAAAATTGACTGCTAAGGTTTTCTTTTTTTAAACGAAATGTTGATACAACACATGCATTTCCCGGACGAAATCCTAGTCCCATAATGCCCCAATCTTTTACATTCCCATTTGTTGTACTGATATCTTTATTTGTTAGCCCAATAGTAACATGTCCCACAGCAGTGCTGCTTCCCAAAATTCTTATAATGCTATCTGCCCTATATCTATTGCGTAGAGGATAAAATGATGAAATAGGTAATGAAATTTCGGGTTGAATAGTTACATAAGGATAAATGCTTTTTATTTGGTTTGCTACTTGTTTTACCATCTCATAGGAAAATCCTTCGTATGGCTGAATGTCAATTATTACAAACTTAGTAGCGCCTGTTTTATCACTTTCAGTACAAGCAAAAATAAATATGAGAAAAAATAAGTAGACTGATAATATTTTACCTGGACGGTTCATTCGTGTGATTGAATATATTTATAGACTTGTTTGTAAATGTATGGGTTTGAAAAACCTATACACTCAATGTTTAGAACATTTTTTCAAGTCTTTATGCTAAATGTAGCTTAAGAATTTAACCCTGTCTGCCGCAATAAATTCTTATATTCGTAAACCAAACTTTCTAAAAACCACGCTTATGATTGCTCAAGACAAAATCACATCGGGTTTCGATATCGAAATGCTGATGGGGGAGGATTACATTAAGTACCTGTTGCTTACCTCTATGGAAACAGGAACACTTCCATGGTTCAGTATATCAAAAACAAAAGACAGTTTTGGCAATGTTATTAAAACAGATCACACCTTTACTCACCCGCCTGAAGAACTCAATGAAAAAAGGCTTTACCCTGTTCATCCTGATTTTGTGGGCAACGAGCACCCTTTCCTTGATTTAGTAACCACCGTTTATTCTGAACAAGAAGATGAGTTCAACGTTACCATTTTAACTGATAATGAGCTTGGTGCTAACATACGGGTTAAGGTATATCCAAGTATCATAACTGATACTAACAATCCTGCTAAAATTAAGAAGCAGATTGAAAACGTGCTGTCAATGAACCTGGATATAAAATTGGGACTTTCACACGACACACCTTCAGAAGATGGATTAATCAGGAATATAAAATTAAAAGTTGAGCTGCTTGATATCAATGGTGACCTTATCAATGCTGCTGCCTCATTTCATGATGAAAACGGCGACCCTGTTTTTTCAAAGGAGGATACACTTGCACAAATGAAAGAGCAGATAGACAGGGAGGCTCCTTTCTCTATGGCAGGTAATGGTGCTTTGCAGGGCATTGACATAAAAATATTTCCCGCAGAAGATGAAACACCCGCAGCTATTGGTGTGTACATTAATCTTGTATTGCAAAAAGGGCCTGACAAAACAGATCTTTTTGATCAAAGGGGAAGTGTGGACGATGCACAAAATTTTCTTCCGAAGGATTCTAAAATGGCTTTTGGAATTCCGCAGGCATCATTTAGCAAGCTGGCCAAAAATCTGTTTCAACAAATGGCTGTCTTAAAAGAAAATTCAACAACAGAATACCACTATCCTTTGATGGATGGCGACGAGGAAATTGGTTCAATAAAAGGCGTAAGCATCTATGCAGAAACTAAGCAAGTCAATAATGGGCCAATACAATTTACCAATGTTTTGGTCATAGACATTCATGGTGAATATGCTTTGAACAATCTGCCCGATCCAGATTTCAATCTACGCATAAGATTAATACCATCCAACAAAAACGGCTTAATGGAATTTGATGTAGATGTAGATCTTAGTTTGAGTCCTTTAGCTAAACTGATTGTCTTATTATTGGAAATTGCACTCACAATTGCAATGCCTTATCTAGGGGCAACATTACTGTTGTTTACAGTTGCTGCAATACCCATTGCCGAGTATGTTTTCGCCAAAAAAGCTGCTGATAAAGCCGATGGACAATTAGATAATTCTTCGTT
>JANPGE010000127.1:0-2859 GCA_031423805.1 Segetibacter sp. | reverse complement strand
AAAACTTGGCAAGTACTCACCCAAAGATATTATTGAGATCAGCAAATCTATTTACAAACTCAAAATAGGCGATTCCTGGATATTATCAGAAATCACAAAGAAAAATACCGACCTCTTCAAGTCTATTAAAATAGACTACCTAAAATAGCGGAGTTAGGGTTTAATCCACATACCAACCAACTCCGACAGGAGATGAATATTTGTAGCAATACAAATATTTAAGGATTCAGAACCCCGGCCGGGGTTCAACAAAATGATATTGTGTAGACAAGATTTATCTCCTCCGAAGAATAACTACAAACCTCATGTTTTCGTTTAATCCACAGATCAACCAACTCCGGCAGGAGTTCTTAAAATTCATTCACTAATTTTCTTTACAATTATTTATCTCCTCCGGAGAATGAAAACAAAATTCATGTTTTCGTTTAATCCCCATACCAACCAACTCCGGCAGGAGTTGAATATTTGTAGCAATACAAATATTTAAGGATTCAGAACCCCGGCAGGGGTTCAAATGAATTCAAAGTGTGTTTTATGGTCAATCTCTGTTTCGATAATTAGGATGTGGGGCGGGTTGAGTATTTGTCCCTGCTTCATTTGTGGTCGATAAATCTACTTTGTTTGGATTGCCTGTTTCTCCATAAATAAAAACAAAACGATTTGGTGAAATACCAACTCCCTCAATTAAATACCTGATCACAGCATTTACCCTACTCCAACTTAATTGCTGTGCTATTTTTGAATCGGCACCATACCCAATTACTTTTACATTACATTCAGGATGCTGTTTTATTTTATTTGCAGCGTTTTCTAGATTTGCTTTTGCCTGCGTATCCAATTTCTCTGTCTTCTTCTTAAAACCAATAGGTGAAAACTTAGTGTTACACTGCGAATTGCAGTCAACATACCTTAGTACAAGTAAGTTCAATATCATTATCGCAATAGGAAATTTCATGGAAAGGTTATTATTTCATTAAGCAATTTGGTTTTGTATAAATGATCCGGCACTTATCCGTCCATCAACTTGTTGGAGCTTTTCATATTCTTTATAAACTGTTTACAGGCCTTTTCCAGCACCTTCAAAAATTCGGATTGTAAATATTGGTATTCTTTTTTTACATCGTTTGTTTCCAAATTACCGGGGTTATTTAAGTGATCCAGCAAATCATTAATATTTTGGCAACTGTTTATTATTTTTGGGGATGTTTCACCTGAAGAAACAATAACAGTTTTACATGAATCTTTTATGGAACAATGCTGGTTAAATGTTTTTTTATTAAGCGCTATTGTTTTTATAAACAATTTATTTGCCACGGAATCACTTAATGTAGAATTGATTTTCCAATTATCAAGCTCTTTGTTTACCATAAGCAGATCAGCAAACAACGATTCAATTGTATCAAGCTGTTGATGTTGCTCTTTGTCAATATCATTTTTAGTTATAAATTTATCTAAAGAGCCAAGATAACCGCCAAGTTCATTTTCAAAGTCAACAAGGGATGTACATATTTGAGCGTTGCGGCTTACTAAACCATAGAGTGCAATGGTTTCATTAACAGTTTCAAGTTGATGGTTAATGTCATCATTAAAAAATAAAGAAATCTTTGTAGAAAGTTCATTACTAAGCCGATCCTGTGAACTTATAAATTTTGCATTTGATGCGGGAAAATTTTCAATTACTTTAAACTCCGTAGCGGTATTAATAATGATGTCTGACTGTTGTGTTGCCCGTTGTCCGTTTATTGCTGCTTTTTGCTGAATAGAAACCATGTAAATGGGTAAGCCAATTGCAAACACACCAATAGTTTTGAAAACCATCTCAAGGATATCCTTCTTTTCAAAACTTTTCTTTTTTAATTCACTTGTTACTTTGGCAAGTTTTAAACTACCGGATTCATCCACATTATATTCCTTTCGGGTATCGTTCCATTCAGCAGGGCTCATTTTGTAGTGTGGTTGCAGTTAAATTACTAAAATGGAAATTACAAATTTTTTAATTGCTATTTCAGTTTTCCAAAAAAACTTTTAACAATTATCAATCGGATATTTCTCCTCTATTAATCATTGCAACCATAAAAAATATAATTGTTGCGAAATACCCCAACCCATCAATTTCCATTCAATATTGGAGTTGCAAATTTGCAGGTTATAATTTTTCATCTCAAAGAAAAACCTTATACTTATATTTGAAGATGATACAGGTCATCTTACTTCGTGAGCTTAATCATGTTCGGGACTGGTTTTTTTAGTTCACAAATTTTCTATTTTTTTACGCTGATTTTTAAATTAAAATAAATGTCAAAAAATAAAACGTGGCACGATAAGCATTTAGAAACCTCCACCTTTGGTCAGCGTTTGGCAGATAGTGTTGCTGTTGGAATGGGTTCCTGGCGTTTTATCATAATTCAGACAATAATTGTAATTATATGGATGGGACTTAATGTTACAGGCATTATTATGCATTGGGATCCATATCCGTTTATACTGTTGAACCTATTGTTTTCAACGCAGGCTGCTTATGCTGCACCTATAATAATGATGGCACAAAACAGGCAAAACGACAGGGACAGAGTGCAGGCTTCTGCTGATTATCAAACCAATATAGATGCCAAGCTGGAAATAGAAGCACTACAAAAACAACTGGCTACAATTGAAGTAGAAAAATTAGATAAGATTATGGAAATATTGAAAGACATGCAAAAGCAAACGAAAACAAATTGATCTCTCATGATATACGTTGACGCCAAGTTTGGTTAATAACTTTTCACAAATGGTAAATTTATGAAAATAAAACTTAGGCAAATGCGTCATTTCAGCAAAGAATTTAAGCAAGAGAAGGTTCAATTGATTGCGGAGCAA
>JANPGE010000126.1:0-18074 GCA_031423805.1 Segetibacter sp. | reverse complement strand
TATAATGGCAAATGGCTCAACGATCTATAAAAACTCAACTACCACAGTAGCATTGGTGCCAACAACTATTGCTTTTGGTAGTTCGGCTGCTGATGTAGTAAATGTCACTATTAATACTTCAGGTACGAATGGTGCAGAACTTATTTCTCCCTCGCCGGGCTTGTTAGGTACTGTTACAATTGCGAGTGGAGTGGACTATAGCATTACTAATTCAGTTGCAATTAATAACCTGAACAACAGCGGAAAAATAACACTAATCCCTGCTTCAACACTTACATTAACAATCACAGGTTTAGTAAGCGGAACAGGACTTTTAAAATCAGGTGGCTCCGGTGCAAGCCTGGCATTTACAGGCACGGGCAATGCAGGTGCAATTTACTTTGACCAAACAACGCCGGGAACAACAAATTCATTTTCCGATTTCACACTAAACCGTGTTTCTTCTGGTGGTATTACCCTTGGAAATGCCGCCACTTTTTCGGGTAATTTTTCATTGGCCAATGGCACAGTCAGTTTTGCTCCTTCAACTTTACAAACACTTACACTAAGTGGGGCTATTTCACGAACGGCGGGATATTTAAGTGCAGGCAATAGCAATGCAAGCCTTGCCATAACAGGTTCAGGAGATGCCGGAACATTATTCTTTGATCAATCCATACCCGGCACTACCAATGCTTTCAAAGACTTCACACTAAACAGGACATCATCAGGCAAAGTAATCTTAGGCAACAATGTCACGTTCAATGGCGTCACAACTTTGTCCAATGGTTCATTGCAGATAGCAAACAATCAAACGATGACTATCAATGGCAACTTTCTGAACAATAATGGTAGTGGGACTATTGGCGGTGGTGCTGATGAAACCACAACCAACTTACCAAACCTGATTGTAGCAGGAACTGGTATAACCAATGCATTGAAATTTGCCAATGCTTTTACAGAATTTGGAGATGTTACTTTCAGTCGTTCTGCGGCTATTGAAGCAACTGTTGGGAACGGGTTGCGGGTCAATGGTACTTTACAGATTAATGGAGCTTCAACAACCTTAGCTACTCAAGACAATTTAATTATTCGCAGTACAAGTACTGCTACTGGTCGTGTTGGAAATTTAACTGGAATAGCAAATCCCTTCAGCGGCAAAGTAACGGTAGAGCGATATATGCCATCCATGCCAACACGCAGGTGGCGGTTGCTTTCCATTCCTACCAATACCACTCAATCTATAAATGCAAGCTGGCAAAATAGTCTGGTACCCGGTGTGGTGGGATCCACTAATGTTGGAACTTGCATTACCAGTAGCTTGCCCAATGCATTGGCATTAGGTTATGATGCCGTAACTAATGGAAACTCTCTACTTAGCCACAATACTTCAGCTGGTTTTTGGGAAGGTGTTACAAGCAATACCACTTCAACAGGCATTGCATCAGACAGGGGTTACATGATTTTTCTTCGGGGCGATAGAAATGCGACACCGGCAAATAATATTACTAATTACACAACTCTAAGCACAAAGGGAGCGCTGAAGACAGGCAACTACCCCACCACACCGCTTAGCATTAGTGCCAATAAAAATGCAGCATTAGGTAATCCCTATGCTTCTGCCATTGACTTAAGAAATCTATTGTTGGGTGGTAATGCCGACAGGGTATTTTACTTATGGGATCCTAAAATCAGTGGTACGTATGGGTTAGGTGCATTCCAAACGCTTACCTGGACAGGCAGCAATTACATTATTACACCCGGTGCTGGCAGTTATGGTGCCGGTGGAAGTGTGATGAATACCATTCAATCCGGCCAGGCATTTTTGGCGCATGCTACAGGTGGTGCTGGTAGTATTCAGTTCAATGAGAATTGCAAAGTTGCAGGCAGCAGCAATGTGTCAAGGGAAACAAGTCTTTCAGCATACATCATGACCAACTTGATGGCAACAGATCCTTTGGGTGATAAACTTGCCGACGGAACAATGGTACTTTTCGACAGCAGTTTTAGCAACGATGTAAATGCAAGCGATGCGCAAAAAGTGAAGAATTTTGGAGAAAACTTTGGCATGGCCAAAGCCGGACAAACACTGGTGGTAGAGCAGCGCAAACCTATCAACACTGGCGACACAGTTTTTTACAGAATGGAAAACCTAAAGCCCAATCATTCCTACAAATTGGTTTTCGAAACAAAAGAACTCAACAGTACGGGATTGGCAGGAAGGTTTGAAGATACCCATACCAATACAAGCGTGCCTATTGATTTGAATGGCAATACTGAATACCCATTCAATATTACGGTAGATACAACTTCGTCATCACCAGATCGTTTCCGTTTAGTATTTTTTCAAGGTCAAGTATTGCCTCTAAATCTTAAAAGTATAAAAGCCTGGCAACAAAATAGTGACAACATAATGGTGGAATGGCAAGTTGGTAATCAGCAAAACATACATCACTATGAAGTAGAAAAATCAACTAATGACCGTGGTTTTGAAAAGGTAAATGAACAAGCCCCAAATGGCATAAGCGGCTCCAATGCAAAATACAATTGGCTTGATAAAAACGGATTTAAAGGAGACAATTATTACCGCATAAAAAGCATTGGGCAATCCGGGGAAATGGTATGTAGCCCGGTAGTAAAAGTGAAAATAAATAATGAGGTTTCGGGGATTACTGTGTTCCCAAATCCTGTAAAAGATAGAAAGCTTTGCCTCAAATTTGAAGACATGCCAAAAGGTGATTACGATATCCGGTTAATCAATCAAATGGGGCAGATATTGATGACTATTCCATTTAGCCATGGTGGAGGGAGTACTGTCAAACAATTCATATTGCCAGTCAACTTACCTAAATCCAATTTACAAGTAGAAATCACCGATCAGTTTAATGATGCACGTTTTTTATTACAAATAATAAATTAAAGGAAGAGCCTTTTAAGCCTTTTTGTTGGCAATATATTTCTTATGAAGCAAATCGCTTCTTTTCGGTTCGGGAACACTTTCGAAATCAAAAGGGCAATGCTTGCATCCATTGCCACAGCAGTAGCCACGGTCAACATGGTAATTTTCAGTAAAGACCACGTAGCCGCTGTCATTGTAATAAAAATCTATCTGTTCAATTAGTTGCTTGCTCAAACAATATTTTCTTTAGTTGTTCATCAGTTTCTATGGGCAAAGGCTGGCTAACCTCAAATTGCAAATAATGTATACGTTCGCTTTGGGCAATGTCCAGGCTTTCGTAATGCGTCTTTATTTGCAGGTCTTTATTGTCAGGTGCCTGTTGCTGCACATTTTCATAATCCTGCAACAACGGTAAATCAAAAAGGTTGACTACAAGTTTGGTAAACTTATATAAATCGGGGCTGTCCGTCTTTAAATGAACAATGCCATGCTTTCCCAAAATACTTTTATACAAACGCAAAAACCGGGGATGAGTCAGTCGCTTCTTCGCCCTGCTGATGCGTAATTGCGGGTCGGGGAATGTTATCCATATTTCTGATACTTCGCCTTCGGCAAAATAGTCTGCAATTTTTTCAATCTGCGTACGCACAAAAGCAACATTGTTTAGTTCCTCATCTAAAGCTTTTTTTGCACCTACCCACATACGGTTCCCTTTCAGGTCAACGCCAATATGGTTTTTATCCTTATGTAACCGGCCTAAACCTACAGCATATTCCCCTTTGCCACAGGCCAATTCAAGCACAATAGGATTATCGTTTTTGAAAAAAGATTTCCATTGCCCTTTCATATCTTGCGGATATTCCAGCACATTGGAAAAAGTTTTTAATTCCGCGAAACGGATAAGTTTTTTTTGACCCACGTTTATTATTTATTACAGCAAATAAACAGAGAAATATTTTGTTACCGGAAATTTAAACGGGTTACTGAAAATTTATTTTTTCCAAACACAACCATTTTCTAAACTTTTGTTATGTAGCCAATTATAAACAAGTAAATAGCGGAACAAGTAAAGCAATTAACTTATGTTTATTTGGCAACCCGGCCACTTGCCTTTCAAAGTCCGGATTTTCATAAAATAAGTCGAAGTGATCCAAATGACAACTCAAATGTTAGCCATAGTACAAACTGAAATATTCACTATTATAAATGAAAAATGATGGCATTTTTTGGCCCTTATTTTCACTTTAATAATCCTGTGTTTACTTTATCATTTTAAATGTCTTCTTTTGATAACCATTTTGAATCATTAACATATAAATGCCATTTTGTAAAGCGGTAGTATTAATCTGATGATGCGTTTCTGCTTTATTCATCTGTCGGGAATATATAATCCTACCTGTCATGTCTAGCAAGGTAATTACGGATTGATATTCTTTAGCCGGATCCATAAAAATATCAATCTGATTTTTAAATGGATTTTGCAATACACGTGTATTTTTTAAAACAATTTCACCATTTGTAATGCTATAATCAGTTGCTGCATTTGTTATAGTCAGGTTGTAGTCCTCAACTTCCCCGATACTAAAAGTGTTGCATGCATTACTGATACCTTTGGGACTCATTTTTACACGCATTGTTGTTCCTGATAATAGTGCGTTTGTGGGTACAGTAAAAGTGGCAGTAAAGTTGCCTGCACCTGTTTTAGATGTATTCACAATGGTTTCTCCTGCATCATTAAAATCACCATCTACATTATAATCAATAAACATTTTCCAGTTTTCTTTTATTATTGATGCACTGAATCCTGCACTGAATGTAATGGTATAAGTAGCTCCACGAATAAGATTGGTAGATGCACCTGTATTAATATACCCACCTGGTTCAGCAGCAGAATTTCGGCTTATGTTACCTAATTGAATATAGTCAATCCATTCTTTTGTGTTATTGATGCCGTTAGAAGTACAATAAACTACAGTAAGGGTTTTAATCGTCTGCACTGCAGAAAAGCCACTGTTCCCCGATGGGCACGTAGCACTTACCTGATATTCATAAGTATTGCCGGGCGATAATCCATTGATCAATATAGATGTCGTTGTAATTGTTGATACAGTCCATGTGGTGGCTCCTTGCAATCTTCTTTGAACTGTATAAGATGTTGCCCCCGATATGGCCGGCCATGATACAATAAAACTGTTTATAGAAGGGGACGACGCAACAGGCGCAGGTACACCACATACGGCCAATGTACTAAAGTTTTGGACTGTTGAATAATTGGGACAATCAACTGTTCTAACCCTCCAGTTGTAAGCTGTATTAGGGGTTAAACCTGTAAGTATTGTATTTGTTGCAGCAGTTACCAGCACTTCGGCATCCCATACTGTTGCGGAGGCTATTTTAGTTGAAACATAATAATCAACTGCGCCTGCAACATTTCCCCAGCTTATATTGGCAGAATTTGTTGTTATTCCTGTGGTTGAAAAATTAGCCGGAGCGGTACAAGTATAAAGCATAGATATCGTATCCCTTCTTATGTGATAACCATTATCAGTACTTACTTCAAAAACTATATTAGTTCCATAAGGGGTAGCAGTATCTAAGGTGAAGTTAAATGCATCGTTCTGTGTTTGAAACATAACCGAACTTGCTATAATTTTTGGAGCATCCACATTTACAATATAGGGCGTAAGTGGCAATAATGCAACTGTATAGCTTGCGGGTAAAATGCTGTAATTTTTTAAACTGAATGATACCGTTCCGTTAGTGGATGAAAAGGTAGCCGGTATATTTGGTGTTACCAATCCATATTTTGTAGAAACTTTCATCAGGTTTTTATTCATAACAATAGTGGAGTTGCACAATGGAATTATTCTGGATGCTGCCGGGTAAAACCCGTCTGTTGAAGTACCCACCTCCGGCGTAAATCCATAAACTTTTCCCTTAGTAGTTTGTTCGCCATAACCCCAGTCTTCTGCACAGCCACTTGCCAGATAGTTTAACATAGAATAACAATTGCCATAAGGGTAGGCATTATCCTCTGTTAAAAATGCAGACAATTGATTAAATAATGGCACCTCGGGGTTGTTGTTGGGAGTAATGTAAGAATAAGGGTAGATCAGCACATTGCTGTAAGAATGAAAATTAAATTGAGAAATAAATTGACGGGAATTGCAAAAATCCCGAAGAATAATATTTTCTTTCTCGGAAAAAGGTACAGTACCACGATATGTATCTGAACTGGGGGTTGTAGAAGACCCTGATCCACCCCAGTTATAGCCATAATTACGGTTGTTATCTACTCCAATAGAATTGTCAGCATTCAAATGCCTGTTTTTGCGCCACATACTTCCACCACTGCTATTTTGTGTATAATTATAAACATAGCCATCGGGGTTAACACAGGGAACTATATATAATTCGGTACTATTAACAAGGGTCTGAATCTCTTTGTCCGATTCGTAATTTTCAAGCAGATGCCACATAAAAAAAATCAATTGTGTCATGCTGATAGGTTCCCTTGCGTGATGCACTGCATTTAAATAAACTTCCGGTTCATTTTCGTCGTTATCTGCATTGTCACTTAATCTTACCATAAACAAAGGCCTCCCCTGATCGGTAGTGCCCAAAGTGGTTTTTACTGTTATTAGGTTAGGGTATAATGCCCTCATCTCATCCAGTTCATTTTGCATTTCTTCAAAGGTGAAATGTTTAGCAGCTCCTCCTGCCGTTCCATAAGAACCCCCTGTTCCAAAATGAACTGGAGTAGGAACTGTTATAAGATTAGATTGAGTTTGGTTGCCTGCCTTGCTATCAATTCTTGCATTATAGGCAGCCAGATTTTTCTCAATATCACGGATGATATAGTTTATGCGGATATGGTTTTTTTCAAGAAGTTTTATGTCATTATCAGACACCTCTGCCTTTAGCACATTATTCTTGTATTCAAAGTGGTCTATATCCAAACCTGTAGCCATTAACTTATGAAATAGGTCAGCAGATATTTCAGCCTCAATACGATGGTATTGTACTTGTTGACCAAAACAGAATTCGGTAATAAAAGTGAAACATACAGCAAGTAATAAAATTCTCGTTAGGTTTAGTTGCATACAACAAGTTCTTTAAAGGTTATGAGTTGAAATAAAGGATTGGGAAGTTAAGAAATTTTTTTATTCTACAATTCTATATGAAAGAGAAAAATATTTTTTTTCAAAACCCAACCTTTTCCTAATCCCTTGTTGTATAACCCTTTGCAAGCTGGTAAATATTGAAGCAATTAGATTAAAAGAATAAGCGCTTTCTTCGTTGTATCTTTTCTGCCAATCGGTATTTACAATAGCAAATCCTATCCTGAAAAACCATTAACAAGTTAAAAACAAGTTTATGTCATCCATCCTACTTTCCCCCCTCAGGTCTTTCAAATTTTATTTGCTGTGCGCTGTACTTTCACTGCTGTGTTGCACGGCTGCCCAATCGCAGGTTATACAGTGGAGTACCTACCTAAATAGTGGCGGTAACGACAACGTAGCCCAAATAGTAAAGGACAATGCAGGCGACATTTATGTTTTGGGCATCACAGACGGAATCGATTTCCCCACATCTCCCGGTGCATTTCAAACGACTTTGGGGGCGGGCAGTACCAACAATTTGACCATCAGCAAAGTATCAGGCGCCACAGGTAACCTGGTATGGAGCACCTATCTTGGTGGAACGAACGAGTTTTTAACGGCTTATACCATGTCATGGGATTCGGCAAGCAATTCTATTGCTGTTACTGCTTCTTCTCAATCGTTTAACTACCCTGTTGTGAACGGTCAAAATAAAATAGGTGGATCGACCTTTGCGCCTGTTTTTTCGCAGCTAAATGCGGTAAATGGTAGTGTATTGTACTCAACCTATTTGTTTACCATTGAACCCTATGGTAACAGCGGATTTAACGGATCTAGAAAAGTAGTGTTTAAAGATGGATATGCTTACTTTATGTCTGTGGATGCTAGTCTTCAAAAAGTCCTTGTATCAAAATTTAATCTGCAAACTCATCAGTTTGTTTATCAAAAAATAATCGGGGGAAACAATCCAATTGCTACTGGCGATAATACTTATTTTATAACTTTTGGATGGAACATAGAGGTAGAAAGCGGGGAAATTTATGTTTCCGGCATTACAAATCAAGATGATTTTCCTACGACGACCGGTTGTTTTCAGCCGGTTTATCCTGCGGGTTCAGTCCGGGCATATCTCATTTTCAAAATCACCGCCTCTGGCGATATTGGTTTTGCAACGTATGCCGGAGGCTACTCAGGTAGCGATATAAACGGTTTCATTTTTGATTACACAAAATTGGCCGTTGACAGTAAATATGCTGCCATGGGTGCAAGGTTCGATTCTGCAATGCAGGTATCGGCAAATGGCATACCTTATAGCAACGATGAAATTGACAATACGGGCATCCTGAAGTTGAATAAGAACACTGGTGCGTTAATACATTTTACATACATCGCACCTACGAATGATTATTATCCCATTCACGGCCTCACCAGTGTTAACAATGAGTTGGTTGTGTATGGCAGTACTACCAGCACTTATTTGCCGGTAACAAGCAATGCCCTGCAACCACGCAACTCACTTGTAAACAGCAGCCAAGGGGGCGTAGGGGATGGCTATTTTATACACATAGATTCGTCTGACAATATTGTTTATTGCTCCTACCTAGGCGGCGATGGCGCCGATTACTACTGGACCGATCAAATGTCAATAAATAAAAACAATATTTGTTTTACGGGCTATACAAATAGTACCAATATTATTACTACTCCCAATGCCACTCAATCGGTCAATAAAAGCACCTACCCTGGAGCGTTGGAAATAACAATAGCCAATTACAACCTTTCTTCCAGGGCAATTACCTATTCGAGCTACCTGGGCTCCAATGTGGGGGATTATTTAAGGGCTTCGGAATTTAGCAACGGCAATTTGTCTTTTGCTTCGCTTGCATCATCAAATACCACAACAGGTTATTTTTCTACAGATTACCCGGTTTCACCCGATGCTTTTCAAAAAACGATGATTGGTTCAGGTTTCAATAACCCTAATGGCTATGATCAGCGGCAATATGTTAGCAGAATAAATATTGAAACTGGCAAGTTGGTGTACGGCTCCTACATAAGCACACCCATAACCGGAATTGGCGAAGGACCAAACACTATGGTTACCAACGGGGATGATATTTTTACGGCGGGTTTCACTACCTCAAATGAATATCCGGTGACTGCGGGTGCATTTAGTACCACTTATAAATCCAACAATGATATTTTTATTACCAAGTTATCGTTGTGCTACAATAATGTAATCAATGATACGCTATCGCCAAAAATGCAGAAAGTTTGCGCCAATAGTAAAGTGAGCCTAATAACAGGTTCTGTGCCGCAATTGGGTAATACACCTACCATATTGCGCAATGGCGTGGTGGGGGAAAGCCAAGCCAATCAAACCAACTTTACGTATCAATGGCAGGTAAGCACCGATAGCCTTACCTGGAATGATATACAAGATGCTATTGATAAAGACTATACGCCAGAACCTGTGTTGGCTACTTCCTATTTTAGGCGTATAGCCAAACCGGCTTTTTGTAATAACACGGATACTTCTACCGTATCCACCGTTTCAATAAATGGAAAAATACCCGTAAAACCTGATGTGGGTGGAGATGGTCAATTTTTTACCTGCCGTGGTACAAATATCACCTTAGGCACACCCGCTCAAACGGGAATTATGTATAGCTGGTTGCCTGCAAACAATTTATCAACAAGCAGTACTCCGCAGGTGGTTTTCAACAGCCAAAGAAATGGCGCTTTTACTTACATTCTTACCTCATTAGATACCAATGGCTGCACAGCAAAAGACACAGCCACTGTGTTTAATTATGGTGCCAATGCTGGTCCGGATAAGGCACTTTGTTTAGGTAAGCCTTCGGTAATTGGAGGAGCACCGCTTTCTGGTCTTGCAGGTATGAGCTATAATTGGTCACCGGCTACTGGCTTAAGTTGCACCAATTGCCCTCAACCATTGGCAACCGGAATGGGTAACAATTATGTATTAACTGTAACCATGCCTTTGCTATCGGGTGGCACCTGCACTACTAAAGATACTGTACTGGTATATCTTGGCGCTTCGTTGCCAAACAATCCTGCTGGTAACGATCAGGTTGTTTGCGCAACCGACTCTGCCATCTTAGGCACGCCCCGTGTTTCCGGCTATAATTATTATTGGGCATCGGGGTGGTATTTGTCTGCTATAACAGATACAGCACAGCCCGTTTACAATCAATTTCATGATGAGCTTTCACCCAATTACAATCCGGTAAACTATATTCTTACAGCCACAACCAATACAGGATGTACAGTAGTAGATACCGTGAGTATTTATGTATTGCACTTAGACTTGCCGGTTTACTATTTATGTCGCCCTTCCGCTATTGGTATGAAGGATTATACCCGTGGCGAAGCAATCTACGAATGGTTAGATGTGACAAGTGGCGTGGAAATGCCGGTGGCACCGGGTGAACTTTCCTCCACCAACACCTCTATATCCACTGCGTTGGTGACTCCTACTGTTACAACAGATAAAACTTACAGGCTCAAAATGACCTGGCGGGGAAAAACCTGTTCAAAGGATATTGTAGTCCACTTGTGCAATGGCGGCTATGTCTGTAATGTGCGGATAAAATTCAAGTCAAAAAACAACTGCCCAACAGTAACAGCATCTGATAGCCTTACGCTTTCAATAGCTGATCCGGATCCCAACATGGATTATTACTGGAGCCCCGCTACCGGGTTGAATACAACAACTGGTACAACAGTAAAAACCGGGGCTACTTCAGTAGTTGTTTACAAAGCCATTGGTATTTACAGGTATGACAACACCATATTTTGCTTCGATACCATTAAAGTCAATCCACCAAATGCATTTGCTCCGGTGTTTCCTGCAAGGGATACGGTATTGTGTAAGAATACAGTGGCAAATATTGGGTTGCCGACCATTGCAGGTTTAGACTATTCGTGGACTTCATCTACTTCATATAACAGCATTGTGTCTATTGTATCAGATCCGCAAATAACTGCTACAGAAAGTATATTTTATTACGCAAAAGTGACCGACCCGGGTACTGGTTGTTTTACAAATGATACCGTTTTTGTTAAAGTTCCTGTTTTGCCATCCAGCCCTTTAGATACTGTAAATTCGTGTAGCAATGGCGGATCTATTATTGGTACACCGGCCATACCAGGTTTTGTTTATAATTGGTCGCCAGCAGTTGGATTGAGCAATGCAGGAATTGCACAACCAAAGGTTATTTTCAACAATGCCAATGTAAATTATGTGAGGGTATGCACCGAGCCAATCAGCGGTTGCAATAGCTTAGACGTGGTATTTGTGCAGCACATAGATACTCCTACTATAACTTTAGTGCAACCACTTCCAATTTGCCAGGGAGCAAACAGTTCGGTAAAAATTGGCAATCCGAAGCTAGACAGTGTAACATATAGTTGGACCCCTTTTTTAGGTTTAAACAATGCCAACATTGCACAACCCACTGCAAGCCCAACGACCACTACCACCTACACCCTAACAGCCACCTTTGCCGGAGGTTGTGCGGCGGCGGCGGTTGCTTCCGTCACGGTTAATGTATTGCCAAGACCAACTGCAACCGCAACGGTCATCAACAATTGCATCACTTCGCAGTTGAGTGTAAGTAGCAATGCAGCCTCACCAACTTATAGTTGGTCACCCGCTACCGGGCTTGATTCAACCAACACAAGCAATCCAATTGCTACGGTTGCTTACCCGGTTTCATATACTGTTTTGGTAACTGATACCACCACGGGTTGCTCAAATACTTCGAGTGTAGTAGTTAACCCAGGAGTAAGTGCCAATGCCGGTGGAGACAAAACATTGTGCAGCGGCTCCACAGTACAGATAGGTACTACAGGCGAACCCGGTGTAAGCTATAGCTGGTCTCCAACTGCAGGACTAAGCAACTACAACACAGCAATTACACAAACATTACCAACGCTTCCTATTGGTGTGTACAAATACATATTAACTGCCACAGGCCCCAACTGCACCAAGTCAGATACCGTAGAAGTAGTTGTAAACAAAACACCACAATTAAGTATTGATAGTGCATTTGTTATTTGCAAAAATGCAACCGTACAAATAGGCACAACTTCACAGCCCGGTGTATTGTATGTATGGTCACCCGCTACTGCACTTAGCAATGCATATAGCTCCAATCCATATGCTTCGCCTTCTCAAACCACCAGCTATACTTTAACAGCCATTAACCTGCTCAATAGCTGTGTGGTGTCTGCCAATACGGTAGTCACTGTGAATACAACAGGGGCACCTGTACTAAATGCAAGTGCCGGCAGCATGTGTACAGGAAGTAGCGCCAGTCTCTTTGCAAATGTTGGTAGCAGTGGTTCATTCTCCTATGAGTGGACACCAGACTATTACTTTATCGGAAGCCGCTTTATCAGCAACCCAATTGTATCACCCGACGTAACAACCACCTATCAGGTACTTGTGACCAACAATGCCAATGGCTGCGCCAATACTGCGACAACGACAGTAGTTGTAAAAGATACCTGCAACCTTTTGCCGCTGTTGTGGCTTGACTTTACAGCCCGTTTAGAAAATAAGGATGTCCGCCTGACCTGGACCGTTGCTATGGAGCAAAACAATAAAATATTTGTGATAGAAAGAAGTAATGATGGACGTTACTGGACTGCTATCGGAACGGTTAAGAGTCTTGGCAATACCGAACAAAGAAGGGTGTATGAAAGCTATGACATGAGACCAAACGAAGGTGTTAATTTCTACAGGATCAAACAAGTTGATTTTAACGGAAGAGTAACCTATAGTGTTGTAAGACAGGTAATGGTTATCAACCAACAGTCAGGTCTTGTGGTATATCCCAACCCTACAACAGATGTGGTTCATTATGTGATACCTAACTTTATATCAGCCGGTCATTATGAGTTGCGGTTAACAGGTATTGAAGGTCGTTTAATACACAACTACTCCATCACCAACAGCCAGGGTAGCCTATCTATGAAAGGTTTACCGGCAGGAGTGTATGTGCTTGGCATAACCAATAACAAAGGAATGAGTGATAACAAGAAGATAGTGTTGCAGAAGTAAAAGAAAGGCAATGATTATACAAATAAGACCCGCTCCTGTTATATAGGAGCGGGTCTTATTGTTTTTGCAACAGTTATTCTTAGTACAGCAATAGATTTTCTAAACATTCAAAGTTTCCGATAGATTTGGATCTGATTTAAACTACCGGATTACCAGGTTTCATTTTTAGGTTTAAGTTCGGTTCGCAAAACTTAAAGTAGGGGAAGAAGATTTAGTAGGTTTATGTTTCCAACAAATGTCTTTCGCCGTTGCAGGGTGTTATCACCTGCAACTGATGAGACTGCAAATAGGGGACAATTGTGTAATTAAGGATTCACCTTTGGCAAAATTCAATTACCCCAAATAGTGTTTTATAAATCCAAATGCATCAATACCTTTTTCATAAAATATGGCAGATGAATATTTATAGTCTTCTGGAAAGGTACACAGCTTCCAATGTGGTTGGGTAGGGTTGAAATGGATGTATTGTAGCTTTTGCAGAAATACATTTCTGCTCCACAAGTCCACACTTAGCGGGTTCCGCTCCCAAAACTGGTATTGTCGGTCGCTTGCCTTTACCTTGTATTCTTCCAATGCTGTAGGATTGGTTTTCTGCAACTGAAACTTCATTTGTTGGGCTGTATATTTTAGAAAACTTTGCTGCACTTTAGCTCTTTCAAAGTTGTCTTGAATCTGCCATATAACGTGAATGTGATTTGGCATTAGAACAAAGCCATAAATGACTACCCTTCCATCATTTACTAAAAACTGTAAGCTGGTGATAATGATTTCTTTCATGGTATCATTTGCTAGCAAATGTTTCCACTCCAGGATGGTAGCGGTAAAAAATTGTGGGTATAGATTGAAAGTTATTTCAGACATTTATGCAAAGAAATGTAAATGGCTAATAAAAACTTTGAGTGGGAGCATTAAATTTTGGAAAAGCTGATTAAATGCCCGCATCACAGTTGCAGGTGATAACACCCTGCAACGGCGATGCTACCTAGTTAAATTTGGAACACCAACATGGGCGAAAAACAGTTATTCCTAGTACAGCAAAAAAATTTCTAAACCTACAAAGTTTCCGATAGATTTGGATCTGATTTAAACTACCGGATTACCAGGTTTCATTTTTAGATTTAAGTTCGGTTCGCAAAACTTAAAGTAGGGGAAGAAGATTTAGTAGGTTTATGTTTCCAACAAATGTCTTTATTTGTATAAAATTTCAAAATCATGAGAAAACTTAACAGCCTTATCATAACGGTTCTTTTATTCCATACAGTTCATTCACAAAATGTCAAGTTTACCTGGAACGACACAGAAGGGAAAAAAGAGGGAATAGGGTATATTTATCCTACTGAAACTTGGGGAAACTTCATAATTGATAAAAGGATAGAGACAGGTGATGGAGTATTCAAAAACAGAATTTTTTCTTACAACCTAGAACGTCTGACAGATAAACTTGTGGTGCAAGCTAAAAACACTATTCAATCAGAAGATGAGCCAAACATGAGTTCAGACGGAACAATCATTTTGCGAGATAAACTGTTGCTCTTTAAATCAATTTTTAAAAAGGAAAAAGACACTACAGAGCACTATGGCTATGTTGTGGATAGCAAAACGTTGAAGCCGCTCGTTTCCCGTGCTACCGTCGCATTTTTTTCTGCGGAATCAAGCAATCAGGCCCTGGGTAGGTATTATTATAGCCTTTCCCCCGATTCATCGCTGGTGCTGGCATTTGCTAAATCCATTTGGCAGAAAAAAAGGGAACGCACCTATTCTATTAATGTTTTGGACAACAACCTGAAAAAAGTTTGGGCCATTGAAACGCAGCTACCATACCTATACTATTTTACAACTGTTACTCATTACTTCGTAACCAATGCAGGTAAAGCAGGGGTTTTTATAAAACAATTTGACAAAGACATAAGTAGTGAACTTGCCAAAGGTTTAGACGGCAGCATGAAAGCACCTTTTCGGTCAATATTACTGATGTATGAAAAGGGAAACCCTAAACCACAAGAAATATTGCTGGATCTGAAAGGAAAATATGTAAGCAGCATTCAAATGACTGGGGAAGATAAAAACAAACTTACTTTTTTTGGTCTTTGTAAAGATGCTAATGATGGTAATGTTGGCTATTTTTTTACTATTGCTTTCGACAAAGTTTTGGGCAAATTTGAAGACTTGCAAATAAGCCCTTTTCCAGAAAACCTCTTAAAACTGGTAACTCAGGATGATCAGGCAAACGGGAAAAGCAAAGACGTAGGAATAAGCGATAACTTTAAACTGACAAAAGTAATAGAGCGTGGAGACGGTAGCAAAGATTATCTGCTGGAATACAAGCTCACAGAAGAGAAGGAGCTGAACAATTATCGCGCTTATTATTACAACTTTGGCGACATAATAGACGTCTGTATTCAACCGGGGAATAAGATTTCTATTGCCCGCATTCCTAAAATGCAGGCTACCAAAAACGAATATAGCTACAGTAGCTTTCTCGCATTTCCATACAAAGACAAGCTGTTGGTTTTTTACAATGATGATGAAAAAAACATAAAACAACCGATTGAAAATCAGATGGCTAAAGTAAGAAATCCCGAACATGCTGAACTGGTAATGGTAGTTATTGATAAACAAGGCAATGCAACCCGTACTATAATAAAAGATAAGGAAGAAAGTGTCTTCAAAAACTATTTGACTGCGGCATGCATAATATCACAAAACAAAATTGCATTTTACGGAGCTAAGGATGGTCATAAGAATCCTATGCTGGGCATTATGGAAATAGAATAGACGATTCTAATCATCCCCCTGCTTGTCCTGATGCGGTCTTCTTTCCTAGCCTTGTGTGCTAGCTAAGAGACCCCGGCAAAGCTAAAAAGCTCATTAAATGCCCGCATCACAGTTGCAGGTGATAACACCCTGCAACGGCGATGCTACCTAGTTAAATTTGGAACACCAACATGGGCGAAATTTTTAGATTTAAGTTCGCTTCGCAAAACCTTAAATCAGCGGAGGTTTATAATAATTTTGAAAATTGTCCTCATGTTCCACCAGCCGATGACTTTATTGGGCCTAAATAAATTTATTTGACTATGGAAACTTACTCTTGTTGCAAACACTTTTTTTTAATTTACGTTGCTCTTATGGGTTTGTCATGTGCTAACACTGAAATTATTGAAAACTCAAAAATAAAAGCGATTTATCATGACAGAAGTTTATTACTTCGGATTTTGGAACAAAGAAGTTTAGGAAAAAGGGGAGAATCATTTTCTTTAATAATTAATAAAGACGATCAGGAATATGCTTATGGTTTTATAAGAAATGACAATCAAAGATTTAATGGTGACACAAGCACTAGCTTTATATTACAAGATTTTAAAACTTTTGATTGGATAAATTATGATAGCCTCCATATAAATAAAAATGACACAGTAGCCTTGAAAAATTATATGGTAAAGCAAATAAAAGAAGTTTACCATTTAGTAAGTAATTATGGGATAATAGGGTTCAATTCACAATTCAAAAAAAATGGAATTGATTTAAAACTAATTTTGGACAATGGTTCAATAATTCTTTATTCAAAATTCCCAGACAAAATAGAGAATAATGAATGGAAAGAGTATTTAAAGAAAGCAAAAAGAATTGATAGAAATTGGTATTATTTAACCAATGAGATTTAGCTCCAGCTCACAGTAGATTTTTGACCTGCTGATGTCTTCTTTCCTAGCCATGTGTGAAAGCCAAGAGACCCCGGCTAAGCTAAAGGTCTTAACTTAGTGATTAATTGTATTTTTTGAAAACAGCGCAGGGTTCATCACATGAGACCCCACGCAGATAAAATGAAACATGGCTAATCATCTAAACTCTTCCAGTAATAATGATATTCCAAGTGTTTGGAATAGTCTAGAAAGGTCCAAAATTATTGTAGGCCTTTTAACTCCAATTGCTATTTTTTTATTTACTTGGCAAACCAATAAAAATATAAACGAGTCAAACAAAATAGAAGATAACAATAAAAGAGTATTCCAACAAAGACAAGACATTTACAATAAAATAGGGCCATTGCTTAATGATATTTATTCATACTATATGTACGTAGGCCAATGGAAGCAACTTTCTCCCATTGAAATAATAGAGCACAAACGGGAAATTGATAAAATTATATTTACAAATATTCCATATTTTGATACTGCAAGTAAATTTATTAAGTCATATACAACATTTATGGAAGCAGCCTTCCGAACAAATCAAGGATGGGGTAAAGATGCTTTTCTTCGAACTAATTGGGAATTACATCGGAGTGCTTTTGATACTAATTTAATTAAGTGGAATAACACTTGGAATTCGGGTTTTACGGGTGAGGATAATAGAATCGAATTAAAAGCCCAATATTTTTCATTATTAAGACAAGTCTCATCGGAACTCAATTTAGAAATAAAAGGTGATAACATTGAAACCATAATTGAGCTAAAAAAGATAGACACAACAAAGAATAATTTGCCACCCATACCATAAATATTCTGCTCTTGTAGGTGTTCCCCTTTATATACTAAGTGTTCTATGTGCTTTGTTTGAGTGAAGCATAACTTCATTACAAAATGAAAAGCAGGTCTTTGACAATTAACCTAACGAGAGATCGTGTAGCAATTATGTGCTTTGAATTAGCTTTAAAAATACAATAACAAAATGCATATCAGCATTTTTATTAAAAACAAAAACCCCGCTTCAAGTTGATTGAAGCGGGGTTTAATTTCTTATTTCCTGCTAATAAAATCTTGCTACTAACTTACACCATTTCCTCTACTTTCATTCCTTTAGAAAGGCGTTTTCTATCTTCTTCATCCAACATCACCTTGCGCATCCTGATGTTTTTTGGGGTTACCTCTATGCACTCGTCTTGCTGTATGTATTCCATACATTCTTCCAAAGTCATCAGTGTTTTTGGCGCAATGCGGGAAGCATCATCACTACCGCTTGCACGGTGGTTGGTTAGCTTTTTAGGTTCTGTAGCATTTAC
>JANPGE010000125.1:0-8542 GCA_031423805.1 Segetibacter sp. | reverse complement strand
TAAAGTTCATGCAGGCGGCAAGGTTTTCATCGGTGCCGCTGTAGCGCATGTCCCAGTTGTTGTTGGGGCCAAAGTCATGATTGTCTAACCAGGTGACCAGTTGGCTTGCATCTGCATACAACCCGTCGTATCGGGCAGCACTGGTTACTCCACTAAAGCCGCCACCATCCTGGAATATGTTGTGAAAGGTTGCTTCGCCATAAAAATCTATAACAGATGTGCCCGACGGTTGTGAGTTATTGGTTGCACCACGCCATGTGTACCAATGTGGATTTAATTCTTCTACAGAATGTAATTCAAATCGCTTCTGCGCTACCTCGCCAAAGATGAATAGATTGGGATTAAGTGCTTTGAAACGGTCTGTCATCTTAAATACGTCGGCCTTGTTCATGTGCTTCCATGTATCATAGCGAATGGCATCAATCCCCATGTCTATGTATTGTTTATATGCATTGTAAAAGTAATCCTGCACGGTTTGGCTACCGGTGTTCAGGTCGGGACAGTCGCCTGCTATGGCCCCGTTGTAGCAGTTGAGGGTGTCGTCCCAACCTTGTACAAATCCATTTCCCCATTGATGAAACCAGTTTGGGTCAGAAGTATTGACAAATGATTGTGTTGAGGGCCAGTTGTAATTGGCAAGGTTGGAGTTATAAGGTGCAGGCATTTTAGCAAGGTTTGCCCTGCTCCATGTTTTGCCATCATCGGGGTTTGGTGTTAAGCCATCGTAGGACCAGTTTGGGTTGTCTTGCAGCACATTACCATTTTTATCCTTGCCCCAGGGTTGCGTAGGGTCGGTGTTGTATTTCAATTCTGCCTGCCCTTTTATTCCATATCTGCCGGAATGATTGGTCACAATGTCAAGGATAATTTTAATCCCTTTTGCATGTGCTGCATCTATTAAATCTTTAAATCCTGCACCGGGAGAGGTAAGCCGGTTGTCAACTTTGGTAAAATCCCATGCATGGTAACCATGATAGTCTAAGGGGCCACGGTTTTGGACAACAGGAGTTATCCAAATAGCCGTAAAACCAAGGTCCTTTATGTAATCCAGTTTTTGAATCAATCCTCTGAAGTCTCCACGCCAGGTCACATCTTTAGGGCCGCTAAAGTTGGCATTGTTCGGGTTGCCGGGATAGTACGAACACCACTCGTTAGCAGCATTGTTGGTGCTGTCTCCATCATAAAACCGTGAGGTTATTAAGAAGTAGATGGTTTCTTTTCTAAAGTCAACCTGAGAGAATGCAGGACTTAAAAGCAATACCAACAGTACAAGGGTAAATGTTTTTTTCATAGCAGGGAATCGTTTAATTCAATGTGTATTTTTTACACATTCTGATTATGAATGTAAAAAATAATTTTCATAATCTATTGAAAAATACTTTTTGGCCATATAAAAGCAGGTCGTAAAAATTGGAGTTTGATTAATATTTTTCATCCAATGAATTTTATTTGAAAAAACAAATATTGGGTGTGTTATGACATGATCAATATCAAATTATAAAGAATGTTTTAAGGTGAATTAGTATTTTTCTTCTAAATAATAACTCACCTTTATTCAGCTAAATTTTATTGTAATGAAAGTAAAGCTGCTATCACTCCTGATTACCGTTTCTGTTTTTTCAAACGCACAAAATGCAACCCATTTACAAATACAAGGTCGCAAAATTGTTGGCACGTGTGGCGATTCCATTGTTCTAAAAGGGATAAACTATGCCCCTTACAACTGGGGTTTCACCGTATCAGAAAATTATTTTGAACAGATTGCACTTTCCAAAGCCAATAGTGTACGCATTGTCTGGTACAAAAATTCTTCTTCGTCCATTTACAACAACCTTGCATATCTGGACAGCGCATTTGCCAGGTGTGTCAGGGCAAAGATGATCCCAATTCTGGTTCTGCATGATGCTACGTGCACAGGAAATATGGCCGATGTAACTGCACTTCTTCTTTTTTATACTACTGCAGCTTTTAAAGCGCTTGAAATAAAATATCGCCAACACCTGATCATAAATATTGCCAACGAAGCAGGTCAATATCAATGGGCAGCTAATCCGGCAACAGCATTAACAACATATAAGAATACCTATCAAAATGCAATTATCAATTTGCGCAGCAATGGCCTGCAGGTGCCGTTTATGATAGATGCACCGGATTGTGGTACTAACTCTGATGCCATAGTAAGTGTTGGATCGCAAATTTTAAGTTCAGATGTTTTGTCTAATACTATGTTTAGTGTACATGGTTATTGGTATGGATTTGCTAACAATAATCCGACCATTATGGCTACCAAGGTGCAGGCTTTATATAACAGTGGTTTATGTATTGCTTTTGGCGAAGTTGCCAATCAGCAGGACGATGCCAACCCTTGTCAATACAACCTTGCCTATACTCAATTGCTGGGAATTTTAAAAACCAACAACATTGGCTGGATGGCCTGGGGCTGGTACAACGATGTTTGCCCGCTAAGACAAATAAGCAACAATGGCAATGCAAATAACTTATCAGCTTACGGACAAGTGATTGTGAATGATGCAGCAACAGGTTTGGCTGCAACTGCTGTTAGGCCATTGCAATTCAGTACAAACTGCGGTAATAGCTGTGCAGTAACAGCTACAGTAAATACCAATCCTGTTGTTTGTTTTGGTGCAGCAACAGGTTCAGCTACAGTAACCTTATCTGGTGTTGGTGCTGCAGCCACCGGTAAGTATAGCAAAGATGGTGCAGCAGCAGTTTCTTTCTCTACCAATCCATTTACAGTTACCGGATTTTCTGCCGGCCTACATACCATCTCATTAACCAATATTGGTACCTCCAACTGCACTGCATCTACAGGAAGTTTTACAATTGCCGGACCCACATCACCCATCGCCACAAGCTTTTCTGCAACTGCTTGTGATAGTTATACATGGCAGGGAACTACTTACAATACTTCAGGTGCTAAAGTAAAAGTACTCAACAGCTCCAAAGGGTGCGACAGTACAGTTACACTAAATCTCACTATTAAAAATTCATCTGCAAGTACTACAACAGGAAATATTTGCTCAACTACGTTACCTTATTTATGGAATGGTATTCAATGCACATCTGCGGGCACTTATGTTGCACACTTAACAAACGCTGTTGGTTGCGATAGTTTGGCAACACTTATTCTCAATGTTAATACTTTTGCCGTAGGGCAAATAACCGGCCCTGCAACTTCTTGTCCATACGCAGGCAATGCTCCTGGCAATGCTCAATATAATATTACAAGTACAGCAGCATCACGTTTTATGTGGTCCCTGCCAGCGGGTGCTACATTGGTTTCAGGGCAAGGAACAAATAGTATAATGGTGCATTATTCTACCACATTTAGTACCGGTGCAATTAGCGTAGTTGTCAGCAGCAATTGTGGGGCAGATGTTACTAAATCAATTACCATTACCAAAGGCTTGCCAGTAGCACCGGTAATTACTGGCCCCAATAATGCCTGTTCTTATATTGGTAGTAATATACCTGTAACGTATTCTCTAACACCGGTTGCCAATGCACTCACTTACAGGTGGACATTACCTTCTAATGTAACATTAGTAACAGCTTCACCTGATTCGCAAAGTGTTACACTGACCTTCAATGCTAACTTTGCAACAGGCACCTCAACTCAAAGAATCATTAAAGCCAAATCGGTTTCGGGATGTGGTAATAGTGCAGATAAATCTTTTTTAATTTTTAATACAATCCCTTCAATACTATCTAATATAACCGGTCCCTCAAATGCATGTGCTAACAATGCACCCTACACTGCTACCTATACTATCCGACAGGTAGCCAATGCTACGGCCTATATTTGGACTGTTCCTCCTGTTGGCGCAATTATTACCGGTCACCCTGCCGGCACTGGTGTCAATGATACCGTAATAACGGTTCAGTTCAATGCATCATTTCCAGTAAGCCCAGACACTGCTGTTGATTTTGTAGCTGTTAGGGCTACTTCGCCTTGCGGAACAAGTTTGCCGAAAAAGCTTTACATCATTCGCAAAGCACCTGCCAATACCGGTGCAATAACCGGCCTGACTGATGTATGTAACGAAATGATTGGCAGCACTAACAATGTGGGTACACCGGTTACATATACCATAAGAAAGGTTCTGGATGCAACTTCTTATAACTGGACAGTGCCTGCAGGTGCAACCATCACAGCACATCCCGGTGGGGCTGGTGTAAATGATACAATTATCACTGTTTTATTCAGTGCATCTTTTCCTGTAACAGGTGGATTAGTATCTGTAAAAGCTATTAACCCTTGTTTTAACGGATCAACAATGTCACTCTACGTTAAGGCTATTATGCCAGCTACACCGGCCTCTATAACAGGACCGGGTGATGCATGTATCAGTATTATAAATGAAACAGACGCCACATACACCATCAGAAAAATCAACCTTGCTTCTGCTTATAGCTGGAGTGTTATAAACAATACACCGGCAGGTGCCGGAAGCATTAACATTACTGCACATCCGGGAGGTAATGGGGTAAACGATACGATTGTTAAACTAAAATTTAATCAGGGTTTTACAACAGGTTATTTAAAAGTAAAATCAGTTAGAAATTGTGGTGTAAGTATAGACAGAACAATGGGTATTATTACAAAAAAATTATTAACCCCGCCATATATTTCAGGAGATTCTACCCCTTGCTACAACACTACACAAACTTACATAGCAGCCGTGGTTGCTAACGCAACCGGCTATAACTGGACGGTACCTGTAAATGCACAAATTCTAAGCGGTCAAGGTATGGAAGTGATGACGGTTAAATACCCCGATTCTTTGTTGTTTAGAAATGGAAATATTACAGCAGTAGCAACATCGGTTTGTGGTAATTCGCCTGCAAAATATTTACCCATAACAAAATGTATTGGCGGTGGAAAAATGCCTGTTGCAGTATTGAAAAATATTGAAACTGGTCTTAGTATTTATCCTAATCCGGCAAGTGGCAACTTTTCTTTGATACTCAATTGCACAGATAAAACTTCAGATGTATCTGTAAATATTACAAATGAGTATGGACAAGTGGTCTATAGCCGGGTATTAAAGCATAATAATGGAAAAATAAATGTTTCAATGAAAAGTCATATTCAAACAGGTGTGTTAATAGTTAACTGCAAAGTGGGAGTGGAGACTTTTATTAAAAAACTGGTTAATTACCCTTAAAAATATTTTTCGCATTTGGATATTAATATTGTGCTTAAAATTCAGCAATTTTGACCTTTTAAATATACTTTTTGCCATCTACCTTAAAATTTTGAAATTATTCTCTTGTTTGTTTGAGGTATCAAAATAGGTAAGTACCTTGAATTATATTTAATAATGAACCAATTATTTGAAAGAATAATTATACTATCCAACTCATGAATACACTACCAAAATTTGAAAATCTGCTTGTTAATTATCCAACGGGGTCTGATCCGCAAAAGGTGATTGATGAAATAAATCCTGCCTACTGTAATAACCCTGATTATGCCAATACCTGCACCATGCGCATTTCCAAAGCATTAAATTATTGCCCGGGAAATGAAATTCCACGGCTTCGTTCTTTGCTTTCTATAAAGGGTGTAGATGGAAAAAGATATGCAGTAAGAGTTAAGGAAATGAAGAAATATTTGTTGTCAAAATACCCTCCTCCCAAGGTGTTGGTTGCATCGCCAAATGGAGTTATTGACAACACTGTTATTAAAGGTAAAAAAGGTATTATTTCTTTTGATGTTTCAGGATGGTCAGATGCATCAGGACATTTTACATTATGGGATGGAGAACAATTGGTCTATGCAGGTGGTCACGACTATTTTAATTTATATCAGCTACATGAAAACGGGCAAGCACTTAGGGTTACCAAATGTACTTTTTGGCAATGCCCTTAGCAGTATTTTATTGACAGTATTTTTCATTTTTTTTGGCATTTCTTCAAATGCACAGGCTGATAGTTCTTCAATGACAGGCAAGTGGTTTGAGATCACCAAAAAACAGACAAGGTACAGGGTGCCTCTTCAGCTGGAACTAAAAGCTGACAGTACTGCAAGGTATATAAACCTGTACCCGGAAAAATCTATTAATCTGAAATGGTCTTATGCTTCAGATAGTACGCTTACTCTAACGGATGGTACAAAGTTTAAGGTCATTTATTGCAGTGATAGGCAAATGAAATTGAGAACCGGATCAGGCGCAAAGCGAAAAATTATAACATTGAAACAGTTCGCATGGAATGGTAGTCGAAAATAATTGTTTAATAAACAAAGAGGCCGGCTTGAATCTCAAACCGGCCTCTTTATTGCAAAATAATTTTTTATTGTTTGGCAAGCCAAAGTGAAGCATTCATAAACAATTGTGTGTGACTGTATAATGGCCATCCCACAAATAGATTATTGCCTGAAGCACCGGTACCGTCATCCATAGGAGAACTGTCTGTAACCATAAACACACGCCCATTGCCGTAGGTAGAGGATGCCGCCATAACACGGGTTGTACTTTGCGAATAAGTATTCTGCCAGACAAGACCCTGTACGGTACTATTTACGGTAGGTTGCAATGAAAGTGTGGCTCCATTATTAAATTCAAGTTTGGTCACCTTTCCTTTTACACCATTCATAATCGGGTTGGTTGTAGAAATAAGTACATTGCCGGACACTTGTGTAATATTGGTAAGATCTACGCTAAATCCAAAAGGGTTGTTGACCAATGTATTGTTGGTCATAAAATCGTTCCATATTTCAGGGGAATCCCAACCATCGTTATTGCGGTCAGATATGGTATGGTCAGATACCATAAATAACCCGCCGCCATTGCTTACAAAGTTTAAAATGGCAATTTTTTCAGCAGTCGTAAATCTAATATTCGGTTCATCTATTACAAATACATCATACTTAGATAGGTCTTGTGCATTAGCAGCATTTCCATAAGTTATACTAGCCCCCGATGGCAGAGTCTCCACAAAATCACCGGCATTTACCAGGGCAATGCCCCAACTGGAAATTGCACCTGTCCAGTAGGTGCCTGCTGTAGAAGTAGTAATATTTGATTGCGAAGGAGTAGGCACCCTTTGTGGCGATGCATCCTGATCAATTACCCAATCAGCATTGCCGGCGGTTTCGCCTTTGGTAGCATCAAACAAAAATCTTTTAACCCCTGTAGAGGCAGCATTAATAGTAAATGTAACGGCACCTGTTGTAGTTGCACCCGGCGTTACAACTGTAACACTTGCCGTACCTGCGGTAGCTATGTTGGCAGCGGGTACACTTGCACTAAGCGAAGTAACACTCACAAATGTTGTTGTAAGCGCAGTGCCGTTCCAGTTAATAGTTGAGCCGCTTACAAAGTTGCTCCCGGTAGCAGTTAGTGTAAATGTTGCACCACCCGCTGTAGCCGAGTTAGGCGATACGGAAGACAACACAGGCGCAGGTGCTGCCTGTACAACAAATGAAACTGCGGCAGATGTACCTACAGTAGGTGTAGTTACTGTTACAGGCACTGTACCTGCAGTTGCAATATTTGCCGCAGGCACTACAGCTGTTAATGAAGTAGCACTTACAAATGTAGTAGTGAGGGCTGCACCATTCCAGTTTATAACAGATGTATTGGTAAAATTGATACCTGTTGCTGTAAGGGTAAAAGAAGCACCACCCGCTGTAGCTGCGGACGGCGATACGGAGGTTAATGTTGGCGCATTTATGGTGCTGCTATAAGGGGTTACCGAAATATCGTCCCAGTTAATGCGGTTGGTAGTTCCACCGGTTTTGCGAAGCTGAAAACGAACATTGCCTGATACATTAAGGGTAAAAGTTGCTGTTTGCAAAGTAGTTGTGCTCGTAGTAATAGTCCCTCCGCTTTGTACAAAGCTTGTTCCGCTGTTGGTGCTGTACCAAAGCTGCCAAGTACTGCTGGCATCAGTACTATATAGTGCATGGGCTACTGTAACCGTAGATGCACCTGTAGTAAAATCAAAATTGTTAGATAAAATTCCGCTGTTGCGAACACGAACCGATTGAGTACCATTTTTTGCATCAGCAGTAGTGTTACCAATCAAGGCATCATTAAGTGTCCACGATCCTGTTGCAAGGGCAACAGTACCTGTGGCATAACTGCCTTTTGTTCCCGTCTCAAAATTTTCTATAGTGTTTGCAGCTGCGGCAGCAAAGGTATTGATTGGACTACGTTCCGAAGTAGTAGTTGATATTTCCTTTGTAGGTGTTATTGTTGCTTTTTGGCAACCTGCAGACCATAGCAACATGGCCATGAGTAAATAAAATGGAGCGTTTTTTTTCATGGGGAAGGGTTAGGGATTAAGTAGCTAATGTACTTCTTTTATTAAAGCTACCATTTTAGGGGTTGAACCCCGCCGGGGTTCGGGGAATTGTCAGGCGGGTTTTTCGGTTACCAATATTGAACCCCGCTGGGGTTCGGGATTCGATTGTTATGGTTGGTTGTTTACAAATATTGAACCCTCTACAACTATTACACCCCGCTGGGGTTTAGCCCAACCCCAGCGGGGTTGACTATTTGTAAAAACAGAT
>JANPGE010000124.1:0-35360 GCA_031423805.1 Segetibacter sp. | reverse complement strand
AAAGTATATGGTGTGTTAAGTGTATTGGTACAGGCATTTTACAATGTTGAATATTTGTTTGATGTTGACCCTACCTGCTTTAATCCTCCACCAAAGGTAATGAGTGGTGTAATAAGGCTTGTAAGACGAAATGATGTACCTGCAATGACTAGCGAAAAAGCATTTTTCAACCTGGTCAAAACGGCTTTTAACCAAAGAAGAAAAACACTTCGTAATGCAGTAAAAGCCTTGTTTACTGCCGAAGAATTAAAAGACGAGCTGTTCAACAAACGTGCAGAGGCGCTAAGTGTAGAAGAATTTGCAGCGCTGACTTTTAGAATGTACGGATAGTGAGTTATGAATTTAGAGTGTAGAATTATAAGTGTGAAGTGTGATGTGTAAAGTGTTAAGTTATTTGTGGCTTGTTAAGTAATAATAACTTTTAAAAGGGTTTGGTGAGAAGAATTATTATTTAGCAAACTTTTGAACCCGAATTTTACATCGTTGCACTTGCCCCGTCAGTTTTGCGGAGTCGCACTTATAAAAGTTACTGCTACAATTTAGCTTTTGACACCATTTGCAGCCAAAAAAAATGTTTTTGATTTATGTCTTTTCCATTATTTAATGCAAAAAATTTGACAACAAAGTGAAACCGATTGCACTTATTTCTGCTCCCACACATGCTTATCTCAAGGCAACTTTAACTAAAAATGGATATGAGATAATTGATCTCCCCTCTATTACTTACAAAGAACTTATAAAGGAAATACCAACAATAACCGGTTTAGTTGTAACAACAAGGCTAAAAATTGACAAGGCTATTATAGATGCTGCAACAAACCTGAAATGGATTGCCCGCCTTGGCAGCGGTATGGAACTGATAGATGTTGATTATGCTGTAACCAAAGGCATACAATGTGTAAGCAGCCCCGAAGGCAACAGAAATGCTGTAGCCGAACACTCCTTAGGAATGCTACTTAGCTTAATGAACAACATCAGCAAAAGCCATGAAGAACTTAAGCAAAGCCATTATCTTCGAAATCAAAACCGCGGCGTTGAATTAAGCGGAAAAACTGTTGGCATTGTAGGTTATGGTAATACCGGCAGTTCATTTGCAAAATTGCTTGAACCATTTAGCGTAACGGTGTTGGCAAATGATAAGTATAAATATGGCTTTGGCGGCGGATATATAAAAGAGGCAAGCCTGGAACAGATAGGCAGGTATGCAGATGTCATAAGCCTCAATGTTCCTCTTACAGACGAGACATTGCATTTAGCCAATGAAGGCTTTTTCCAATCACTTAAAATGAAGCCCTATTTTATTACCTGTTGCAGGGGCAAAGTAACAGATACCGCAGCCCTGATAAATGCTTTAGACCTTGGATTAATAAAAGCGGCGGGCCTCGACGTACTGGAAAATGAAAAACTGGAAACTTATACATCAGAAGAAAAAGAACAAATCAATAATTTACTTTCAAGGAAAAATGTAATTATCACACCGCATATTGCAGGATATTCAGAAGAGGCTTATTTTAAAATGGCAAAAGTTGCGTTGGACAAACTAAATATCAATGGTTAGCAAATAAAAAGCCATTACTGTAGCAACTGAATAACGTTTTTTTATGTTTTAAGCCATTACATTATTGCTGAAAACATTATTTTTGCAGATGCAACGCTGCAAGCAACTGTGGCGTTGTATTTTTTTGTCCCATTTTAAACAGAATATATAATGAGCGAAATAAACTATGTAACACAAGAAACTTTTGAGAACATGAAGCAGGAACTTCATCAGTTGAAGTCTGTGGAAAGACCTGCGGCATCCCGGGCTATAGCCGAGGCCCGTGAAAAAGGCGACCTTAAAGAAAATGCAGAATACGATGCCGCCAAAGAAGCACAAGGTATGCTTGAAGCTAAAATAAAGCAGTTGGAAGGTATAATAGCCAATGCAAAAATTGTTGACACCAATTCTATTGATACTAGCAAAGTGACCATACTAACAAAAGTTACTATTACAAATGTTGCAACAAAAAAGACGGTTACTTATCAAATTGTAGGCGAAAAAGAAGCTGATCTTAAGGCCGGGAAAATTTCTGCATCATCACCTATTGGTAAAGGTTTAATAGGAAAAGTGATTGGCGAAATTGCTGAAGTGCAGGCACCCAATGGAATAATGAAGTTTAAAGTAGAAGATATTACAATTTAAGTGTGAAGTGTTAGGTGTAAAGTCTAAAGTTTTGAGCCGCCATTTTTCATTGGCGGCTTTTTTATTTGTTTAGTAAAAATAGA
The DNA here is from genome assembly GCA_031423805.1 of Segetibacter sp. GTDB lineage: Bacteria > Bacteroidota > Bacteroidia > Chitinophagales > Chitinophagaceae > Segetibacter. Next base: position 33,095 of record JANPGE010000124.1, on the reverse strand, counting down.
ATTCCGATTAATTTTGCATTATTTTCAATGTAAGTTTTCAAATTCAAAATTTCTAATCATAAAACCATGAGCATTTTTTCTAAAATCATAGCAGGAGAAATACCTTGTTATAAAATTGCCGAAAACGATAAATTTCTGGCATTCCTTGATATTTTTCCTATAAAAAAAGGGCATACATTAGTAATACCAAAAATAGAAGTAGATAAGATTTTTGATGTGCCGGATGAATATCTTTCTGAAATATTGGTATTTGCAAAACCAATTGCAAAAGCTATTGAAAAAATAACAGGCTGCAACCGGGTCAATATTATTACAGTAGGATTAGAAGTACCACATGCACACATTCACCTGATACCTACCAACGGCACCCGTGATATGCATCTGGAAAATGATAAATTGAAATTATCGAAGGAAGATTTTGAAGAAATACAAAAGAGGATAATAGAGATTATTGCACAAAAATCATAATTCTCAAATCCTAACTTTCGCTAAACAGCTTTTAAACTCAAATCCACACTTTGCGCCTGATGGGTAAGTGCACCTACACTTATGTAGTCAACGCCTGCTTTGGCATATTCTACAATGTTATCAAGGTTAATGCCCCCGCTTGCTTCTGTTTCAAATGTATTACCAATCAATTTTACTGCCTCCCTTATTTGAGCAGGAGAAAAATTATCTAACATTACTCTAAAAACCTTGTTTTGGCCTATTGCCAACACTTTTTTTACATCCTCTATATTGCGTGTTTCTACTTCTATCTTTAAAGCCGGTTTTTTTGTTTGTACATACTGCCATGCTTTTTCAATAGCCTTTTCTATGCCTCCGGCAAAATCTATATGATTGTCTTTCAACATTATCATGTCATACAAAGCATAGCGGTGGTTCACCCCGCCACCTATTCTTACCGCTTCTTTCTCTAATAGCCTGAAGTTGGGTGTAGTTTTTCTGGTGTCGAGAATTTTAGTACTGAAACCTTGTAATTTTTGAACATATTTGTTGGTCAATGTTGCAATGCCACTCATTCGTTGCATACTGTTCAGTACCAATCTTTCACAACTTAAAATGGTATGAATGCTTGCTTCAATAGTAAATGCCTGTTCGCCATATAGCATTACATCACCATCCTTTTTATATGGAGTAAAAATACATGAAGGCTCTACAGTTTTGAAAACGGTTTCTGCTACGTTCATCCCCGCTAATATTCCGTCTTGCTTTATTTTCAATACGGCCTTACCCGTTGCATCAGCCGGTATACAGCTTAGTGTGCTATGGTCGCCGTCACCTATGTCTTCATGTAGCGCTTCTGTTATCAGGTGATGTAGATTTTCGGAAAATGTATTCATAAGTCAAAGATAGAGTCTGACATTTTTAAAAATCTATAAAAACCCTAAAAAAGTAAAGTAGTATAAACAAAAAAACCCCACTGTACAAAACAGCAGGGTTCTTGAAAAGTAGCCTACAAATGTTTATTAGTTACTAATTCTAATACTAATTATTTCTAGTTTTCCGTCTCTGTTTTTCAAAATTATAGAGATTTTGTATCCGTCACTTCCGTTTGTGAGTTTACCGGCTATATACATGGTACCTCCCATTTCTCTTTGAGAAGAAAGTTCAAATCCTTTTAAGTTATTGTTATCAAAAAAAGATTTTAGGGCTATTCCTGCCTGATTTTTACCTATATTTTTAATTTCTTCTTTATCAGGAAATTTTAAATCAAGTATCTTATCAAAATATTCTGAAACCTGGTTAGCATTGCCCACTTTTAAAGCATTCACAACCCCATCCGCATCTTGTGCTTTAACGACAAAAGCCGAAAAAGCAACTATCAATATTAACAAAACCTTTTTCATGGAGTTTAATTTGTCTTAAGAACGATCATTAGCACCTAAAAATATGCCAAATTTTAAAAAAACTAAAAATAAAATGAATTTTTGAGGTTAAAATTAATTTTAGATTAAAAACAAGTAGTTTTATCGTATGAATCAAAAAAGATTGGTTTTAATTATAATGGATGGATGGGGTCTGGGAAAGATTAAAAAAGCCGACGCCATACAAAATGCTAATGTACCCTTTGTAACATCTTTATATAAAAATTATTCAAATACAACTTTAATTACTTGTGGCGAGGCTGTTGGTTTACCTGATGGTCAAATGGGAAATAGCGAAGTGGGCCACCTGAATATTGGCGCAGGCCGGGTAGTTTATCAGGAATTACAACGCATTAATGTTGCCGTTAGAGATGGTGAATTTTTTAAAAATGAAGTTTTGTTGCAAACAATCCGTTTTGCAAGAGACCAAAACAAACCGCTGCACTTACTTGGGCTTGTTAGCAATGGCGGAGTACACAGTCATATAGACCACCTTAAAGCTATTACTACACTATGTAAGGCCGAAAACATGAGTAATGTATATATACATGCATTTACAGATGGCCGCGACTGTGACCCTAAAAGCGGTATTCATTTTATACCTGAATTGGAAGAACACCTACAAACAACAGTAGGTAAAATGGCAAGTGTATCTGGCAGATACTATGCTATGGACAGGGATAAACGCTGGGAAAGAGTAAAAAAAGCATACGATTGTCTCGTTAACGGTATAGGAGAAAAAGCAAACTCTGCCTTTGAAGCAGTAAAACAATCTTATGAAAATAATGTAACTGATGAATTTATACTCCCGACAATAATCACAAACGCAGAAGGAAAATCATTGGCTACAATAAAAGATGGCGATGTTGCGCTTTGTTTTAACTACCGTACCGACCGCTGCCGGGAAATAACTGAAGTACTGACCCAACAGGATTTTCCTGAATTTGGAATGAAAAAAATGGATTTGTACTATACTACTATGGCCGAGTATGATAAAAACTTCAACAACGTACATGTCATTTTTGCTACCGATAACCTAAATAATACATTGGGAGAAATATTAGCCAAAAACCATAAAAAACAAATCCGCATAGCCGAAACAGAAAAATATCCGCATGTTACTTTCTTTTTCAGTGGCGGCAGAGAAACTCCGTTTGAAGGTGAAAGCCGAATCATGATTCCATCACCTAAAGTTGCAACCTATGATTTGCAACCTGAAATGAGTGCACAAGGCATTACAGATGCTATAATACCTGAAATCGAAAATAAATCGGCAGATTTTATTTGTTTAAATTTCGCAAACGCTGATATGGTAGGACATACAGGTGTATTTAGCGCCGTAGTAAAAGCAGTTGAAACGGTTGATGGTTGCGTAAAAAAAATAGTAGAAGCTGCATTAAAAAATGATTACACCACATTCATTATTGCAGACCATGGCAATGCCGATTATATGATAAATGAAGATGGAACACCTAATACACAGCACTCTATGAACCCTGTACCATTTTTAATAGTTGATAACGAATGGAAAGGAACACTTAAGCCCGGCAAACTGGGTGATTTAGCCCCTACTATTTTAACTGTTATGGGTTTGGATATACCAAAAGAAATGACTGGAGATATTTTGATAAGCTAAAAAATTTATTTGATGAAAATTTTAAAGAAAATACTGGTTTTTTTACTAGTTGTTTTAATTGGCATTCAATTTTTCCATCCTAAAAAAAATGTGGCAAACGGACCATTTGCAGCAGATATAGCTTCAGTTTATCCTGTACCTCCTGAAGTTAATGAGATACTGAAAACATCATGCAATGATTGCCATAGCAACAATACATATTACCCATGGTACAATAATATACAACCGGTAGCATGGTGGCTAAATGATCATGTAAAAGAAGGGAAAGGAGAAGTAAACTTTAATGAATTTGGTACTTACAGAATAGGAAAACAATACCGGAAACTATTGGAGATAAAAGAACAGATTGAAGAAGGAGAAATGCCATTGACCTCATACACATTAATTCATAGTACTGCTAAGCTAAATGAAAAACAAAAGGAGTTAATGATTAACTGGGCAGATTCTTTAAGAAGCATTATCAGATCTAAATATCCGGCAGATAGCCTTGTTACTAAAAGGCCAAAGAGTTAATGGGACTTAAGTATATCATTCACAATTTTTAAGTGATGATTAGTATGTATTTCAAGAAATTTTACCGTTTGTTTTAATCGCAGGTTTCCAAAAAATGGATGCCTGAAATATTGGTTAGGGTCAATAGAATTAAGTTCTTTTATTTTCTCTATTGTTTGATCTAAGTGAGCTTTTAAAGATTCTTCAGTTATCTTACCCTTGGGCACTACAACATCAGGGGATTGTGCCCTACCTCTAGGTATTTTTTTTGTAGTTAAAACAATAATTCGAATCATATTAAACTTCCATTTATAATCCTTAGCCACACTACTTTTTAATGCCTCTATGACCCTGTCTAAGGTTAACAAGGTATGTTCTACATGCCATCCAACAGATCCTTTCGAAACAGAATTGTTCAGAAAATCATATTGAGATAAAAATTGCTCAAAATTTTTTATGTATTTTTCCAATCTCACAGTTAAGGATTGAATAGTTTAGTTTGAATATAAAATAATTAAAAAAAAGTGTACAGCTATTATCATTAAACTTTTTCTTCCTGAAGCTTTGACCTCTCCTTTACAAGTTTGAGTGCTATTTTCAATTGATCTTTTATGGAAAGGTTTGAGTTGTCTAACACAGTTGCATCATCGGCTTTTCTTAGTGGACTAACCTCCCGGTTGCTGTCTATATAATCCCGCATTTCAAGGTTGTTTTTTACTTCATCTATTGTAGTATGTGGGTTTTTCAAAATCAATTCTTTGAATCTTCTTTCTACCCTTACAGCAGGATCAGCAGTTAAAAATATTTTCAATTCTGCATCGGGAAAAACAGTTGTACCAATATCGCGGCCATCCATTACAATACCCTTATCCTGCCCCATTTTTTGTTGCTGTGCAACTGCAAATTGCCTAACCTCTCTTACTGCGGAAACTTCACTTACATTTTCAGCCACAACCATATCCCTTATCAACCATTCTACGTTTTCATCGTTTAACCATATTTCACAAATATCTGTTTCCGGACTATAGATAAATTCAAGTGATATGTTTTGCAAGGCTTCAACAACTTCTTTTTTATTTGTCCAGTTTACGTGGTTTCTTAAAAAATATAAAGTGATAGCCCGGTACATAGCTCCACTATCTATAAAGACATAATTTAGTTCGGCAGCTAAGGCTTTGGCTAATGTGCTTTTGCCACAAGAAGAGTAACCGTCAATAGTAATAATTATCTTTTGCATAACAGTTGGAATTGCTACTGCAAAAATGAAACAAATACCTGACAAGCGTATGAAATAAATGGAAGTAGGGAAAAAATAAAACTTTTACTAAAGTTTGATATTAATCTTCTTCTAATTAGAGTATTGCATCTTAATAATATTAAAAATCAGTTTAACAAAGTTTGCTAAGCTTACTTACCAAAACCACTAATATTGCTTCCAAAAATCTTAACTGCAATGGCCAAAAGAATTACGCCAAAAAATTTTCTTACTGCAGCTAAACCTGCTTCGCCAAGAACCCTTTCTATAAATCTAAGTGACTTTAAAACAAGGAATACAAGTACAAGATTGGCGAGAATGCCAAGCAGAATATTTATTTCATCAAAAGTTGCTTTAAGCGACATAACCGTGGTTAGTGTACCGGCTCCGGCAATTACGGGAAATGCTATAGGAACAACCGTTCCTGCCTTGGCATTTTTTTCACTTTTGAAGATTTCATGACCAAGTACCATTTCCAGGCCAAGAAGAAATATTACAATAGAACCACCAATGGCAAAAGAATGAACTGTTACACCCAACAGATTTAAAAACGGTTCACCAACATATAAAAATACGATCATAAACAGGCCGGAAATAAGTGTGGCCCTCATTTCCCTGATACCGCCCATTTTAGCGCTTAACGATATAAGCAAAGGTATAGACCCGATTGCATCTATGACTGCAAACAAGGTGAAACTAACCGTGAGAAACTGTTGTAAATTAAACTGCATATTTTCTATTTAATCAAGCAAAATCAATTGACCTGCTGAATAACATCAATAATCTTACCGCTAAAAAAATAAAGGTGCAATGCTTTTGGGCACTGCACCTTTAAAAGTGAATTATCTTTTTGTAAATAAAATTTCACTTACCAGTTGAACAAAACCCCACCATTAATAACAAATGGAATGGAATTGTAACCCCTTGCATCAAAAAAACGTTTGTTGGTAAGATTTTGAGCATCAAGAAAAACCTTAAAATACTTTATAGGGCTATATTCGGCATAAGCGCTTATTATGAAATAGTCTTTTAGCCATACATCATCAGCAGCATAGCCACCTGCATCCACTCTCTTGCCAACATATTTACCACTAACACTTATAAATAAATTGTTTTTAACGGAGTAAGAAACGGTCAGGTTTGCATTATGTTTTGGCCTTCTTAGCACTACATCATAGGTAGTATCTTTAAAGGTAATCCTGCTTTGGCTCATTTCTTTAGGGTCAATGTAGGCATAGTTGGCCGTTATTGTTAGCCCCGAAATTGGTTTTGCCGAAACCTCCAATTCGCCTCCATGCACTGTTTGTTTGTTGAAATTGAAATAACGAAAGGTGTTCACATTATCATAGTCAATACCGTCTTTTATTTCCCTGTTAAAATAAACCAATCTTGTACTGATAGTTTTGCAATTTTGCTGAATACCGATTTCAATAGTTTTGCTTTTTTCCGGTTTAAGACCTGCATTGCCTGAATAACCATCGTACAATTGATAAAGCGTTGGTGCTTTAAAGCCACTGGCAATACTTCCAAATACACGATAATGTTGATTGATAGAGTAGGATGGATTGAAAGTATAAGTTCCATTGCTTCCATATCTTGAGTGAACATTTAGCCTGCCGCCAAGTTCAACATTTAGTTTACTCTTGTTGTCATGAACAAATAATGAAGTATAGCCGGAAGTTTGACTTAACGATGTATCTGCAAATGCATCGCTAAAGAATGGTGAAAAATATTGACTGTTCATACTACTATACCGGTAGTCTGCACCTTGCAGCAATGTTACATTTTTGCCTAGTTCAATGTTGCTGTACAAATCTGCAAACTGACTTTTTGCAAAGAAATCATTGGTAGAAAAGCCATAAAAAGCAGGATCATCTATACTGTCATTGAAATAGTTCCTTTTTGTTTCAGTGTATTGATATTTTCCATTAATATTTACGGCGTTTTTGCTGTAAGTAAAACTGCCCCCCGAGGTGAAAATCTGATTGGTGTTATTGTAATCTTTTTCATCAGTAAACTGTCCGAAGTCCAGGTCGGTTTTGTACTTGCTGTATTGCCCAAATGCCCTTAAAGTTAGCTCTGAACTTGCATTGTATTGAATAGATGCATTCGCAACATTTCCTTTGTAACCATCATGGTCAAAGTTTTTATTGCCACTACTATCATAAGCTGTTGAAAATCCTTTGGTTTGCATTCTTGAATAACCAACGTTATAACTCAACCTTTTTACTTTACCAAAAATCTGTGCGTTTGCACGATATGTACTAAATTTTCCACCAGCCAAAGTCGCCTTTACATTGACAGGTTTTACCACATCTTTTTTAACGGTAATAATATTAATAACCCCGGCTTCGGCATCACTTCCATACATGGTAGATTGTGCGCCACGGGCTATTTCTATCCGCTCCACATTGCCCAAAGACAGCAGGTTAAGATCAAATGAATTGTCAATTGTAGAACCATCATTTACCGGAATCCCATCTATCAAAATAAGTGTACGGCCACTTGCTGCGCCACGCATATATACAGTTTGATTGGTGCCTAAATTATTATAGGCCCCATTGATAGTTAAACCCGCTTGCTCATTTAACAGTTGACCCATGGTCTTGCCGCTGCTTTTTTCAATTTGGTCGCGGCCAATCACGGTGATTACTTTGCCAGTAGTACTTTGTTTTTGAGGAAATTTGTTAGCAGTCACCACCACTTCATCCAGGCTTTTACCTGCAAGTGTATCCTGCTGTGCATTTGCAGCCAAGGCTGCCATCATAAAAAATGTTGTGAGAAAACTTTTGCTCATAGTTGTTGTTTTACTATGAGCCTTCGGAAACAAAAATAGAAAGAAATGAACATGCGCTTGTAACCAAGGCACCCTACATCTCTGCTTTTCACCCGAAAGCCCTTGATGATAAAATAAATTTAATGACAGGCAGGTCTTCTGGCTTAGCCCCAACTTTAACGCCTTCCCGTTATATACAGTGGCAAAAAGTTAAGTTGTTTCCTCTCTTCCCCGTGGGAAATTGAGGGGCTTTTACAGCTACGGGGATAGCGCCGGAATTACACCGGCTTCCCTTTTAATTCCATATTTGAATTATGGAAACCAATCAACGCTGCAAATGTAGGGGAATGAAACCAAAAACAAAACCTGATTACAGAAGCCATATTTTAGAAAGATGCTTGTTAGATTTTTTTGGAGCAGCGTCGTTAGTTATTAATTCAACAGAGGTACGGGCTTTACGCTACTACCTCCTAACGTCGGTATCCGTTCCAATCCCGGCTATTGTTCATCTATATCTCTTCATTCTACTATTTCAACCATATACTATTCATTTTCACTTTTTAAAGTAACACATCATCAGCAGGTTAAAGAAAAAAAGATATAGTAGTATTCATTTATTTCCTCTTTTTTTGCAACACCAATTTACATTTACAAAGCACATGAGTCATGAGTTAACATACAGAATTGCACTTACACTCGTTCCCAATATTGGTGCAGTGCAGGCACGTCTGTTAGTGACTCATTTTGGAAATGCCAAAAACATTTTTACAGCATCGGTCAAAGAATTGGAAAATATAGAAGGAATTGGCACGGTAAGAGCAAAATCAATTAAGTCCTTTATTGATTTTTCAGAGGCAGAAAAAGAAATTTCGTTTGTAGAAAAACATAAGATTCAAACCCTGTTTCTTACCGATGAAAATTACCCCAAAAGACTATTACACTGTTACGATGCCCCTACACTATTGTACTACAGGGGCAATGCAGACCTTAATGCTTCTAAAATCATTAACATTATAGGCACAAGAACCAATACCGATTATGGTAAACAAATTACAGAACAACTCATTGAAGATTTACAATCATTACAGGTTACTATTGTAAGTGGGTTAGCCTATGGGATAGATGCTATTGCTCACAAATCTGCTGTTCAACATAATCTCCCTACCATTGGTGTATTGGCTCATGGTCTTGACAAAATATATCCACCACAACACACTCCTTTGGCAAAGCAAATGCTGCTAAATGGTGGCTTACTAACAGAATTTGGCCGGGAGACCAAAGCCGACAAACATAATTTTCCCAAAAGAAACCGGGTGGTAGCCGGCATGTGCGATGCAACAATAGTCATAGAAACAGCCGACAAAGGAGGAAGTATGATTACGGCTGAACTTGCAAATGGATACAACAGAGACGTATTTGCATTTCCAGGCAAAACAACAGACATTAAAAGCGGCGGCTGTAACCAACTAATCAAAAACAACAAAGCCATGCTGCTAACTGATGCTGAACAGTTAATAGATTGGATGGGGTGGAAAGAGAAAAAAGCGAAAGCAAAAAAACAGAAGGAACTGTTTATAGAACTTAGTCCCGATGAAGAAATTATAATTAATATCCTCAAAGAAAAAGAAAACCTCCATATAGACGAGTTGTTTCTAAAAAGTGGTCTAAACAGCAGCATAGTTGCTGCATCCATGCTCAATCTTGAATTTCAAAATGTCATAGCTTCACTGCCTGGCAAAATGTATAAACTGCTTTAGCTTATTCTAATATTCGTCATATTCATTCATCATAATGAAAATGACATTAATTCAATAATAACGGGGAATTAGAGTTCTCGTGGCATTTGTTTTGTATTTTATGTAATCAATCTGTAAGTATGCGATTAAAAAATAGAATTTTAGCCCTTTTGATAATGATTTTACCCATTTTGAGTATGGGTCAAAAAACGGATTCGTTAATAAATAAACTGGACAGTTTAAAAAAGCAGACCGATACAACCGGTCAACAAAATAAAATAGAAGCAGAATTTTATACTGAAAGAACAGCCATTACTCCAAAAGTTTTCGGCATACTCTTATTAGACGATTTTAAACAACAGGCACTTAGTCCTTTGCATGTAAATGGTAGAGGCTGGCTAAAAGGTGCTGCACTTGGTGGAATCATTTTTGGAATGACCTTTTTAGATAAGCCTATACAGCAAGAGGCTGTAAGAATGCGTAACCGAAATCCTAATCTTGAAGATGTGAGTAATACCATAACCAACATTGGTGGTGTTTACCAGGTGGGTACTTTTGTTGGCATAGCAGCCTATGGTTATATTTTCAAAAATGAGAAATTAAAGGCCACCACCGCCTTAGCTACACAGGCTTATATTACCTCTACATTTTGGAGTACACTATTTAAAACTCTTTCAGGAAGAACAAGACCCGCTAATTTTGATCCAAATTCATCCCTTAACGAGAATCGCTTTTACGGACCATTTTATAAATTACCTTATGGAGAAAACAGTGCATTCCCCAGTGGTCATGCCACTTTAGCATTTGCTGCAGCTACTGTATATGCAAAAGAGTATAGAAATGTTCCTATTGTCCCTATTATTTCTTATTCCCTGGCATCATTAATTAGTCTTAGCCGTATAACTGAAAATCGCCATTGGGCTACAGATATATTGACGGGTGCTGCATTAGGTTATGTTTGTGGCACACAGGTTGTTAATAATTTTCATCGTTTTGCAAGGCTGCAAAGACTAAAAGGGCAGAAAAAGAAAAACAAGCCACAGGTTATGCTTAACCCTACAATATTTAATGGCAGGTTAATGCCTCAATTATTGGTAAATTTTTAATGACTCTACATCAGGTTTAATAAAAATCATTTTACATATCGCTCTACAGGAAGTCGGTTGGTGATGCTTCGGGCAAGCGTCATTTCATCAGCATATTCTAATTCGCCGCCAAAAGATATACCCCGTGCAATTGTTGTAATGCGACAATTAAACTGTTGGATTTTTTTACGGATATAATATATGGTTGTATCACCCTGAATATTGGGGTTAAGTGCAAAAATCAATTCTTCTGTACCTTCTTTCTCTATACGAAGTATGAGTTGTTCAATAGTTAATTGGTCAGGCCCTACACCATCTAAAGGGGATATTACACCTCCCAATACATGATAAGTTCCATTGTATTGTTGGGTACTTTCAATTGCTATTACATCGCGTATATTTTCTACAACACAAATCATGTGTTGATTGCGACTGCTGTTTGCGCAGGTGCTACATATATCTGCATCACTAATATTGCTGCAACGCTGACAAAATTTTATATCGTGCCGCATACGGCTGATTGTTTCGCCAAAATGCACTACATCTTCCACATTCTGTTTAAGTAAATGAAGCACTAAACGCAGTGCAGTTTTTTTACCAATACCCGGCAATTTCGAAAATTCGTTTACCGCATTTTCCAGCAAAGAGGATGGGAGTTGCATAAATGCAAAAATAATATGCTCTTGCCAACTTTGGTTGCTTAATCGTTAGTAAAAATTCAATTTTATAATTTGTTCCTTTCGGAGTGGGTTTGAGTTGGGTGTGAAATAGCAATTCATACACCTGAAGTTCCTGCTGATTGAAAATATAAATTTACTAGAAAAGGATTATTCCTTTAATAATGTAGGTATTCAATTACAACAAAATAAAAAGAAGTATTCTATAATTTATTTTATTGATAGTAAAATAGAGGCAAATGGCTACACTATTTGTTTATCTATATTTTGGTTATCTTGAAAATATTTTTTGTGTTGTCTAGCAATGTAATTAGCAAGTAATAGGTTCCCTTAGTGAGTAATGATATATCAGTTGTTTTTTCAGGATTAGTTTCTTGAACATTCCAGTTATTTGTTAATAATATTCTGCCATCAATTGATATTACTTGTAATTTTAAAATGCATTTATTGTCTTTTGCCTTTAAATGAATTTTATCTTTGGCTGGGTTAGGGAAAACAGTAACATATGAAGTGCTGATATTTTTTATTGCTCTGACAGGACTATAAGTAAAAGTGGCATCCTTATCAAACATTTTTAGGCGGTAGTAATTATCACCCGCAATTGGTAAGTTATCAGTAAATGTATATTTGAAAATGCTTGTATTTTGTGCTTTTTTATTCACTTTCGCAATCGGATAAAATTCCATTACGTTCGCACTTCTTTCTATTTCAAATTTGTCAAAATTTAATTCATTTGTTGTTGACCAGCTTAGAATATTTCCTTCCTTTTGGCTTTGAACTGTAAAGCTTAATAATGTTAAAGGGTATACGTTACCTTCGTAGCGAGCAAGTGCTATGTTACCAACTAGCTGATTGAGAGCACTACCCGCTAATAAGACTTTGCCATCGGTCTGAATAACAGAGGCCGCACTATAACTGCTGCTATCACCCACTGCAGTCGTGACAAGGCCTGCAGTGCCAAAAGAGTTGTCAAAAGAACCGTCATTATTGAATTTCAGTACTGAAAAATGATGGTTAATAGTCCCGGTAGCAAGCAGCTTGCCATTTGTAATTGAATGAATACCTGTTCCATAATCCCAGTCGTTGGGTGTTTGAGGCACAATTGCTATACCTGAATCGCCAAAGCTATTATCTAGGTGTCCTAAGCTGTCGTATCGCACAAGCGCAATATTGGTGTCGGCTATAAGTTCTCCTATAAACACCATTTTCCCATCAGGTTGAACGGTTACTCGGTGGCTGTCAAAATCTCTGATTGTTTCGCTTATTCCGTTCACGCCAAACGTTGAGTCAATCATACCGTTAACAAGATATCTTCTTGCTCCAAAGCGTCCAACAAAAGCACCACTTAATACACTGCCGCCATTAATGATTCTTCCGTCTGCAAGTAAGGCTGCCGAAGATGTATTCATTGAGCCTGAAGGAACAATTACATAACCATTAACACCAAACGAACTATCCCGTGTGCCATTAGGTTTTAACTCAACCATACTAAAAGTTTGATTAGGGATTAAGAAGAAATCCCTAGTATAACCGCAAGCAAGAATGTTTCCGTTTGGTTTTATAAAAAGTGAAGTAAGGATGCTATGAATTTCAGCCGATATGCCAACCGGATGTAAGAAATCAAACCATGCCAACCCGTTATTACCAAATGAACTGTCAATAGGTCCATTTGATAAGAACCGCAGAATTACAAAATTCCTTTCTCCGGTATAAATGCCGGGATTAGTGCTGCCACCAACTACAATTTTTCCATCGGGTTGTATTGCCAATGCCGCTACTTGGTCGTATCGGTTAATGGCTTTACCTGTTAATCCGTTCGTGCCAAAGCTGCTATCAACTTCACCGTTTTGTTTAAATCGCATTACTGCAAAGCCCCCACCAGAAAATGCAAAAGCAAGACCCGCTGTAACTATTTTCCCATCGACCTGTATAGCAACTGCGCTGGCACTACCAGAATTGTTTGCAGGTTTAACAAGCACTTTTCCTCCTCTTCCAAAAGACATATCTAAACTGCCTGTTTGAGAGAATGTATATGTAGAAAATAATGATAATGCAGCTACTAAAGCAAAAACGAAATATTTATACATAACCATATGAAGTTCCATTTTTGTTATAGAAATTTCAAAGTGACACACAACTCAAAAATAGCCAAAAGTTTTTATCTCGAAATCATACCCTAATATAAAACTCACACCGATTTATTTTTAAAATTTAGTGTACACAGTTTAGAATTGTATAAGCTAAGTATGTGGAGTTGTACCTATTGCATCTTTACCTTAAAATCACAAATAACACGGCAAATAAACCATTACAAAGTAATATCCTTCTCATTATCCCAATTGCCCCTAATAGATAGTTTAGTGTTTATTGGTACAACTATTTCAGGTTGTTGGTGAATTCCAAAAAACTTTCCCGGATCCCAAATTCCATTGTTGTTTTTGTCGTTGAGTATCCTTATATCATAATCTCCTGGAGTAAATAATTTTCTGTAAAAATCCTTTTGCTTTAGCGGAACTGATTCTACAATTACTTCATTCTGTACTATTTGCAAAACGGGATTTTTAGTTAAATCAAGATTTGTGAAACGCAGTTTGACGCTTCCATAATCTTCCAGCTTTTTAGTGGCAAAACTAATTGTATCCGTTTTAGTTAATCCCTTTCCTGCACTATCTTTTACAGCAGCACTATCTACTATAAGTTTATAATTGGTATCAGGCGGCCAGTTTACAATTATGTTCACAAGGTTATTGGTAGTATCAAACACCACTCTATATGCATTTATCCGCTTGTAGTTTGTATCAGTAAGTACATATTTTAGTGTATCAAATGCTTTTATTTTTTTGTTGAACCCAAGTTTCAGTTGGGTTAATATATCCTGTTTGTTTCCTGCTAAATTGATTTGCATTCGCAATGCCTTTTCATCCTTACTATTTTTGTCGGTATTGGAAGCGTTCAATTTTATAGAATCCTTTTTAGCTCTTGTATATGCGTACAGAGTTATAGGTTTGTTGCTAACCGTATTTATTATGCTATCAGCAAATGCAAAAGGCTTTGTAGAATCATCAAATTGTTTAGAATAATTATTGGGTATTGCATACAAAGCAAAATTTCCAGCCGGTAAATTGTTAAATTGAAATAACCCGTTGCCGTCTAATCGGGCAAAATAGCGGGGTCTTTCATTAGCTACAGCACTGTCTTCACTACTTCTGTGGAGCACTACAATTAGAGTGCTATCTATCTTTCCGGTTTCTGCCATTATTACTTTTCCGCTTATTGTATTTTCATCAATCGTATTTCCTGTAGAAAATATATAAGTAAAATTTTTGGCAATATTATTTTCATTTATGTCGCGGAGGGCATTTCCAAAGTTGATAGAATAGGTTGTATTGGGTTCAAGTGTATCTTTTATTTTAATTGTTACAGTTCTGAAGCTATTATTAATTAGAGGTGCATTTTTTGGCAGGGGGGAAAACAAAACATTTTCAAAAGTATTTTGCAGGTCAATGTATTCATCAAAGTTGAGGGTAATGCGGTTGCCGGTAAAGTTGGTAGCCGAATCCCGTGGTAGGGCGGAAATTAATACCGGGGGCAATGTATCCATAGCACCGCCTGCGGGTGGAATAATGTTAGCACAACTACTTGTCAATACCATTGTTATACAACAATAAACAAGAATTAAAACAAATAATACCGGTAATTTTTTTTTCATTTAAACATAACTGCTAACTGCAAACTTAACTTCAAATTTTGCTCATTTGATAAGATTGGGTTTATTTACCCCTTTTTTAGAAATGTTTTATCAAACAATACTATTACTTTAGACTATGAAAGCTGCCGCAGTAAGTGATATTAAAAGCGAGTTGGTAAAACTGCCCCCCAAGCGGTTGGTAGAATTGTGTCTACGTCTTGCACGTTTTAAAAAAGAAAATAAAGAATTGCTTGCTTTCATGCTTTTTGATGCAGACGATGAGCAATCATACGTTGAGAGTATAAAAATAGAAATAGACGAAGCTTTTGATGAATTGAATTCAACAAACTGGTATTTTCTAAAAAAAGGATTGAGGAAAATTTTGCGAAGTCTAAGCAAATGCAGCAAGTTTACAAATCTAAAAGAATCAGAAGTTGAAATGCTGTTGTATTTTGTAAAGAAAATGCATCAAATGGGTATTGTTAATAATAGAAATAAAGCAATTGGTAATCTATATGAAACACAAGTTGCAAAAACAAAAAAATTAATTGATTTGGTACACGAAGACCTGCAATTTGATTATAAAAACCAATTGGAAGATTTATTTTAGAGTTGACCTACTCTTTAATATTATCATAACCCCAATCTTAAGAAACCTTCCAATTTTGGTGCATCCCCATCAGAATTTTCTGCGAATGAGGTATTAATTTCATTTATCTCTGCAGTAATTTCTTCATTAGGGTTTAAATAAAAAAAATCATGATTTACCAGATATTCCGGTTCACCCAAACACTGAAAAGAGAAACTATTAATATGTGAACTTAGCAATTTCTTATAAATGTCTGTAGGAATTTTTATTTCTAAATTATAATACCCTCCTTTGTTACCAGTTAACTTAATTGATGCATCCGTAAGGGGTAAATTATAAAATACTCCTGAACTATTATTCTTAAAAGTTACTTTATTGCCGGCCTGAAAAGTTGTTTTATAATTTGTCATCATACGCAAGCAAAGCACTTTCTCATGATCTGATACTTTTTTAATCTTACCAGACATATAAACATATGCAATCTCGCAATTAGGAAACGGTTGATGCCATGTTCCCAATTCAATAAAGTTATCATAGTACAACTCTGCAACATGCATATTTGCATTACACCCTTTTTGAGAAAAATATTTGTTTAAATAATTTACACTACTGAAGTAGCATCTTTTTACTACAGAATCTGAAATATTTTTTAAATACCCATTGTCTGCAGACAATAAGGGATTTATAGAACATGGATTATATAACATTGATTTTATTCCATAAGCTGTGATACCTTTAAACTCCCCTTCGTCAGAAAAAACTGGGAAAGGCTGCAATAAAAAATAAACACGAAAAGTAACAGGTTTAGGATTACCAACAACACGTGATAAAAATGGATGAGTTTGCGCCTCTGACAAATTAAGTGATTTTAAAGAACCCCAGTTTGAAATATAAATACTTAATCCATTCGACAGGTAAAATGCATCATCTTCTCCAATTATTTTTTTTGTAGAATAGCCCTCCACCACCTCCGGTGTGATAAATTCAAAGTGGCATGAGTTTAAATCAACATCACGAGCATAAATGGGAAATTCTTTATAATAAATATCTCCAAGATTTATAAACTTAATTGCATTCTTAAGTAACCTGATACAGGTATTTATCTTACGATCCAGCAATTCAGGGTTATCCTGATATTTTATAAACCACAAATCATAAGTTTTAAGAAAAACAGTAAATTTTTCTGAATCATATTCAAACATATTCGCCTTAAAGCGAAGTAAATCAAGATAAAACTCTTTTGAAATTCTAAAAACAAAATCAGTATTGTTTTTTAAAAAATTAATCAAATCTCTATTTAATGGAAACTCCTTGCTATCTATGTTTCCAATAAATCTTGGGATAAAATTGACGAATAACTGATCTTGTATTGAATTATTTTTATCTAAAGTATTATTTGTTTTCAGTCTGTTGACATAAACTTCATCTTTATATAAATCTGAAATTAAATCATTTTGATCCATTACGTTCAAATTCGTATAAACCTTATAAAGCGATATTTTAATATTGTTGAATTCTCTGAATTCTGTTAAAACCAAATCAATTTTATCTTTTGAAAAAGTTGGAAAACATCTTGTAAATCGACATAATCCATCATTACCTTGAGTACTTAATTCCTGAACTAATTTGAATTCTTTGGCAGTTTCCGAAACAAAAACCCTTTTTACATTAGAATAACCCCCAAAGCTTTCAAAACTTTTTATATTTCCTTTTTCTGGTTTTAATAAATAAAAATTGAGGGCAATATTTTTGGAGGTTAAATGACCTGTATCATCTATATTAAGAAGTGCGGCATAAACCTGACCCCGATAAATAATAGGCTGTCGGGTTTTGTATATTGTACCCTTTGCATTAATAAACCCAATCAGCATTCCCAAAAGTATAACAGCTTTCATAAACTGTTGATTTTAATATAAGCGGTAATTTTTTATAAATACCCAAAAATCAATTCACTACACTTAGAGGGGAATATTCTGTAAGTTACAAAATATTTTAATTAATTACTTTGATTTTTATTAAAATCTTAAGTATTAAGTTAACGAACAAAAATGCATTAGTACATAATTCTATTAAAGGTTGAATTCATTCATTAAGTTTGATTGAAGGATTGATATGATTATTTTTTAGGACGTTTAATCCTTTTCCAGTATCTCGAAATTTCTCGAAACCGTTTCCCCATTTTTGTCTATTAAAGTTAATGTATGAAATCCCTTTAGAGGGTTCAATTCCATCTGATGAAATTGTTTGGTTGAGCCTATAAAATTATCATCAAGGTGCCAAAAAAGTGTAGCGTTAGGGTTGCTATGCGCTGCAGAAAAAACTGTTTTTCCTTTATTGCCTGCAATCTCTTTTGGCACAATTATTTTTGCATTTTGTTCGGGGTAAATAATTTCTATTTGTCTTTCTCCGCCTGAACTACAGCCGGGCATAAATGGTGGCAGTGTTAGATATTCATTGTGTTTAGCCTTGTAATAAAACTCCATAGCCGGAGATAAAGTGAACCAACTTTTTGTAATCATAGCCCATGGAGATACACAGCTACTGTTAACCCTATATTTACCTGTCGCATCCAAATGAATGATATGATGGTAAGGACATAGTGGTGCATTATTGCCATGAATACTTACCATCACGGTATCTACATCATCACAATTAATGCCTGCCTTAAACCCGCTTTGATGGCACACGGGTAAATAAGCAAAATCATAAGCAGGGGGCAGAAACCATGATGCAGTAGGCAACAACCTGAAAATATCAAATAATAAAGGTGCAGCAGTGTTAATTCCTGTAAGTTCGGGGCGGCCTTCGCCATCAGTATTGCCAACCCAAACCAATACACAATATTTTGATGTAAGTCCAATTGCCCATCCATCTCTAAACCCAAAACTTGTACCGGTTTTCCAGGCTATCCGTTGCGCAGAGTTGAATAGGTTCCACAAACCCTCTTCACCTGGACGCATTACTTCCTGCATTGCATTGAGTGTGTGCCAAATGGCAGTATAATCGAAAGGGGATGTCTGATACCTGATGTCTGATGTCTGATTTTTTCTTGTAGAATTGTCACTGTGTTTTATGTAATTCGGTACCTGCCAGTCATTTTTATTTTGCTTTCCATTGTTTTGCCTTTGGTGTAGGTAAGTTCGGGCAAGGCTGCTATAGGTACCGGCCAATTCCCACGGGGTTACTTCGCATCCACCTAATATCAGGCTCAAGCCATAATGGTCTGCCGGTTGATTGAGTGTTGTGAAGCCACATTGTTTGAGCACATCATAAAACCTTTGATACTTGAATAGTTGCAACATTTTTACTGCGGGTATATTCAAACTTCTGCTCAAAGCCCGGTTTGCGGGTACTGCACCATCATATTCCAGATTAAAGTTTTGAGGAGTGTAGCCTCCAATTTGTGTGGGAATATCTGCAATCAATTGTTGAGGCAATATTAAACCGTTCGTCTGCAAAGCTGCATATAGCAATGGTTTCAGGGTACTGCCCGGGCTACGTGGGGATGAAAGCACATCCACATGGCTTTCTAAAGAAGAGTCTGAAGTGTTATAAACATTTCCAACATAAGCCAACACATTTCCCGATTCAATCTCCATCACCATTGCGGCTGCATTGTTAATGCCATTGCCTTTGTAACTACTTTGGTATCGGTTAATCAATTGTGTTACACTTTGCTGCAATGCCGATTGCATGGTAGTTGTAATTCTTGTAGAGATGTTTTTATTTTTTTCTTTCCGCGAAGCGTATTCTTTTTTAAAACGGTCTAATAGATGAGGTGCTAATTGAGGTAACGGCAGCGGTTGGCCCGGTAAGGGTTCCAATTTGGCAAGTTGACCTGTAGTAGCTGAAATAGTTTTATTAGCAACTAATTTATCGAGTAATTCATTTCGTTTGCGCAAAAGTATCTGCCTGTTCTTTCCCGGATGCACCAACGAAGGTGCGTTTGGCAAAACACACAAAGCAGCCATTTCACCCCAGCTTAACCTTTCTGCATTTCGTGCAAAGTAGCGCCATGATGCGGCATCTAACCCAACAACATTGCTACCAAAAGGTGCATTGGAAGCATATAATTTTAGAATTGAGTTTTTACTATAGTTACATTCAAGCCTAACGGCTAAAATGCTTTCGAAAATCTTCTGCCAGATATTGCGTCTCTTGCCTCGGCTAAGTCTTATGACTTGCATGGTTAAGGTACTGCCTCCGCTTACAACTTTTCTTCCTCTGATATTTTGGTAAACAGCCCTTGTCAAAGCAATTGGGTCCACGCCGGGATGATAGAAGAAACGTTTGTCCTCAAAAGTAGTAATGCATTTTACAAACTTTTCGGGCAAGGTATCATTTGCAGGAAAGCGCCATTGACCATCATCTGCAATACTAGCAGAAAGCAGGTTTCCGCTTTCATCTTCCAACACAAATGAAGTTGGCTTTAGAAACAATTGATTTGGTAATGAAAATGCGAACCACAGCAGAAAAATGACTGTTGCAGTTAATAGAATTTTCCTTCTTGTAGAAAGGGATTTTATTTTTTGTAGGAATGATTGCAATGGAATTGTTTGGTGCTAAATTTTAATTAATTGCTCACGGAAATAACGTAATGGACAGAAAATAAATTCTCCAAATTTTCAGTCATTTCCGTGAGAAACTTATACCACTAATGCCCCTGCAATATTTGGATTATTGGGATTTACTGTAATTGTCAATTGCGCTGGATGAATAACCAAATCCATGTCCTCAATTGGTATTGCCCCCAATAAAACCATATCTCCTAAAACCAAGGCACCGGTCAGGCACATTCTATTAAGATAATTAATTTTGACAGGGCCAACATAAGGCACCAATTTTTTGCTTCCGTCTGCAATGGTTACTTCCCTTTTTTCGTATTCAGTAAGCTGTAATTGCAGTGCAATATGTTCAGGAATGCATAGAAATAATGCACCTGTATCCACCAAAGCATTTGCAGTTATTGATTGCAGATTTTCTTTGGCGGGGTTGGCAAGTATAAGTTCGGCGTATATCTGTCCCATAATAAATAGTTAAGCTAAGTCAAAAACGAGTTTATTTTACTAATTAAATCATTTAATTTTTCTATTTTTAAAGAGAGATTAAAATATAAATTATGATAATCTAAACATTCAACAGTTCTTTCAACATGTTTTCTTGTTTTTTTGTATGCTCTTCCTACTATTTGGTAAGCATTATTTAAATCTAAAGCTGGAGTAATTTGTAAAGTCATATCGTCCAACTCTGGATTGAAACCTAAATTTGCAGAAATTATAGCTGTAGATAATCTTATATCAATTGCAGGGTAGTGATTTGATTCAGCTAAAAACCAAGCTTCTACTTCATGAACAGCTACAATAATTTTAAAAGGAATTGGCAAGGGGTTATAAGATGGGGGAACAAATTTTAAACCAGCTTCTAATTTCGATAAATCGACTAGACTCAATGGATATAAATCTCTTATTCCAATTATTTCAGAGTAACCTTGAATTGCAAGATTAGCAATATTGTCAAGAATGTCAGACTTTACTTTATCATCATTTCCGCAGTCATAAATTAAAGCTTCATATTTAGGATTTGTTGGAGGTAGCTCCATTGAAGGAATAAATACTTCTTGTTTAGGAATATTAGTCCCCCCTCTTAATTGGGATAAGGTAATCGAAATGTTTTTATTCCCTGCAATTTCCTTTAAGAGTCTGTTGATGAAAAACTGTTCTGTTTGTCCTTCAACGAATATTGCAATTCTCTTCATTCTGAAACCTGCTTTTCAAATCCAGTTACATAAAATTCTGTAGAAAGAAAATCAAAATTATTCAAACCTGTAAATTTAAATTCATCAAATGTTTCTCTAGAGTTTTTATAATTGTAAAACAAGGCTTTTTGGGGAACTCGTTGAACGACAGACCAATACTCTAAAGGAATTTTATTCATCACATATCTATCATTTGTTGTCATAATTACTTGAACTAATGATCCACTAATCTTTCTAATTATTAAATCTACAAGTGCTTTTGAACGTTCATAGTCAAGACCCTCGCCAATATCATCAATCAGAATGCAACTTGATTGATTTTTTAAAAGAGAATAATTTAGTTGGATTAGTAAAGACAACGCTCTAAACATGCCTTGCGACATCTCTGTTTGGTCTGTTGGTTGCGATAAATCCTTTTCTGTTATTGAAATCCCGTAAGCCAAAATTGGGAAATATTTAAATGGCAGTATTTCAATTTTGTCAATATCATAAGATAGGTTTGACATGTCTCCAATTATAGTTTCTACAAAAACACTTGGATACTCTTCATTAGCACGTTTAAAAATTTTTGTCACTTCATTACCAGTTTTAAAATTGATATCTGAATCATCATTTATTGAATTAATATCTCTCAAAAACATATCTTTTCCTAAAGGTGACCCAAACTGATAATGATTGAGCTCAACTCCCCATTGATATAAGTTTTCGAAAAAAGGTTGTTGTTTAGTATCTCTTCGAGAAAGTGCTAATAAATTATCATCCGTTTCAAATTCAAGATTTTTACTCTCTTTTTCATAATAAAGTATTCCTTTTTCTCTATTTAATTTTTCGATGTTATCGATCAGTAATCGTTCTTGCAAAACTTTTCCGTCTTTAAAATCTAAAAAATATTCTATTTTTTTATCATTGTCATCGAAAATTAAATGGTAGTTAGACGTTTGAAAACCAAAAGGCTTAGATTCATTTAGCTTCAGCTCACCTGAAATTAATTCTGCAACTTGTCTTATAGCACCTATTGTCCGACTTTTTCCCGAAGCATTTTTTCCAACAATTAAGTTAATTTTTTCTAACGTAAGCCATTGACCAAATTCACCATTTATTGGCTTACCTTCTATACTCCATTCATTCTTTTCATTTTTAAACCGAGTATATTTTATTGCTTTTAAGACCATTTTGAAAATTTAAATAAAGGTAAAACTAAAAATTATATTTGATGTTTCTCCATTTGTATTATAAAATCTTACTATCTTACTGCCCCACCGTCACCCACTTCCCCCCAACCCCACTACTAATTGAATTATCATACATAGCCTCGCAGTAAGTGCCCGGCCAATAATAGCGGCCGGGATAGGCGGCATTTAACTGCACGTAATAAGTGAGGGTTTCATTTTGCCTGATGTCAAAATAATGATAGACCCTGTCGTCGCGGATGTCCATGTAAGTGGAAGGTGATGATTTAAAACCGCCTTCGCTGTTGTACAATCTTGTGTTCAATATTTCCCAGCCGCTGGGGAATATTTGCGATAAGGCCATTTGTGTATATGCCCCTCTTTGGCCGGTATTCTTTACTACTACCTTGGCTACAAAATCGGTTCCTTGTTTTATGTTGGTGGGGTCTATTGAAGCGCCTGCTGTAGTTAGATAAGTCACATTCATACTCAACACATCCGGGTGATTTGCAACAGCCATACTATCCCCAGTAACAGGTTGTCCCTGGTTGATGATTCGTACATACAACACATTGCTTCCGCTATTGTTGATACTAAAATTAGCCTTCCCATTGCTGAATGTAAGAGGCATTTGAACAAGGTTGTTGGCCGTGTTTACGTTAAAAGCTTTACCCGCTACTGTTGCTTTAATACTCACTTTATTTTCCGATTTATTGCTGCCGCAAAATTTGCTAATGGCAATAAGTGAGTAAGCGGTTGTCTGTGTACTATACCAACTTTCCTGTGATAGCTGATTGGCTACTGCCCTTACAAGTTGTTCAGCTTCTGACTTTCGATTCATGATTGTCAATGCTTCCAATACCATTGCCTGATCTCGGAGTTGGCTGCCGTAGGTAAACCCGGGGTTTTGTCTTTGAGCAAAACTTGTAGGTAAACCGCTGATCATTTGCAGGGCAATGGCATTTTGCCCGACAAGATAATAAGCAGCAGCAAGTCGCCATTTGCCCTCCGGGCTTAAAAATTTATATTCCTTCAAACGGTTCATGGCACCCAGTTCAGGTGCTTTACTCAATGCCAACAGGTATAGGCGATAAGCCTGTGTTAAATCGCCACCATAATAAGGTGCAACGGAAACATTCCATGCATTGGCACGGCTACGTTCATAACCTTTCCATTGTTGCAACATCGAGCTAGGTACATTGTAACCTCTTTCATTTGCTTCTAACAAAAAGTGACCTGCATAGTTGGTTCCCCATTCATCGCTATTAGCTTCGTTTGGCCAATAACTAAATCCACCATCACGTGCCTGAAAGTTCTTTATTTTCTCAATTCCTTTTCTAATGTTCATGTCCACCGTTGCTTTTTGTTGGTCGCCGAGTTCCATCAATTGATTCAGCACCAATTGAGGAAATACTGCCGATGTTGTTTGCTCAATACATCCGTGCGGATATTGAATAAGATATTGTAATCGTTTCTCTAGATTAATAGCCGGAATGCTTGAAATTTCCACGACAGCCTTGTTGCTGCCGCCTGTGCCAATAGCAGTTACCACGCTACTGAAATTCTGTCCTGCTGCCAATGTTTTATCAGTTACAGACGTAATGGGCGCGTTTGGATTCCTGATGTCCAATTCTACATCGTAAACAGTTTTTTCATTTCCACTTGTGGCAATTAGTTTCACTTTTCCAACGCCTGTATTGGCTTTTACCCTTGCTTCAAAAAATACCTGTTGCTCGCCTGTGCCCGTGAAAGACACTGATTGGGTAGTAGCTCCAACCGGCTCTATGAACGGATTGCTTTGCAAACTAAGGCTCACATTGCGTATGTTATTTTCTGTAACAAAAACTGTTACCGGTATTTTTATTTGTTCGGTTGGGCCTAGTACTCTTGGCATGGTTGCCAGCAACATCAACGGTTTTTTTACAGCAACTGCTTTTTCGGCAAAGCCGTATGCGCCATTGTTTGCAGCAATAACCATTGCCCTTACACTACCCATATAGGCAGGCAAAGTAAATGTATGCGACTTGCTGCCGCCACCGCTTTTGAACGGTCCCATAAACTGAACAATCGGTGGAAAGCGATTGGC
Source organism: Segetibacter sp. (assembly GCA_031423805.1). Classification (GTDB taxonomy): domain Bacteria; phylum Bacteroidota; class Bacteroidia; order Chitinophagales; family Chitinophagaceae; genus Segetibacter. The sequence continues at coordinate 8,283 of JANPGE010000124.1, read as the reverse complement.
TTTTTTATTGCCCGGTGTAGCTGCTTCACTGTCGCCACCTATGGTTAATATTCTTTCCAACCCACCGCCCCATGCACCAATAACATAGTCAAATAAATCCCAGCTTTTTACACCCAATGCTTCTCTTGCATAAAACGCCTTGTGCGGATCGGGGGTTTTAAAACGGGTCAAGTCTAGTAGTCCTTCATCTACAATGGCTATTACATAAGTCATGTCTTTGCCATTTGCTTCGCTTACAGTAATCGTGTTTTGTTGTTCAGGTTTTATGACATCCGGCATCTTGATAACCGGGCTTAGCAATGTGCTTTTGTCTTCTACCATTACCGGGATTACACCATACATTCTTATCGGCAAGTCGTTGATGGTTTGTGCATGCGGTTGAAACAGGCTCACATTTACATACACGTTTGGCGCCATTCCTTTCTCTGCTTTAAAGCTGTATTTTGTTTGTCCCGGTTGAGTTTCTACCCAAAAGCTTTTCAAAACTTTGCTGCCGTTTTCTATGCTTATTAAAGCCCTTCCACCTTTGCTTGTGGGTATAGTTAATTGCACATCTTCTCCTACGTTATACTTTTCTTTGTCCGAAGTAAAAGACAGCATGGAAGCGGCTGTGGGGTCATCTTTGTTGTCCCGGTTTTGCCAATAAGGGTCATCCACATAAAATGTTTGTCCTGTTACGTGGCCGCTCTTTGTGTCTCTTACCAATACCAGGTATCGTCCCCAATCATCAGAAGTTATGTTGAAGTTATAGCTGCCTTTTCCATTTGCCAACGATACTGTTTCTTTCTTAATCAACTTGTTGTATTGGTCTGTCGTAAAGTTGCTTAACTCATCGCCTGTATTGTCCCACCACCAACGCCATTGTATGCGGTAAAGTTCCACCTCCGCAACTCCGGAACCGCTAGTGAGATTTCCTTTAGTATCCACATTTACAATGCTGACGGTTTGTGTTTTGCCGGCCGGCAAATATCCCCATGGCTTTTCTCCCTCCGGTACTTTGATGCCTGCATAAGTGGTGTATGGATGATAAGGATAAGCCACATTGTCTATGCTGAAATTTCCACCCGGCTCAAAAACTTTTACCAATAGGTTAGCAGTTAAAACACCCGGTGCATCGGTAGTTAATTGAAAGTTTGGATTGATGGATGCAACGCCTTCTTGGTTCAATGCACCATCAAAAATGGTTTTACTCTGTGGCTCAAACTTAGAAGTTGGATTGTCAAAAGTATAACCTGCAAACTTCGGAAAAGCGGTTTTACTCTTGTACAATTGTGCATCTACTTTTGCTTTCAAACTTTTGGCAGTAGCACCAAATAACCATTTCGCAGACAATGTACCCGGAGTGCTAAACCCTTTACCCAATTCAGGATTTGCGCCAAAGTTTAAATCAATTTTTAGCCTGTTGGGCATTACGGTTTCTATCTTCAGTTTCTTTTCAAAAATAGCTCCGCCTACTTTCACTTTACAGTTCCAGTTGCCCGTAGGTGCTGCGGCATCAGTATTTGTTTTAAATACATTGAAGCCATCTGCAGCATTCGTTTGCACCAACTTTTTATATAACTGTCCATTGGGTGCATACAATTCCATTTCTATTGGATGATCAACGGGTAGTTTATTTTCTTTGTCTTCAATAATGCAGCTTAAATAGAGGCTGTCACCGGGCCGCCAAACGCCACGTTCACCAAAAATAAATCCCTTAATTCCGTTCTTAACTTCAGCACCACTTACATCAAAACGGCTTAGGGGCAAGGCACTTCCTTCGTCTAATTTCAGGTAACTTTTTTCTTCACCTTTTTTTGCGATTAAAAGGAAACCTTTTCTTTTCAATTGGATTGTTGCCATTCCATTATTATCTGTTGTACCTGTACCCACCACTTGTCTTTGATAATCCAGCACTTCAAGGTTAATACCGCTCATAGGTTCTGTGCTGATAATGTCACTTGCTATTACGGTCACACCGTTTTCAGCCCCTCTTTTTGCCGTAAGGCCAATATTAGTAGCCAATATATTTCTGCTGGCAAAACGTTCTTTGTTGTAGTACGATTTGCTACATGGATTGCTTCTTTGGTTCCAATTATATCCGTAGGGATAATACGCATCGTAGCGGCTCCAAAATTCCTCATCGCTGTCTAATGCACTTTCGTTGCTGGCATAGGAATATTCAAATCCACCTTCTTCCATTTCATCGCCTTCCTCGTTGCTTTCATCTGCCTGTGCGTTGGTGGATATAGCCGAATCAACTGCAGCCCCATTTCCAGTTACCACAACAGCCTTCTTCGTTTTTGTTCCGCAACTGTACAAAGAGTAATCGGGTCTAAAGCCAATGTTTACGCGGTATACTGCACCGGGTTCTGTTCTTATGTATTTATCAATATCAAGCGAAAAACGATTTTTTTTGTGCAGATTCAGGCTTTGATCATCATCCAGTTTTATTGTAGCCTTCACCAAAGGTGTAGCCACTTGCCGCAATGAATTCTCTCCGTTTAAATCATTTGATTGAAGAAATTGCGCAACATTGTTTTCATAGATTTTTATGATTGAAACATCTACAGCTTTCAGGTTTGTGGCTTCAAAAGGTAGCAGTAGCCTGCCGTTGCTATTGGGTAAAATATTGCCACGCCCCTGAATTTTTACCGAAGGCAATCTATTCTCATAAAAAATATTAGCTGTAAATGATTTAGGCAATTTCTCTCCCCATTGGTTTAGGATTCCTTCATTAATGCTGACTTTGAAATTTCCATCGAGGACCTTGCCGGCATACACTTTCACCACACTACCATTTATGGAGAAACTTAAGTCTTGCTGGTCATTAATGACAATCATACCATTCAAATCCTGGTTAATAGCCAATGGGTCGCTAAACTCTACTGATGTATACTCCTCTTCTTCTTGCACAGGCCTTACCGCCAGTACCTTAAAAACGCCGACGGCTGGCACTTCTATTTCTCTGCTGTCTTTAAGTTTAACATTTAAAGCATCACCATTCCACTCCAGCTTCTGCATGTTGGGGTTAGTTCCCCGCTTAATACTGTCTATTTGAAAAGTATGGAGGGTGTTGCCATTATGCTGCCATTTTAATTTCAGGTTATCAGTAAGGTATTTAGCAGCTAAAAGTCGCTCTACGTTTGGGTTTTCTTCAACATCAGCAGTTTGTACGGTACCCGATAAACTCATTAAATCTCTGCTTCCATTTTCTGCACGAAGCCCATAATCCTCTACACTAAACGAAGGCTTTATAACCTGTACATTAAATGTGAATGTTTTAAATTTTGATGGCACTTCTCTCACCTTCCCCAGTTGGAAATGAATTTCGTACAACTCATTAGGCGTAAGGTCTTTATCAGGTTTAAACTCTATGGTTCGTTCATCGGTCCAATAGGCTTTACCATTTACCGAAGGTGAAAAATCAAACAGTGTTTCTTTTATTGTTTCATTGATGGTGTGTGTAGTAGTCACATCCGAGGTCAACTGAATGCGAATAGTATTTTTTTTAGAAATAACACCCGAAGTATAGGCCTCAATGTACTTGCTGAACTCGGGGTCAACTTTGGTTAGTTTTTCCTTTTTGCTACATCCTGCTAGCATTAATGAAAAGACCATAGATGTTATTACACATAAATATTTTGTAGAAAGCTGCAGATTATATTTCATGGAGATAAATGATTGAGTAGGTGTGTATGGTTTTGGCATAGAAAGTTAGAACAAGCAAATCATAAGATAAAATAAAGTTTTGGTAAGATTAGCCAACAATTATCTTTTAATAGGAAAATCACTTAGGATTTTTACTATGTTATTTGTCTAATATTATTCGGAAATGCACGTATAAATACTACTTTTTTTATTATTGAGAGACATACCTTTAACCTTTATTTAAAGACATTATTAAAAGGGCTCCGTTCCAATTATTCTTTCAGAAAAGCGAACATTCCAAGAGAGAGGCTGCTCCATTTTTGGGGCGGCCAATCTAACAATTTCATTTTCACCCTTTCTTTGTTTTGTTGTTTTTATTCACCAATTGTTTCTTATTTTTAATGGAAATGAATTAAATCAAATTGCAACATTTTCAATTTTCTTTCTTAACCGTTTTTTTGCTCTTGTTCGCTATAATTGTTGGCAGATATTTTTTGATTGCAGGAATTTTTCAGATTTGGTTTTACAGTTTTAGAAAAGATAAATGGAGTGCTTTCAGACTTAGCAAAGAAACTGTAGACAAAAAGCAGTTTTTAACAGAGGTAAAATGGTCGCTGATTACTTCTATAATTTTTGCTTTGGTTGGTACAATTACATTCTATTTATGGCTAAACGGCAATACACAACTTTATTCCAATCTTAATCAATATAGTTTATGGTACTTACCTGTAAGTCTTCTGATTGCAATGGTTATTCATGAGACCTATTATTATTGGCTGCATAGGTGGATGCACAAGCCGGAAATTTTTAGAATCTTACACAAGGTGCATCATGAGAGTAAAACCACAAGTCCCTGGACTGCTTTTTCATTTCACCCTCTGGAAGGTTTTTTGCAAGCCATAATCTTGCCCGTTACTATTTTAGTGCTGCCTATGCATATCTATATACTATTACTGCAACTCATTATTATGAGCATTAGCAGTGTCATTAACCATCTTGAAATTGAGATTTATCCAGGTGGTTTTCATAAAAATTTTGTTGGCAAATGGATTATTGGTGCAACTCACCACTCATTGCATCACAAACAATTCAAATATAACTTCGGTCTTTATTTTACTTTTTGGGATAAATGGAAGAAAACGGAAAGCCCAAAGTATATTGATAAGTTAGAAAAGAAGGATCCGTAGTTTAGATAAAGATTAATTTATGCAATACGAAAAGCAGTATTAAAATAATAAAATATACATATTTAATTTTATTGAACTTCATAAACTGTTTATTATAAATTATCTAATGTAAAAGAAAATTTTCGCTAAATAGCACAAGTTTTAAATATAAGAATTTAAAAAGTCATAGTGTCACCCCTATCAATCCTATGCGACAAAAAGTCGCAAGAAAGCCTGTTTGATAAATTACATTACACATATCTGTACTGTTTAAAAGTTATTCACAAGAGGAAAAATAATTTTTGAAATGTTACCCAGATTTGTAATTTAGTGCTAGAATTTAATGGGTTAGTAAGTAAACAGGGTTGGCATTCTTGCCGACCCTTCTTTTTTTAAAAATAAGTTCTGATCACTATAATTGAAAGCATTATTCACCGTTAGTGATTCATAAAACTGAAATATAAGTATGAAAGCGCTGATAGCACTGAAACGAGCACTAAGCAAAAACTCACGTAAAAGACTTTGGTTAAACTTTGCCTTAAAAGGCAATCAGGTAGAATGTCCCTGTTGTAAAAAGAAGTTTGAAACCTTTATATCTGCGGGTCTGCAAAAAAGAGCCAATGCACGTTGTGTAGGATGCAATTCGTTAGAGCGCCACAGATTAATGTGGCTATTTCTACAACGTGAGACGCAATTTTTTACTTCTAAATTAAAAGTTCTCAACGTTGCACCTGAAAAACTATTCTATAACAAGTTCAGGGCTTTACCCAATATAGATTATGTATCTATAGACCTCAATCCTGATTTGTATGACTATGGTTCCAAAACAATCAGGATGGATCTTACAGATCTGAAATTTGAAAACAACACTTTTGATGTTATCATTTGCAACCATGTTTTGGAACATGTACCAAATGATGCCGCGGCAATAAGTGAAATGTATCGTACACTAAAACCCGGCGGTTGGGCAATGATTAATGTGCCTGTAGATCATAAACGTGAGGTTACTTTTGAAGACATTCATATTAATGATCCTAAAAAGCAATTGGAACTTTTTGGGCAGCACGATCATGTAAGGGTTTATGGAAAAGATTATGTTGACAGATTAAGAAGACCGGGTTTTGAAGTAGAAGTGTTTGATTATACTAACAGGTTTACCAATAATGAAATTTTCAGGTACGGCTTACAAAAAGGTGAAGAAATCTATTTATGTCGAAAAAAGTAGCAACTGCTTATTTCTGTAGTAACTGCGGATATGAAAGTGCAAAATGGTTGGGCAAATGTCCATCGTGCAACACATGGAATGCATTTGTAGAAGAGGTCATATCAAAAGGTGCTGATAAGACTGATAACGGTTGGAATGATTATAACGCTGAAAAACGTTCTGCAAAAACTATCTTACTGAACAATGTAAGCGCAAAAGAAGAAGATAGAATATTAACAACAGACGGAGAACTGAACCGTGTACTTGGCGGGGGTATTGTAGCCGGAAGTATTGTACTCGTGGCAGGCGAACCCGGTATTGGAAAGAGTACACTTTTTCTACAGGTAGGCCTGCAGCTAAGTGGAATAAAAACACTCTACATAAGTGGCGAAGAAAGTGAGCAGCAAATTAAAATGCGGGCTGACAGGCTTAAAGCCCAAAATGATGATTTCTATTTGTTAACAGAAACTGCAACCAACATCATTTTTCAGGAAATAAAAAAACTTAAACCCGAGCTTGTTATAGTTGACTCAATTCAAACACTACAATCAAACTTCATAGAATCATCAGCAGGTAGTGTTTCACAGATAAGGGAATGTGCAGCCGAATTTCAAAAATTTGCAAAAGAAACAGGTACCCCGGTTTTTCTCATAGGTCATATAACCAAAGATGGCAGTATTGCAGGTCCAAAAATCCTGGAACACATGGTGGATACTGTCTTGCAGTTTGAAGGAGACCGCCATTATGCCTACCGTATTCTTAGAACCCTTAAAAACAGGTTTGGAAGCACATCAGAGCTCGGCATATATGAAATGACCGGCGAAGGAATGCGCAGTGTTACCAACCCATCCGAAATACTGATTACTCAAAAAGAAGAACAGCTAAGTGGTAGTGCTATCGCAGCTACTTTAGAAGGTATGCGACCTTTACTTATTGAGGTACAGGCATTAGTAACACAAAGTGTTTATGGAACACCACAACGTACTGTTAGTGGGTTTGACCTGCGCAGGTTGCAATTGTTGCTGGCTGTTCTTGAAAAAAGAGGTGGCTTTCATTTTGGGGTAAAAGATGTATTTGTGAATATAGCCGGAGGCCTCAAGGTAGAGGATCCGTCTATAGATTTATCAGTAATTTGTGCTTTGCTTAGCAGCTTTGAAGATATACCGCTACCGCAAAAAGTTTGCTTTGCAGGAGAAGTAGGATTGAATGGTGAAATAAGAGCGGTGAACCGAATAGAACAAAGAGTTGCTGAAGCTGAAAAGCTTGGATTTGAAAAAATTATTGTTTCAAAATATAACAAGAAGGGCTTTGACAAGCAGCAGGGCGGTATTCAAATAATACCTGTAGGGCAGGTTCAGGAGGTATATCAATTGTTTTTTTAGAAAAAGAGAAAGTATCAAGATATTAGTAGCAAGTTTTAAGACAAGAATCAAAAACAACCAACCCCAAACAGGGCAAGAACGAGAAACCGGAATTAAGAACCGGGTCACTAACTAAACATTAAACGCTAAACCCTAAACGGTATTCATGGTCAAAACAGCCATTAAAGATTTACTGCACGTTTTCTTTCCTCATGTTTGCACCGGCTGCGGCAGCGATGTTATTTCAAATGAAAACATGCTTTGCCTTAGATGCATGGCCGATCTGCCCGTTACCAATTTTACCGATCAACCCGGCAATCCTGTTGAGCAAAAGTTTTATGGTCGAATGCCTGTAAGAAATGCAACCTCGTCTTATTATTTTGCCAAAAACTCCATTTTAGAAAACCTGGTTTATCAATTAAAATACCGCGGCAACAAAGACATCGGATTTTATCTTGGTAAAATGATGGGTGAACATTTATCACAAAGCCCCAGATTTCAAAGTATTGATGCTATAATTCCGTTACCCCTAAACAAACGTCGCGAAAAAATGCGTGGTTATAATCAGGCAGCTTTTATTGCAAATGGCATTAGTACAGTATGGGAAAAGCCAGTTTGGGAAAGTGAAGTCATCAGAAAGGTTTACACAGAAACACAAACTAAACGTGACAGAATAAGCCGTTGGGAAAATATGAAGAATGTTTTTGCGATAGCAAACCCGGAAACGCTAAGGTCAAAACACCTTTTATTAGTTGATGATGTTATTACAACCGGAGCTTCTTTAGAAGCATGTGGTATGGAAATGTTGAAAGTAGAAGGAGTAACAATAAGTGTTGCAACACTTGCTTATACCAATTAATAAAATTTACTCCCTATTGCAGCGTATTTAACTTTTTCCAAAGGAAAGTTAAGAAACTAACTG
>JANPGE010000123.1:0-2842 GCA_031423805.1 Segetibacter sp. | reverse complement strand
GGCAATGAAAGCAACCTCCACCCACTATCATTAAAATCCGAAGCCACTGCAGTACCCGCCGCACCCCCCGATTTTGAAAAAATAGTTCTTATACTATAGTTAAAATCCTTCTCCGGATTGGCAGCATTTCCCAAAGCAAATTTCCAGTCATTGTCTAAGCTGATGTGTTGGCGTTGGGTTTGTGCAGATGCTGCAACTGCTAGGAGTAGAAATGTTATGGTTGTTAGGATGTGTTGGGGGGTGGTTTGCATGGGTATAGTTTTATTGCATGTCATTGCTTAATTTTCTATTTTTTACCAAACAATTAGATGCTTTTCTGTTGTTGCTTTAAATATATTATTCCTGATTAAACAAATCGCCTCCATAACCCACTTGGGGCTCATTTACCACATTTGATTTTTTACTTACAGTTTTCTTTTTATCCCACAACCCCTTCTCCACTTCCTCTTCATGTATTTTATGGTTCAGTTCTAATAACCGTTTCAACACTTCTTTCCTGGCATCAGGATGAATAGTAAAACGAACTCTATCATTCTCCGGCAAATAATCTACTTCGTAGAAATCATGCTTTAAATCAATCTTCAATTGCGAATTACGAATTACGGGGGAATCAATTGTCAATTTCGAATTACAAATTACGTTTTCATCTTCTCTGCTTTCAGATTCGTAATTCGCAATTTTTAATTCGTCATTGTTCCAGCCGTAGGCTGAAAGCACCGCCTCATCCATTTGCACATGCAGTTCACGGAGTTTCAGGATACCTTGTATGGCTTCATCAAATGATATAGTATTAGCCGTTTTACCTGCCCCGCTTTTTGCGGGGTCTAAATGCTTTTGCAGGGATGCTACCTGTTTGTCTTTATCATTAATGCTTTGGGCAGCGATGGCATTGCTGTGAAACAGATTATAGGTTTTGGTAAGGCCCAATTGCATACCCAACATGAGTTGCCTGCGATGTTCGTGGTAAGCTTCGCCAATGGTTTCTATTTGCTGCTCCTGTTGAGGGTTGAGGTTTTGTGGAAATGGAAAGGTGTCAAATACATCTGATGGGGTGTATCTCATACTTATTCCAAGGGATGAAGAGAACTGAATAACCCACATTTCATGAATACTGCTTTGCAAAAAAGAAAAGTGATATGGTTTTGGGTTTGTATTAACAATGCAAGCATTCGCAAATATTATGTTAGGCTCGATTTTACTAAATGAAAGATATTTACTCGTAAATGCAGTGACAAGTACATAGTCATTATCTTTTATTGATTTATATAAACCCGATGCCTTTTCACCATATTGCCACCATCTATCTCGCCTCGCTTCTCTTGAAACTAAATCTCGCTCAGGTTTTACAAGTTCCAAAACTCTATTATAACAGGCGGGAAATTGTTTTGCTTTTTCCTCCGTCCAGTCGAAGAAATTAATAATCCATCTGCCAGGCCGTAATAAGTAGTCATTATTCAAGTCAGAGCCATTGATATATGGGAATAAAACCTGTTTATATCTATCATCTTCACGGATTAATTCCTTTGCGACTTTCTCATCAATTATGAAACCGTCCCCAAGAGGTTCTGATCCTTTAAAACAAATTCTACTATTGTTTATTAATGTATGCTTTTTGTATTCTGAATTGCTATTTCCCAAATAAGAATTTATGGCACTTACTTCATTCCCAGCAAGAAACTTTATTTTCTCAAACCGCCCATTGAATATTGAAAGCAATGTCACTTGAACAGCCGCAACGCCAGGCCATTTTAAAGATTTTGAAGCAAAATTAATTTCCCCACCTTGTGTAATTATTATTTCCAACCCGCCTTCCCTTGTATCCCCTTCTGCAATGGATTTTGTAGTTATTATGGATAAATAACCATTCGCTTTTTGAACAGAAAATATTCGTCTAATAAAATATCCAATAAGGTCACAAACACCTCCAGCAGGGAAAAATGTTTTTGTAAGGAAGATATGATACTGTTTCCCATACAGCAGACTTACATCTCTTCCGCCTAAATAAGGTGGATTACCTAAAATACAATCAAAGCCGCCTTCATAAAACACTTCCGGAAACTCAATAAACCAATGGAAGAAGCGGTAGTGTGGCAGCAGGGTTTCTACATAAGATAGCTTTTGAGATTGTAGCGGCCCCATACCCTTGTGTACGTTTCGCAAGAAGCCTTGGTATTCGGCATCAGTAAGCAAGTAAACTTTAGTAGCATCGGTTTTAGGAATAAAATACTGAGCTACTTGTGCATCTGCCAATTGTTTCAGGCGAATACGTTCTACAGTTAGTTCAAATTTGCGGTATTCTTTTTCCTTTACTGCTACTTCATCAGGCGTGGTTTCTGGAAGATTTTTAAACAGATTATACTTTTCAATTACCGCATTTACTTCGTCATTAACAACAGTATCAAATTCAAAGGTTGTTTGTGTTTTTTGTTTGCGTTCTTGTTGGTTTCGTTTTCTAAAAGCAGCGGCAATGTCCTTATCATCACCCGGCAGCGTTTTAAAAGCTTCATCAGCTATTCCTTTTTCCAATTCGCTGCGGTGTGCCAGGCCCACAATGGCATCGCCACATTTAATATGATGATCTAAAAAGTTAAGTGGTTCTCCGGGGTTGTATGCTTCCAGCCACAAGGCAATTTTACAAAGCTCAACTGCTAATGGATTTTTATCAACTCCGTAAATACAGTTTCGCACCACATCTTTCATGGCTTTGCGTATAGACAATGGATTGGGTTGTTCTTCATCGGTTAGCACCCTTGCCACTGCCAATGCAATTCTACGGGCTGCACTCAACAAAATATGTCCGCTACCACAGGCAACATCGCATACTTTTAATTTCAACAATGCG
>JANPGE010000122.1:0-19335 GCA_031423805.1 Segetibacter sp. | reverse complement strand
AGTATTTAGAGTTACGGCCCGAAAAGATCAGTGGGGCGAGGTAGAAAATGCTGAAGATGGCAAGCCGGGTTGGATATGTAACACCTGTCGTTTTGACAAGAAGCATACAAATGATTGGATTATAGAAGGACCGAGAATGGTTCAGCGGCAATCTGTAATTTCTGCCAATCATTATCAGGGCAAAGTTGGGTCTGTTGTACCTCACGAAACTATTGCAGAAGTAATGGGAGGCCGGAAACCAAGACTATTTATGGACATCAATGAGGTGAGTGAGGTTAACAAGCCAAATGTGCATCTCAATGAGATTAATGGGCCAGCAACCGGGGAGGTTTTTGATAGTAAGGTACTAGCGAATAAATAATGAACAGAACCACTCAAATAACAAAAGAAATTAAAAAAGCTGTATTGGACATTGTGCCTACAGCAGAAGTTATTTTATTCGGTTCAAGGGCTCGTGGTGATTTTCATGAGAGAAGTGATTGGGATCTTTTGGTATTGACAGACGGAGACGAAGTGACAGCTAAACTTATGAAAAAAGAGCTTCGAAATCGTCTTCTTGATTTGGAACTATCAACTAACCAGTCAATTTTTGCGATGGTCTATAGTCATGACTTTTGGGAAAATAGATTTTCTGGAACACCTATTTATTTAGAAATAAAAAAAGATGGAGTAGGAATATAATGCCAACTGTTAATGAGATTTGCATTGATAAAATGAAGCGAAGTGATGATGCATTTGATGATGCTGTGTTGTTGTATAATGATCAACGCTATAATGGTTCAGCAAACAGACTTTATTATGCAGTTTTTCATGCAGTTGCAGCATTAGTTTTTAAGAAAAGCGGCGAATATTCAAAAACTCATGCCGGTTTGAAAAGCCTTTTCAATGAACAATTCATTAAGAGCAAAAAGCTGGAAACCAGATTTGCAAAAATATATGCAAACATATTTGAGTTAAGACAGGAAGCAGATTACAGCGATTTTTTAGTGCTTGATAAAGATGACATTGAGCCTTTGATATTTTCAATAAAAGAACTAATAACTGAAATAAAGAAACTTTTATAAATGATCCTCTTACAAATAGACTGGGCTTTATTAATTGAAAAGCTTGTTTTGATTGGTGCTGTTATCACCGGTTCGTTGGTTATTGCGATGTACGCTACCTATGGCGAAAGAAAGGTTGCGGCCATTTTGCAAGACCGTGTGGGTCCAGACCGTGCAGGGCCATTCGGAATTTTACAGCCATTGGCAGATGGAGGTAAGTTATTCTTTAAAGAAGAGATTATACCGAATACTTCCAATAAGTGGTTGTTCATTTTGGGTCCTTGTTTGGCAATGCTAACAGCTATGATGACAAGCGCAGTAATTCCATGGGGGCATGAACTGCATTTTGGTCTGTTTGGTGTTGACCGCATTGTAAAGTTGCAAATAGCGGACATTAACATAGGAATGTTGTATGTTTTTGGAGTGGTAAGCACCGGGGTTTATGGTATTATGATTGGCGGTTGGGCCAGCAACAATAAATTTTCGCTGATGGCAGCTATGCGTGGTGCATCGCAGGTGATTAGTTATGAATTGGCAATGGGATTGTCCTTTATTGCTTTGCTGATGCTGACAGGTTCACTTAGTTTAAAAACAATTGTTGAACAGCAGGTTACAGGTCATTGGAACATCATTTACCAACCACTCGGATTTTTAATATTTTTGGTTTGTGCCTTTGCAGAATGTAACCGTGCACCTTTTGACCTACCGGAGGCTGAAAATGAGTTGAATTTCGGTTATCATCAGGAGTACTCCAGTATGAAGCTGGGTTTTTATCTTTTTGCAGAATATATTAATATGTTCATCAGTAGTGTAATCATGGCTACATTATTTTTTGGTGGTTATGATATGCCTTTTGTAAATGAAGCCAATCTTTCGGTCAATATGGCCGCATTAATTGGTATAATTGCACTGTTGGGCAAATCGTTCATTTTCATTTTTGTATTTATGTGGGTGCGGTGGACTTTACCTCGCTTTCGTTATGACCAATTGATGAATTTGGGCTGGAAATCGTTGATTCCGTTGGCTTTGGTGAATATGTTCATAACTGGGGCGGTGATTTTGTGGAGGCAGGGGCATTAATGTGAAAATTTGAAAAAAGTTCAATTGAAAAACCAAATCTGAACGGAGTCCCGATGAAGAATCGGGATTGACTGTCGCCAATAAAGCCGAACAACGAAGCAATGCCGGTTACCAAAAAAGAAAAACCAACAAAACACAAATAAAATTGGCACTCTAAGTATAGAAAAATATTTTTGCACACCTTACAAATAAAAGCAAGTGGCCGCAAGCCGATAGCTTTATAAATATGCAAGCATTAACAAAGAAAGTAAAACAAGTGGAGCGCAAGCCCATGACCTTTATGGAAAGGCTTTATCTGCCTGCCATTTTCAAAGGTATGGCCATCACTTTCAGTCATATTTTTAAGAAAGTTCCTACCATTCGTTATCCTGAAAAGACCCGTCCCTTTTCAAAAGTTTTCAGGGGATTGCAGGTGCTGAACCGCGATGAAGAGGGACGTGAAAAATGTACCGCCTGTGGACTCTGTGCTTTGGCCTGCCCGGCAGAAGCCATAACTATGGAGGCTGCCGAAAGGCAAAAAGGGGAAGAAAATCTTTACAAAGAAGAAAAATATGCAGCCAAGTATGAGATAAATATGCTCCGCTGTATTTTCTGCGGATTGTGCGAAGAGGCTTGCCCAAAAGATGCAATTTATTTAAGCGAAACCTTTGCCCCGGCCAATTACCACCGCAAAGGATTTATATATGGTAAAGACGATTTGTTGATTCCAAACCCGCTTACCGAACCCGAAGCTTTTGAAAAGGCAAGGGGCGAAAAAGCACCAACAACCCATTAAACATTACCAACTGTAATAATGAGTACAACTGAAATATTATTCTGGTTTCTATCTGCCCTTGCCCTGCTTAGCGCAACAATGGTATTAATCAGCAAAAATCCCGTTCACAGTATACTTTGGCTCATCGTGGTATTTTTCGCCATATCGGGTCATTATATTTTGCTCAATGCACAGTTCCTCGCCATTGTAAACCTGATTGTTTACGCCGGTGCCATCATGGTGCTTTTCCTTTTTGTTGTCATGCTCATGAACCTCAACAGTAGCAACGAACCGCAAAAAAACAACCGTTTAAAAATTGCAGGAATCATTTCCGGAGGCTGTCTTTTACTGCTGATGGTGGACATAGTCATGAGCACAACAGAACTAAAAGGCGCAAGTGCTTTGACAAAAACCGGAAACATAGGATTGATAAAGACATTGGGTATGGAACTTTTTCAAAACTATGCCATACCATTTGAGATAAGCAGTGTATTGTTTTTAAGTGCAATGATAGGAGCGGTAGTGATAGGGAAGAAAGAATAACCAATGTGAAATTTGAAAAATGCCTTGATGTGAAAATGATTCAGAGCGATGAAACAATATTCCCCATTCTTGCCCCTCTCCTTTAGAGGGGGTTGGGGTGAGGTCAAAGGAGGACAATTTGGGAACCAGCAGATGTACTTTTAATGAACATCATTGGCGTCGCACACTTGTACTTATAAGTTCTTTATTCGACTTTTTACATTGTTTGTTAGTTTCACACAACGGAACAACGGATACAAAGAGAACAACGAATAAACTTTTTCTTTTGGTTGTCTTTGCCCTTTGTTTAAAACAATAGTTCTTAATTCAATAATCGCAGCCATGTTTTAATCGACACGTCTGCATATAACTTCCCCCTTGGGGGATCGAGGGGGCTTTAATTTATGCCAATAACATATTATATTACACTTTCACTAGTCCTGTTTTGTATAGGAGTAATAGGTGTATTGACACGTAGAAATGTCATTATCATTTTTATGTGTGTTGAGTTGATGTTAAACTCTGTCAACATGCTTTTGGTTGCATTTTCAAAAATGCACAATGCAAAAGCATTGGCTCTAAACCCTGCCGGAAGCACAGCAGGAATAGACGGACAGTTGTTTGTATTTTTTATAATGGTAGTTGCGGCCGCAGAAGTTTGCGTTGGCCTCTCTATAATAGTAATGATGTACAGAAACACACATTCGGTGGATGTGAATTTTTTAAACCGATTGAAAAATTAGGCTCCCTCCGGCTCCCCCAATGGGGGAGAGATGTGAAAAGGCTAATAATTAATTAATAACTTACAAAAAAATCACTCTGAAATCCTCCCCTTTGGGGAGGTTGGGTGGGGCTTCTATGAGCAAATACGTTTACCTGGTACCATTGTTTCCGTTGATAGGTTTCCTTATCAATGGCCTCGGTCGCAAATTATTGTCCAAATCACTGATAGGAATTATCGGAAGCGGATCTGTACTTGCATCTTTTGCAGTCAGCCTCGGCATTTTCTTTGAAGTAAAACAACCCGGTTTTCAAACACAGGTAGTTACGCTGTTTGACTTTATCAATGTAGCTGCTTTCAAAATTCCATTTGCTTTTCAGGTTGACCAACTATCATCTTTGTTTCTCTTAATTATAACCGGGGTAGGTTTTTTAATACATCTTTACTCAACCTCCTATATGCACAACGAAGAGCCGCAACATTTTGGGCGCTACTTCGCTTATCTCAATTTATTTGTTTTCTCCATGTTGCTGTTGGTTTTAGGTGGCAATTATGTAATCATGTTCATAGGTTGGGAAGGTGTAGGTCTTTGTTCTTATTTATTGATTGGTTTCTGGTTCAAAAACAACAATTATAATTATGCAGCCCGCAAAGCATTCGTTATGAACCGCATTGGCGACCTTGGTTTTCTGCTGGCTGTTTTTTGGATATTAGCAAAACTCGGCACAGTTTCCTACGGCGATGTTTTTGCACATGCAGGAGCACTTTCTAAAACTGATGTCACCGCCATTACCATGTTACTGTTTGTAGGAGCAATGGGTAAAAGTGCACAGATTCCCTTGTACACATGGCTTCCCGATGCAATGGCAGGTCCTACACCTGTATCTGCATTAATACATGCCGCTACCATGGTAACTGCAGGTATTTACATGATTGTAAGAAGCAACATTCTTTACACAATGGCTCCTGCTACCTTGTCGGTTGTAGCAATTGTTGGTTTGGCAACGGCTTTTCTTGCCGCCACAATTGCACTCAAGCAAAATGATATCAAAAAAGTATTGGCTTATTCTACCGTTAGTCAGTTGGGTTATATGTTTTTGGGACTTGGGGTTGGGGCATACACAGGTGCTGTATTCCACGTTATGACACACGCCTTTTTCAAAGCATTGCTATTCTTGGGTGCAGGCAGTGTTATACACGCAATACATAACGAGCAGGATATTCGCAAAATGGGTGGGTTGAAAAAATATATGCCTATTACAAACACTACTTTCCTGTTGGCTTGTTTAGCTATTTCCGGTATTCCACCCTTTAGTGGTTTCTTTAGTAAAGATGAGATATTGGCTGCTGCTTATGAACACAACAAAATATTGTGGGTAGTAGGTGTTATGACTGCTGGAATGACTGCTTTTTATATGTTCCGCTTGTATGCTATGACTTTCCTTGGAAAGTTTCGTGGCACAGCAGAACAAGAACATCACCTGCATGAAAGCCCTTCAGCAATGACCATTCCGCTGATAATATTGGCCATATTGAGTGTGGTTGGCGGCTTTGTTGGTGTGCCTGAAGTATTTGCTAAAGACAGCCATTGGTTAGCTCATTTCCTTTCTCCGGTTATAATAAAATCAGGGGAAGAAGGTCATGCACTTGATCACTCAACTGAATACATGTTGATGGGCATTTCTGTAGTATTGGCCTTAATAGCAATTATTTACGCCTGGACCAAATATAGCAAAACCCCTGAAACCGGAGAACCTGAAGGTTTAGGTAAAGTATTGAACAACAAATGGTATGTAGATGAATTGTATGATGCAGTGTTTTCAAAACCTTTGCTGGTTATTGGAAGTTTCTTTAAAAATGTGATTGAGAAAAGTGGAATAGACGGGGTTGTTAATGGTGTTGGCAGAAGTGTAAATTATGCTAGCAGGCAAATAAGATGGATACAAAGTGGTCAGGTAGGAAATTACATCCTACTTATGGTATTGAGCATTGTATTATTGATTTTGCTTGTATTTTATGGCAATAATCTAAATCCGTTGTTGAAATATTTTTCGATGTAAAAGTGGAGTCACACAAATAGACAACTGATACAAAGTAAGCAACGTTGTTTCTTGGTTTTCTTTGTTTCGTTGTGTGAAATAAGAACAAAAGAATTTAATATGCACCCTGTTTTATTAATATTGGTTCCTTTAGTTACCGGCTTGCTTTCTTTTTTTATTAAAAATGAAAAGAGCGCAAAAATCTGGGCTTTGGTTAGCAGCACATTAACTGTTATTGTATCGGTAATGACTTTACTGCACGGCAATTATCCGAATAGCTATGATGCGCCGTGGTTACCAATGTTGGGCAGTCGCTTTTCTGTTTCATTAGATGGTGTTGGAACGGTGTTGACCTTGCTGACAGCCGTTTCATTTCCAATAATTTTTGCTTCTACTTATACCAACAACTACAAAAAATCAAATGCCTTTTACGGCTTCATGTCGTTAACACAGGCGGGATTGATGGGGGTGTTTTGTGCAACTGATTTGTTGTTATTCTATTTCTTCTGGGAATTGGCGCTGATACCGGCTTATTTCCTTTGCAGCATTTGGGGTGGTGAGAAAAGGATTGCCGTTACGTTCAAATTCTTTGTTTACACTTTTGTTGGTTCATTGCTGATGTTGGTGGGTATTTTATTTGTGTATTACAAAACACCGGAACACAGTTTTGCCCTGTCCGCACTGCGCAACCTGCCCATGACAGCGGGTGAAGAAAACTTTATTTTCTGGTTGTTTTTTATAGCTTTCGCCATCAAAATGCCGGTGTTCCCTTTCCATACCTGGCAGCCCGATACTTACGAGCAATCGCCAACCGCAGTAACAATGGTGTTGAGCGGCATAATGGTGAAGATGGGCGTATTTGGTGTCATCAGGTGGTTGTTGCCTATGTTCCCGGCAGCTTCAGTTAGAATGGCAGATATGATAATGATTTTGGCGGTTATCGGGATGATTTATGCAAGCCTGATTGCCATAAAACAAGATGATATAAAACGGTTGGTGGCTTATTCTTCTATAGCTCATATTGGCTTGATGGCTGCTGCCTTATTTACCGGAAATGCTTCGGGAATGCAAGGTGTTATTTTTCAAATGTTTGCGCATGGTATCAACATCATTGGGTTGTGGATAGTGGTTGATGTAATAGAACAACAATTAGGCACACGTAAGTTTAGTGAATTGGGTGGGCTTTCACAAAAGGCACCCACACTAGCTATTTTGTTTACGGTGATGTGCTTCGCAAATATTGCACTTCCATTGACCAATTCTTTTGTAGGAGAATTCCTTATGTTTAATAGTGTGTTTCAACATAATATAGCAATGGCGGCTGTAGCTGGAGTAAGTATTATATTGGCTGCAGTTTATACGCTTTGGATGATTCAAAAAGTTTTCTATGGTGAAGTGAGAGAAGGCGAAGTAGTTTTTACTAAAGTACCTGTAGGTACCACAGCAATGCTTGTTGTGTTGGTGATTTTGGTGATTGCATTTGGAGTGTATCCGCAGGGTATGTTGAACTTAACCCTGATTAAATAAATCGAAGAAACGATTTTAAAATAGCGAATTAAAAGTTTCACACAATATGACTAAGCAAACATCGGAACAAAGAAGAAGGCGTTGTTACCATTGTAGTTTTTGTTCACCTTGTATGAAATATGCTTAAAAATGAAAAGACTTGAACCCTATAACGCGGACATTACAAAACTTTGTGAAAGCCACAACGTAAAAAGCCTTTATGCTTTTGGTTCAGTTTTGAATGATAGTTTTCGAGACGATAGCGATATAGATTTGATAGTTGATTTTGCGAATCTTAGTTTGGAAGAGTATGCTGATAATTACTTTGATTTTAAATTTTCGTTGCAGGATATTCTAAAAAGGAAAATTGACCTATTAGAAGAAACGGCAATTAAGAATCCATATTTCAAAATGTCAGTAAATCAAGAAAAAAAATTGGTTTATGGACAATGATATTAAAGCCTGGCTATATGATGCAGACGAATTGTAAATAATGCTTGTGTAAAAAGCTAAATTGAAAAATCAAATGATGAATGGAGCGTCGCCAATATAGCCGCAACATGGACAAATGTTTGTCCCCAAAAAAATAAAACTGAACAGTTTGTAAGTATAGAATATGAATACAATTATCCTTTCGGCAATTTTAGGTGTGGTGATGATGTTTAGCAGTGTGCTGGTAAAAGGCAAGGCTGCGTTTAAACACATTGCTGCTGTTGGCCTTTTAATATTGTTGGTATTCAATATTGCAGAAAGCCACGGTTTTAGATTGTTTGAATTTAACACCACAAACTTTCTGCATTTTGAAAAATATGGGTTGCTGTTTAATTCGGTTTGCCTGTTTTGTACACTAATATATGTACTACTTAGCGGTAGCGATATTGAAAGGGTTGGTAACAATCCTGCAGAATCTTTTGCGCTGATATTTTTTGTGCTTTGCGGCTTGGGCATATTGACTTCTTACACAAACATGCTGATGCTTTTTATAGGCATTGAAATACTGTCAATACCACTTTACATATTAACCGGCAGTGACAAGAAAAACCTGAAAGGAAACGAAGCATCGCTGAAATATTTCCTGATGGGGTCATTTTCAACTGGCATTTTGCTCATGGGTATTGCAATGCTTTATGGAACCGGGGGTACATTTATGATTGAGAAAAGTGCAAATCAAATGTTGAGCTATCTTGAGGCACTAGGAATGTTGTTGGTGTTCATCGCTTTATCGTTTAAAGTATCTGCTGCTCCGTTTCACTTCTGGACGCCTGATGTGTATGATGGTGCGCCGCCGGTGTTCACTTCGTTTATGGCTACAATTGCCAAAGTTGCTGGATTTGCTGCTTTTCTTCGATTGTTTGAAATAAGATACGGTTCTATGGGTAGTCAGGTGGAAAGGCTGCTTGCGGTTGTAATATTTTTGACCCTTGCATTTGGTAACCTTACAGCAGTGTTTCAGCAAAGTGTTAAGCGGATGCTTGCTTACAGTAGTATAGCACAGGCCGGCTTTATGTTATTTGCTTTGTTTGGCTTAAATGATATGGCTAAGGAAGGTTTGTTGTTGTATGCCGCCGCTTATTCGTTGGCTACTATTGGCATATTTGCCGTACTAACAAGAATGGAAGATATGAGCGTAGATGGCTTTAACGGCCTTGCAAAAACACAACCGCTGCTTGCCGGGGTGTTGGTCATTTTCTTTTTGTCGTTAGCTGGTATTCCACTGACCGGTGGATTTTTTGCGAAATATTTTATGCTGGCTTCTGTTGTAAAAACAGGCCATTATCTCGGTTTGGTGATAGTTGGTGTATTGTTCGCTGCGGTGAGTGTTTACTACTATTTTAAAGTAATTCAGGCAATGTATTTTAAAGAAGGCAGTGCTGCATTGTCAATTCCGGTTTCTTCTACTTTTAAATATCTTTTGGTGGCTGTGGCAGCATTGATTGTTTTACTTGGAGTGTGGCCCGGTGCTTTGTTAAGTATGTTTTATTTTTAGAGTTAGTATGCTCACTTCTTTTCCAAAGGCATAATATTATTTAGCCTGCATTTGGTTTTATACTCATCATTGTCCCCGCCAAGGCAGGGCTCCCTTGTGCTATTGGGTAATGCAAT
Organism: Segetibacter sp.; assembly: GCA_031423805.1. GTDB lineage: Bacteria > Bacteroidota > Bacteroidia > Chitinophagales > Chitinophagaceae > Segetibacter. The sequence continues at coordinate 9,567 of JANPGE010000122.1, read as the reverse complement.
TCAGTTTTTTTACCCAAATGAAAATTGAATCGTAATGAGATTCCTTCCCCTATTTTACTCCTTATTTTAGTACTCCTTCATTTATATTATTGGTGATTCTTGAAGGATAATTTACTTTTTTGTCTATCACGTACAAACTACCTTTAGCATTCTGAAACCAGCATTATGAAAAAACTATTCTACATTCTTCCAGTTGTCTTGCTAGCTTCTTTTGCCCCAAAAAAATCTGTGAAACCAAAATATTCAGCAGTGGGTAAAAAGGTGACAGTATTTACTACTGCTGATAAAACTGATTTGCGCATAAGCAATTCGGGTTCACTATCTTTTTCCAATGTTGGTCAACCAATGGAAACGGATGTTTGCGTGTTTGTTGACCCCAACAAAACCTTTCAAACATTGGTTGGTATTGGTGGGGCATTAACTGATGCCTCGGCTGAAATATTTGCCAAGCTTGATAAAACCAGACAACAAGAATTTTTGAAAGCCTACTTCGACCCCAAAGACGGCATTGGCTACACCCTGGCAAGAACGAGTATTCACAGTTGCGATTTTTCAAGTGGCAGTTATACTTATGTGGATGAGAAAGATGAATCGCTGAAATCATTTAGTGTAAAGCATGATGAACAATATCGTATTCCTTTTATAAAACAAGCCATAGCCGCTGCAGGAGGCAAGCTAACTATGTTTGTAAGCCCTTGGAGTCCACCGGGTTGGATGAAAGACAACAACGAGATGCTACATGGCGGCAAGTTGTTGGCTAAGTACAGGCAGTCGTGGGCTAACTATTATGTGAAGTTCATTAATGCATATGAAAAGCAAGGAATACCTATTTGGGGACTAACCATGCAGAATGAGCCTATGGCAAAACAAACCTGGGAATCGTGTATGTACACTGCTGAAGAAGAACGTGATTTCATTAAGCAATACCTTGGGCCGACACTTCAAAAGGCCGGAATGGCAAATCGAAAACTTATAGCATGGGATCACAACCGCGACCTTGTTTATCAGCGGGCAAGCACCTTATTGGCTGATGCTGATGCAGCTAAATATATATGGGGCATTGGCTACCATTGGTACGAAACATGGACCGGTAGCAATATGTTGTTCGATAATCTGCGCAGGGTGAAGGAAGCATTTCCTGACAAGCAATTATTTTTTACCGAAGGTTGTTTGGAGAAAATGGATTTTGATAAGATTGGTAAATGGGAGCCGGGTGAAAAATATGCACACTCCATAGTGAATGACTTTAACTGTGGCACCGCAGGCTGGACTGACTGGAATATATTATTGGACGAACAAGGCGGACCAAACCACGTTGGTAACTTTTGCTATGCCCCGGTTATAGCGGACACAAGAGATGGCTCATTGCACTACACTAGCAGTTACTATTACATTGGCCATTTCTCCAAGTTTATAAGGCCGGGAGCGAAACGTATTGTAACATCTTCCAATCGGGATAAACTACAAACTACTGCCTTTGTAAATACTGATGGAAAAGTAGCCGTAGTTGTTTTAAATATGAGTAATGATGCGTTAGATTATACCTTGTGGATTGATGGCAAAGGTGCTAAAACAAAGAGCTTGGCTCATTCTATCAGTACCTTGGTTATTGATTAATACGCTTAGTTTTTGATAGCAGGTCTGATTTTTATTCCGATTTCCTAATCCAATATTTTTATAAAAAGTTAGTCATAAATTACAATGATAATTTTAGTTATTGTTTTCTTGCTTGTGTTGTTTGTGTTCATATTTATGAATCAAGCAAAATTTGGGAAAAAGCCTGTTGGTGATGCTCTTGAAAGAATGCAGCTTTCCAAGAACTTTGGTGAAGGTATGTTTCAAAACATAAGTGTTACACCACAATTAACTGACGGTGCCACTTACTATTCGGTAATGAAAAAATTCTTTTTTCAACGAAGTAAAAGGCTAAAACCGAAAGGCCTGATTCCAAGTCATAAGACTGATTTGAAAACAATAGCCATTGATAAAAACGTTTTGGTGTGGTTTGGGCATTCATCTTATTTTATACAAATAAATGGAAAGAAAATATTGGTTGATCCTGTGCTTAGTGGAGCGGCCTCGCCAATAAAATCAACAACGAAAAGCTTTCCCGGGAGTGATGTTTATTCTACAGATGACTTTCCTGAAATTGATTATCTCTTTCTTAGCCATGACCATTGGGATCATCTGGACTATGAAACAGTAAATGCGCTGAAACCTAAGGTGGGAAAGGTGATTTGTGGTTTGGGTGTTGGCGAACATTTAAAACTTTGGGGCTACAATCCTGATATTGTAATTGAAAATGATTGGGATCAACACATCTTACTTGACAAGGGTTTTGAAGTAAATACTGTTGCTTCAAGACACTTTTCCGGTCGTGGTTTTAAACGGAACCAATCACTTTGGCTTTCTTTTGCATTAACTACTCCAACATTCAAAATATTTATAGGCGGGGACAGCGGCTACGATACTCATTTTGCGAAAGCAGGAAATGATTTCGGCCCTTTTGATTTGGCCATCTTAGAATGTGGTCAGTATGACAGAAGCTGGAAATACATTCACATGCTGCCGCCGGAAATTTTGCAGGCAGTAAAAGACCTTGGAGCCAAACGACTGCTACCTGTGCATTGGGGTAAATTTGCACTGGCAAATCATGATTGGGATACACCCATTAAAGAATTGAGTATGCTAAACGCAATTGACAACATCCCATTATTGACACCAATGATAGGCGAAGTAATTAATCTTGATGATCATCAACAGTTCTTTTCTAAATGGTGGGAAAGTGTTGAATAATTGAAGTTGTGACTGCTTTAGTATTCTGTAATGGGCTAACAAAATCTTTTGATAGTCACTATTGTATTAAATTTCTATTGTTGGTAATTTCATTTTTTGCATCTTTACTATCATCATTTCTTTCATAATCAAAATTAAAACCAATATGAAAATTGTAAATCTTGTGCTTACTTATTTGGTGGCAGCCCTCTTCGTTATTTTAGGAGCAGGCAATTATTTTTTCCATTTCATTCCTGATCCACCAATGACCGAACCATCCGCATCGTGGATAGGAACAATGCATACAACGCATTATTTATTGGTTGTGAAAATACTTGAGTTAATCGGTGGGCTTTTGCTAGGATTAAATATTAAACGGGCTTTAGGTTGGGCAATACTTCTCCCCATTATTGTAAACATTGCAATGTTTGAAGTATTTATTGCAAAAGCTCCGGGCATGGGTATTGTATTGCTGCTTATCAATTTATACTTTATTCTCTTTGTTTACAAGGATAAGTTTATAGGGATATGGTCATAAAATCACTTTAAGAATCATCATAAATAAAGACCTGCTTTTACAGGTCTTTATTTATGATGATTTTCTACAAAAACTATTCAACTTTCGTAACTTTTAAAATATTTGTAGGTAAATGAAGTTGTACAGGTGTACTTCCTGTATTTACCACTATATCTCCCGACTTTAAGAATCCCCTTTTCTTGAGTATGGTAATCTGATCTTCAATTATAGCATCAAGCGTTTCTTCTTCGGAATAGAAAAATGCCCTTACACCCCAACTAAGACTTAACTGATTAATCAAAGTTTTTACTTTGGAAAAAATAAAGATTGGAGCCTTGGGTCTATAGCTGCTTAACATAAATCCTGTATAGCCACTTTGAGTCATACCAATTACAGCATCAGCATTTACATCCCTGGCCATTTTGCATGCATTGTAACAAACAGCATCGCTCAAAAATGAAGGAGAGTGTGGTTGTGGTTTCAAATCTTCTTCTCTGTTGTAGCGGTATTCTTTTTCTACTTCATTTATTATTTTACACATTGTCTCAACTACAAGTGCAGGATGCATGCCTGTTGCCGTTTCTCCGCTAAGCATTACAGCATCAGCTCCTTCTAATACCGCATTAGCTACATCAGTTATTTCACTTCTGTTGGGTTTAGACCTGTCAATCATACTCTCCATCATTTGCGTAGCTACAATTACAGGTTTGGCTCTGTGCAAACATTTGCGAATGATGTTCTTCTGAATCATCGGAACCTTTTCTACAGGCAATTCAACTCCCAAATCACCACGTGCAATCATAATAGCATCACTCTCTACAATAATATCCCTGATGTTGGCTACCGCTTCAGGTTTTTCTATTTTAGCAATGATCTTTGTTTTACTTTTTTTCTCATCCAATTTGCTTCTAAGTATTACAATGTCTTTTACATTTCTTACAAATGAAAGCGCAACCCAGTCAAGTTCTTGTTCTATTATGAAATCCAAATCCAGCAAATCTTTATCAGTCAGTGCAGGTAACGAAATTTTTGTATCAGGTAAATTAATTCCTTTTTTGGAGGATAAAATTCCACCAAGAATAACTTCAACTTTTACATCTCCATTGCGCAGTATGTTTACCACTTTTACTTCCAGCTTGCCATCATCTATCATGATAACATTACCAAGCTTAACATCACCGGCAAGGTTTGGATAAGAAACATAAATCTTTTCAAGGGTTCCTACACATTTCTCGTTTGTAAATGTGAGGATATCACCTGGAGCAATTAAAAGTGAATTATTTTCTATCTCACCAACCCGAAGCTTAGGACCTTGCAGATCTCCCAGTATTGCTATATTGTAATTTGGAAGTTCATTAATAGCTCTGATGTATTCAATGATTTTTATTTTATCCTCATGTCCACCATGTGAGAAATTTAACCTGAATACATTTACTCCTACTCTCACAAGTTCAAGCAGTTTTTCGTATGTATCACAGGCAGGACCTACTGTTGCAACAATTTTAGTGCGGTGGTCCAGATGGTCTAATCCTATTGGGCGGTCAGTTTGTTTGTTCACGTATTGAGTGTTATGTTTATACATTAAATTATGTTTAAGAATTCTATTTTATAAACGAAGACGCAAGTCTTTTTGTTTTGATTTTTCAGTACTTAGCTAGCCAATATTTTTACAATTTTCATCCAATTACTACTGATTTTTTGTTTGGCTTTTACAGCATGATCCAAAGGTGTGTACTGCATTTTGTTATTCATGATTCCAACCATTACATTGAATCTTCCTAACATTAAGCATTCAACTGCATGATATCCCATTCTGCTTGCTATTAGTCTATCCATACATGTAGGTGATCCCCCACGCTGTATATGACCTAGAATACAAACTCTTGTATCAGTATTAGGTAACCTTTCCTTAATTATTTTTGCAATTTCATTAGCTCCACCAAATTCATCTCCTTCGGCAACTACAACAAGATTCACTAGTTTGCTCCTTTTTTCTTTTTCAAAAAGAGAGCTGATTAATTCTTCTAGATTGGTTTTGGTTTCTGGGATTAAAATATTTTCTGCACCTGTGGCTATACCGCTATGAAGGGCAATATATCCGGCATCTCTACCCATAACCTCAACAATAAAAAGACGGTCGTGTGCATCTGCAGTATCACGTATTTTGTCTATAGCTTCTACTGCAGTATTAACTGCGGTGTCAAAACCAATAGTAAAGTCTGTACCTGCTATGTCCTTATCAATTGTACCGGGAAGACCAATGCAGGGAATATCAAATTCGTTACTAAATATTTGCGCTCCGCGAAAACTTCCATCTCCTCCTATTACAACTAAGCCATCTATTCCTCTGTTTTTTAAATTCAGGTAAGCCTTTTTTCTACCTTCAGGAGTCATAAACTCTTTACTGCGTGCAGTTTTTAATATTGTTCCCCCACGTTGAATGATGTTTGCAACACTACGGCTTTCCATTTTTATAATATCATCCTCTAACATGCCATTGTAGCCCCTCATTACACCATATACTTCCAGCCCATGATAAATACCCGTTCTTACTACAGCCCTTATTGCTGCGTTCATTCCCGGGCTATCTCCACCCGAGGTTAGAACACCAATTTTTGAAACTTTTGATACCATATATGCTGTAAGTTCTTTAATTTTTGTAACAAATATAAAAAATCCATTGTGTATTTTATACACATCACAAATGTAGGGATTTGAAATTAAAGCAAAACAATCAGAATAATTTCTGTATGCGTTGAATTCATATTTTTTTATATTAGATAAATTAGAAATGATTGTAATTACAATTACTTTTTTTAAGTTTTTATTTGAATTGAAATTAAACTAATCTACCTATTTACCTTCTATATCGTAACTTTTCATTCAAAACATGAACTTTATGAGGTCTCCAATCTTGCTGTTTTGTTTTATTTTAATATTTGTAGCAGGCAAATCACAAACGCCAACATGGAGCAAACAAATATCGTGTATTGTATATTCTCATTGTACCAGTTGTCATAATACAAATGGCCTTGCCCCATTTTCCTTACAAACTTTCGCACAAGCTTTCAGTAACAGATATGGAATATTAAATGCTGTTTCATCTAACAAAATGCCTCCCTACTTACCTGATGTAAATTATTCACATTTGGCAAATGCGAGGGTATTGACTGATGCAGAAAAAACTTTGATTAGCGATTGGGTAAATGGTGGTGCACCTGCGGGTGATACATCAACAGTTCTTCCCCCACCCGTTTACAATCAAACACAGGTAATCACTTCACCCGACCTTACTGCCAGAATCCCAGATTTTACTATTCCTAATATCGGTGTAGATTTATATCAGGCATTTGTCATTACCAATCCAACACCTATTGCCAAATACATTACACAGGTAGAAGTATTGCCGGGAAATAGAAACATAGTGCATCATGTATTGGTTTATCAGGATACATCTTATAAACCTGTTGCTAATGATAGTGCTGCTGCGGGTCCGGGATATATTTCATTTGGTGGTATAGGTAGCCCGACAGCAAAATTGGTTGCTACATGGGTACCCGGTTCAAATGTTTATACATTGCCACCGGGAATGGGTATTAAATTAAATGCAGGGGCAAGATTGGTTGTACAGATTCATTATCCTGATGGTGCAGCAGGTCAAATGGATTCTACAAAAATTAACCTTAAGTTTTCTTCTACCACCTTGAGGGATGTGACAATAGCGCCGGTCCTTAATACAAATAATATGACCAATGGCCCGCTGTTTATTCCGGCCGATTCTGTTCGTACGTTTTATTCCCGATACGTTGTGCCGGCAAATGTCACAATTATTTCAGTGGGTCCTCATGCACATCTTATTTGTAAGAAGTTTGAGGTTTATGCAAAACCTTTGATTGGAGATACAATAAAACTCATTAAAATAGATGATTGGGATTTCCATTGGCAAGGGTCTCATAATTTTCAAAAACCAATAAAAATACCTGCCGGAACGGTTCTGCATGCAATGGCTTATTATGATAACACTATAAACAATCCTGACAACCCAAACAGTCCTCCTCAAAATGTAAGTCAGGGGGAAGCTACAACAGATGAAATGATGCTGATCTATTTTGCATATCTGCCTTATCAGGCAGGAGATGAAAATATTATTGTTGATACATCGTCTCACACATCACACTATCTTAATTGTGAACCTGAACCTGTAGGGTTTCCAATATCGTTGTTATATTTTAATGCTAAACCTTTAAATAATGTGGCTCTATTAAACTGGGCAACAGCGCAGGAAAAAAGTAGTAGCCATTTTGATATTGAGCGAAGTGTTGATGGTCAACATTTTAATAAAATTGGAAAAATATTGGCTGCAAATAATAGTGAAACAACTAAAGAGTACGAATATAGAGATTTGTTTCCTGATGCAGCAATTGTATATTATCGGTTAAAGCAGGTTGATTTAGATGGAAGGTTTACATATACACCTGTAAGGAAATTGAATTTTACTGCAATAAAAGACTTTACAGCTTTTCCCAATCCTGTAACCCGGGGTGAGATTTTAAATGTCAATGTAAAAAACTATACCAATGCTAAGGTTGAATTGATCAATTCTATAGGACAAATAGTTTTGAATTGGGTTTCAAATAGCAACAGCAATATCGCTATACCCATTAATGCCAAATTTCCGTCCGGGCAGTATTTGTTAAGATTAATTGGTGAGAAGAGTATTACCACCAAAAAGATATTAATAAAATAAGAAGCTATAATTTCATTTTTATAATATGAAAGACCCTAGCTATTGAGATGAATTGGTTTTGTATTTTTACAAAATGAAGAAGGTATTAATTACCGGTGCAAATGGCTTTTTAGGTCAGCACCTTTGTATTTTTTTAAAAGAAAATGGGTTTGAAGTTATTGCTTCAGGCAAAGGCGAAAGCAGATTGTTAGACACTGAAATTAATTATCAACCAGTGGAATTAACCAATAGAAATGAAGTTGACGTTTTATTGAATAAAATACAACCTGATGTAATCATTCATAATGCTGCATTAAGCAAACCTGATGAATGCGAAAGCAACCGACAACTTGCTATTGATATTAATGTAAACTCCTCGAAATATTTATTAGCTGCAAAAAAGTGTCATTTCATTTACTTATCTACCGATTTTGTTTTTGGTGAAAATGGCCCACATAGTGAGGATGAAAATACAGGGCCCCTAAACTTTTATGGCGAATCAAAATTGCAATCAGAACAATTAGTTTTGAATAGCCCGCATTTGGCTACGATTGTAAGACCCGTTTTCATGTATGGAAAAACATGGGAGGGTATGAAACCAACATTTTTACATTGGGTAAAAAATAATCTTGAGCAAAAGAAACCAATAAAAGTTGTAAGCGATCAATGGCGGACTCCCACCTATGTAAAGGATGTTTGTAAAGGAATTCAATCAATAATAGAAAGAGAATCAGGAGGTATTTTTCATCTTGCAGGAAAGGAAATTTTATCGCCCTATGATATGGCCATATTTACAGCGAAGGTCCTTCAATTAGATAGTACTTTAATAGAGAAAGTTACCGCAGATACTTTTCCTGAACCAGTAAAAAGGGCAAAGCGTTCAGGGTTAAAAATAAATAAAGCTAAAACTGAACTCGACTATAATCCAATTAGTTTTGAAGAAGGGGTAAGGAAAACATTTGAAATGGAGTAATCAAAAATAAACGTTGTTTCTTTGTTTCCTTTGTCACTTTGTGTGCAACAAAAAAATATCATGAATCTAACGATACCAACCAAACTTGAAAATTATATCAACGGACAACTAGTTGAACCTTTGACAGGAAAATATATTGATTGCATTAACCCGGCTACCGCAGAAATATTTACCCAAATTCCCGATAGCAATGATCAGGATATAAATGTAGCTGTGGAAGCTGCAAAAAATGCTTTCCCTTCATGGTCTGTGACACCTGTTGAGGACCGTTTTAAAATACTCAATGGAATAGCTGGTTTAATTGACGAAAACCTTGCTTCTCTTGCACTTGCTGAAACAACAGACAATGGTAAACCGCTTTGGTTAAGTACAAAAGTTGACATTCCGAGAGCCTCCGCTAACTTCCGTTTTTTTGCAACAGCAATCATGCATTTCGCAAGTGAAAGTCATGCAATGGAAGACAAAGCAATCAACTATACCTTACGAAAACCGATAGGAATTGTTGGATGTATTTCTCCATGGAACCTGCCGCTGTATTTATTTACCTGGAAAATAGCCCCGGCATTGGCCGCCGGA
>JANPGE010000121.1:0-8672 GCA_031423805.1 Segetibacter sp. | reverse complement strand
ACCTACATAGTATTTGTTGAGTTTTTGTGAAAAGATGATATATACAGATGGCATTTTAAAGAGGTCTTTGTATAAATGAAAAACCCCACAAGTTGTGGGGTTTCAGTGAACTGGCTGGGACTCGAACCCAGGGCCCTCCCGATTATAAATCGGGATGCTCTGCCTTGGATTTGATCAGATTTTCAATATATTTTCTTGATTTCATTTTTTTAATTGACGCTTCTCTTGTCTTTGCTTGTTGTAGATTTTCAAATTCTTCATTGTATTTTAACATCCATGGCGTACCTGTACTTGTGAATTTACTATGTCCAATATTATGTTCATAGATTCTTCTTTGTAAATCTGTACATGCACCTACATAGTATTTGTTGAGTTTTTGTGAAAAGATGATATATACAGATGGCATTTTAAAGAGTTCTTTGTATAAATGAAAAACCCCACAAGTTGTGGGGTTTCAGTGAACTGGCTGGGTCTCGAACCCAGGGCCCTCCCGATTATAAATCGGGATGCTCTGCCTTGGATTTGATCAAATTTTCAATATATTTTCTTGATTTCATTTTTTTAATTGACGCTTCTTTTGTCTTTGCTTGTTGCAAATTTTCAAACTCTTCATTGTATTTTAAAACCCATGGAGTTCCGGTACTTGTAAATTTACTATGCCCAATATTGTGTTCATAGATTCTTCTTTGTAAATCTGTACATGCACCTACATAGTATTTGTTGAGTTTTTGTGAAAAGATGATATATACAGATAGCATTTTAAAGAGGTCTATGTATAAATGAAAAACCCCACAAGTTGTGGGGTTTCGGTGAACTGGCTGGGACTCGAACCCAGGGCCCATACATTAAAAGTGTATTGCTCTACCAACTGAGCTACCAATTCATTATTTCAATTTTGCAACCCAAGTGTCCTCCCGATAAAATCGGGATGCTCTACCAACTGAGCTACCAATTCATTATTTCAATTTTGCAACCCAAGTGCCCTCCCGATAAAATCGGGATGCTCTACCAACTGAGCTACCAATTCATTCTTCGATCATTAAGTAAACAAGTTACTTTTCAAACTATTTTACTTGTAGTACCTTTTGATTTGGGAGTGCAAAAATAGGGGGGTGTAACTTATCAGCCAAATTTTTGAAAAACATTTTTTTATTATTATAGATATTACGACTAACATTAGTTGTAGATCAAGTCTTTTACATTTGCAACAATTAATATTTTCCTATGTCAGATTTTGTTGGTAAAGTGGTAGTAGTTACAGGTGGAAGCAATGGTATAGGGAAAGCATTGGTTGAACAGTTATTGCAAAAAGGTTGTAAAGTGGCTACATGTGGCCGCAACTACGAAAGATTATATGAACTGCAGGCAGGCAACCCCGGTAAGCCATTGCACATTGCAACAGCAGATGTAAGCAAAGAATCTGATTGTATTCATTTTATTCAATCTGTTATTAAGGCTTTCGGAACAATAGATATTTTAATAAACAATGCAGGAATATCAATGAGGGCATTGTTTGCTGATACAGAATTGAAGACATTGCATACACTTATGGATGTTAATTTTTGGGGAACCGTCTATTGTACAAAGTTTGCTTTGCCAGAAATAATAAAAAACAAGGGAACAATTGTAGGAGTATCCTCTATAGCCGGATTAAGAGGTCTACCGGGTAGAACAGGTTATAGTGCAAGTAAGTTTGCAGTAAATGGTTTTTTAGAAGCACTAAGAACAGAATTATTAGATGATGGGGTAAATGTAATGTGGGTTGCCCCTGGTTTTACTAACAGCAATATTAGAAATGAGGCTTTGGATAAAGATGCAACAGCACAAAAAGAAAACCCTATGGATGAAAGTAAAATGATGAGTGCAGCAGAGTGTGCAACAATAATTATTCATGCAATTGAAAAAAGGAAAAGAAACAGTGTCCTTACATTTTTAGGACAGCGTACAGCTATTATGAGTAAACTCTTTCCAAAAATAACGGATAAAATGGTAAGGAATTTCTATTTTAAAGATGGTAAACTAGTAAAGTAAAATGTGAAGTTTATATCCTTTATCCGAATGGATTATAAACTTTTCCCTTCATAATAAAATCCTATTTTAGTTTTAAAAAAATAAATACAATGTTGAAAGGGAAATTAAATTGATTCAATAAAGCAAAACCCTGGAAACAACACTAAAAAAATGCCAATTGTAACCCTTACTACTGATATAGGGCAACAGGATTACCTGGTTGCTGCAGTCAAAGGGCAACTATATAGTATGAGCGAAAATGTGACAATAGTTGATATTTCGCACCAACTTTCTTCATTTAACTACCCACAGGCTGCTTACTTTTGTGATAGTTCGTTCAGGCATTTTCCGCCGGGAACATTCCATATTTTGCTTGTAAATATGTTTGATGATAAACCAACACAAATGTTGCTGGCATATCATAACCAACAGTATATTGCTTGTGCTGATAACGGCTTGCTAACTATGATTCTTAACGGTTCTCCTGAAAGAGTTGTAGGACTACCTCTTCCTGATAATCAAAGGCCAACAACACTTACATGTTCGCAGGTAGTGGTTAATGCTATATGGCAATTAATGGCCGGTAAAAACCTGGATCATATTGGTAATCAAAATATAAAATTTGTAGAAAAACTGCGGTTGAAGTATGTTACGAGTCCAACAACAATGGAAGGACAAATATTGTATATTGACAATTTTGAGAACGTTATTGTCAATATTACAAAAACTGATTTTGAAAAAGAAAGAAACGGTCGCAAGTTTAAAATTGTTTTTAAAAGAGATGAAGTAATAGATACCATAAGCGATACTTATGCCTGTGTATCTCAAGGCGAAAAGGTTGCTTTCTTTAATTCATCCGATTATCTTGAAATAGCTGTAAATAAAGGCAATGCCGCAGGTTTGTTTGGATTGAAAGGATATTCAGAAGCTATGCAAAAGCAAAATATAACGTTACAAAACAACTGGTTTTATCAAACTGTAAAAATCTTTTTTGAGTAATGCTTGTGCGAATAGTAAAAATGACTTTCAGAGAAGATGCAATAGAAGATTTCAAAAAATTCTTTGAAACCCGAAAAGCTACAATAAGATCATTTGATGGATGTGAACATCTTGAATTGTGGCAGGATAGTACACAGGCCAATATTTTTTTTACCTTTAGCTTGTGGCAAAACGAAGAAGCATTATTGCATTATCGTAACTCAACTTTCTTTAGAGATACATGGCAACAAACCAAACAATTATTTGCTGGCAAAGCAGAAGCATGGTCGCTTGATCAAACGGTGGTTATGAAATAATGTGTTTAATTGTTTTTTACAAATGAAATTTCTTCTCAAGCCTATACAATGGATATACTGCCTTTATGCATTAGCCATGTTTATAGTATTGATGTTTGGTGTGTTACCGTTTGTTGTTGTGGCCCTTTTTCTTGGAAAAATTAAAGGCGGGAACCTTATTTACCATGCCTGTAAAATCTGGGGTTTTGTTTGGTATTTTTTTGTTGGATTAAAACATAAAAATATCTATGAAGTACCTCATGACGCTACACGACAATATATTTTTGTTGCAAACCATATTTCCTATCTGGACATTCCACCTGCTTTCATGTCATTTAATCAACCTCTAAGAGTATTAGGAAAATATGAGATGAGCAAAGTGCCGGTTTTCGGATTTATCTATAGAAATACTGCAGTATTAGTAGATAGAAGCAGTGCAGCAGGAAGAGCTAAAAGTGTTAGAATTTTAAAAAGTTATTTAAGAAAGCATATCTCCATTTTCCTTTTCCCCGAGGGTACTTTTAATCTTACTGGCAAGCCTCTAAAAGAATTTTTTGATGGAGCGTTTCGTATGGCAATAGAAACCCAAACACCTATCAAACCTGTGTTATTTGTTGACACAGAAGATCGGCTACATTATAGAAGTCTGTTTAGTTTAACTCCGGGATTGTGCAGATCTGTATTTCTAAATGAAATAGAGGTTGAAGGCCTTACTTTAGAGGACTTGCCTCGTCTTAAAGAAACTGTTTATAAACTTATGGAAGCAGGTATGAGGCGTTATAGACACTATTAATATCACAGTTTAAAAGCTCTGATATTAATCGTTTACAGCCTTGTTTACAAATAAAGGTAATGAGATACGGAATCCAGATAACCCATGATTACTATCTCCCGAAAATGATCTTAAATAATCTAACCTTAATACCTTTAAGATGTTTTCTATGCCTATAAATACTTCAGAATACCATGTGCCATCCTTAAGATACAATGCATTGGAACTGGTTACTAAAAACCAATTTAGTTTCTTAAATAATGGAATTTTATTTGTGAGTAAGCCATTCAGGTGATACTCCACAAATGCAGTTGCATAAAATTTTTCGGTATTGCTATAAGTATAAAAAGGGAGTAGCTGATACCCTTGTAGATACTGTGAAACGAGGGTGAAATTGTTACCAATAAAATGTCTGTAATCGGGAAAGAATAAAGATTTGGCATTAATAAACCCACCGGCACCCAAACGATAATCAATGCTGCCAAAGAGTTTAAGATTGAAATTGTCGCTTATGCTGAAACGCCACTTACTATAGTCTACATCGCTTCCTGCAATATTTTTTATTCCCTGTGTATAAAGAAAATTAAAAGTTGGGTACTTGGAACCTATGCTAAACTTACGATCAGGAAACTCAATGTAGCGGCTGCCAGGTTGCCATTTTATATTTAAAGATGCTGTCAGTGCCTGATGATGAGGTAATGTATAGTTTGGTGTAAAAGTCCTATCTGAATAGTCTTTCCAATGAGCTGCAGATGTGTTTTCTAACCCTTGTCTATCCTGGTATTGAACATCGCCTGTTAACGTAAATCCGTTACCCAATTCCTTGTTATAAATAACCCGCCCAAAAGGAGCTTCATAAATTTTAAGATAATTATGTTCATATAAAAGGGTAGAAATAGTATTAAACAAAGGCCTTACAGGGCTATTGTTGTCAAACTGAAAAACCCTTTTGCCTCCGGCAATGGTTATACTGGAAGAATATTTTTTCCCATAAGAATAATTGGCTGATATCCATGGGTTAAAATGCAAATTGCTTACCCCATACCTTATTGTAGGCTCAATAGTAATCCTTTCTCGTCTGGTATCGCTAAACCTTTTTTCATATTGTGCCGAAAGTTGAATTACAACTCCTTCAACGGTATTATAATTAATGTTGTTTATAAGCGGTGGAAATTGTAATGTGCTTTTATACTTTTGTTTACTAAATGTCTGACCTGTAAGAAAAAGATTTATAAGGTTTGGTTTATTGCGTATTTTATCAAGAGAATCAAGATATCGTGGATCTTTTCTTACCTGTTCAAGGCTGTCTTTTTTAATGTAATCTTTCACCTCTTCCTGTAATAGTGGTACAGGTCTTATGCTATCCCAATATGCAAGGCTTTTCTTGTTTGAACTATCTTCAAATTTTAATAAAGTATTGTCAAAGTATCCTTTAGGGAAATCTGGGTTAAGGTTAAATTTATCATAGACCTGAACAAAATAACCAATAGCATCAAAGCTGAAAACTTTAACTGCAGGTTTAATAGTTTGTTGTTTAATTACCCACGTTTTGCCCGATGGTACATATAGCTGCTCAATTTGCAGCGTATCTACTAACTGCATTTGATTTTGTTTGTACAATACCATTTGCACACTATGAATCCGCCATTCATCTTCTATAATATTAATATAGCCATTGAACAATGGTTCATAGTTGCGGCGCGGTATTACTTTTATCCTGCTTATCATCTTCTTATCTTCAAAGAAGGTACCTTCAAATTTGTATTTGTAATAGCTTAGCGCATTACTACTTATCGGTGATATAAATCCCCTCGGATTAAGGTTGCCCAGTCTAATATTATTTTGGTAAAATGAAAAAATTTGTGGGCTGCTAAATCCAAAGCCATCGCTCTGTCCACTTACTTTGGTAGAAATGACATCAATTTTTCTTTTCTTATGATCAACAGAATATTTGGCTACACTTTCAGAAAGAAAAATCATTTTTCGTTTACTTGTATCTCCATCTTCAAAATCAACTTTGGAGCCCAGAAATTTATCCGGAAAATTTCTAAGTTTCATTTGACCTTTTATATAAACCTCCGTTGTGAACTTTTTATTTTCTTCTTCATAATAGCTTCTTTTCTTTATTGCATTTCTGATAATTTCATATGCCGGATCTTCCCCTTGCTTAATAATTATATTTCCCAGTTCATAGGTTTGATCCTCTAATTGAAAGTTGAGGACTACATCTGCTTTGCCAATCTTTACCTTTTTTTCAAGAGCTTTATAACCCACATGCTGTACAACAAGTGTGTATTCTCCCTCCCGTAATTGTATTGTATATTCGCCCATGTTATTGGCTGTAATACCCTGTAATGTACCCTTTACAATAACCGACGCAAACGCCAGGGGTTGATTTTTGCTGTCTGTAACTATGCCCGATAACTTGCCTGCAAAAAGAGAAAAAGTAGTCAGTGTAAATAAAACGAAAAATAAAAATGTTCTCATTGTAGCGGTTGGTTTGCAATAGTATTAATCGTTGAAATTAGGGAAGGATATTTTAATTCTATGTGAATCTTTGATTCGCAATAATGAATTATAATGTTAATAGACTTCCTCATGCTAACATTTTAAAAGCAGTTTCTTCATCTTTGAACAGTTGTTTTTTAAGCTCCTCAAGATTATTAAACTTAACCTCTGTTCTAATAAAATTTACAATGTAAACTTTTATTTTTTTGTTGTAAATGTCACCCGAGAAGTTGAAAAGGTTTACTTCGGTAGTGGTAGATTCTCCATTTAGTGTTGGCCTTATACCAATATTCATCATGCCATTATATATTGTAGTGTCATTTTCAATTTTTACACGTACAGCATAAACACCATTACCCGGAATTAATTTTTCCTTTTCTTCAATGCTGATATTTGCAGTAGGGTATCCTATGGTACGGCCCAATTGATTTCCCTTAATAACATTTCCTTCAAAAAAATAACTATAGCCAAGCAGGGTATTAGCATCTAAAATTCTACATGTTTGTAGTGCCTCCCTTATTCTTGTGCTGCTTACTGTTATTTCATTCTGCATGTGTCCAGGTATTTCCTTCACATTGTAATTAAACTTTTCTCCCAATTTTTCTAGTAAATGATAATCTCCCGACCTGTTGTTGCCAAATTTATGGTCGTAACCTATGATTATTGTTTTAGGGTGAAATTTGGCTACCAAAAAATCTTGTACATATGCTTCGGCGCTTTGAAGTGCAAACCTTTCATCAAAGGGTATCACTACAAGGTGCTCAACCCCCTGATTATTTAACAATTCAATTTTTTCATCTAAAGTATTTAATACAAAAATCTCTTTTTTGCCATCATGTATTACCTTACGTGGATGTGGATAAAAGGTAATGATCACAGTTTCGCCGCCAATTGCAGTTGCTTCTTTTTTGAGTAGTTGTATAATTTGTTGATGACCTGTATGAACACCGTCAAAAGTGCCGATGGTAATAACAGCATTTTTGAATTTTGGTAAATGGGATAAATCTTTGTGAACTTTAATCATAAGTTGGCGCAAAACTACATACAACATTTTATATAATACCCACATTACAAAACACCGGTTTCCCCAAATATTTCATATTACATTTGCCTGATAAAATAACTAACAGGTTTATGTCATTGTATTCAAAGCGTGGAGTAAGTGCCCAAAAAGAAGAGGTGTTAAACGCAACCAGGCATCTGCACAAAGGTTTGTATGATCATTCTTTTTGTAAAATTTATAATGATTTTTTAGGAAACGATGATCAATTTGTGAACATTATGCATGCCGACGGTGCCGGTACCAAAAGTATTTTAGCCTATTTATACTGGAAAGAAACAGGCGATATTAGTGTTTGGAAGGGTATAGCACAAGATGCAGTAGTTATGAATCTTGATGACCTGTTGTGTGTAGGTGTGCATGACAATATCTTGTTCTCAAGTACTATTGATAGAAATAAACAGCATATACCCGGCGAAGTATTAGAAGTATTAATCAACGCAACACAGGAAATTTTTAATTGGCTAAAAGATTTTAACATAAACATTCATTATTTGGGGGGAGAAACCGCAGATGTAGGCGATGTTGTACGCACAATTGCAGTTAACGGTACCATGACAGCCCGATGGCCCAAAAACAAGTTAATTACAAACGAAAAAATTAAAGCAGGCGATGTAATCATAGGACTTGCCAGCGATGGAAGAACAGCTTATGAAAATGAATACAATAGTGGAATTGGCAGCAATGGCCTTACCAGTGCAAGGCACGATGTACTCAATAAGCAATATGCTGCCAATTATCCTCAAACATTTGAGCCACTGCTATCAGATGAGGTTGTTTATATTGGTCAACATAGTTTAAATGATAAAGTTGAGGTGAATAACGAACACATAACTACCGGCAGACTATTGCTAAGTCCTACCCGTACTTATGCCCCTTTTATGAAGGAATTGTTTTTAAATCATTTTAGTGAAATAAATGGATTGGTGCATTGTAGCGGCGGCGGACAAACAAAATGTATGAAGTATTTACCCGGTACGTTCAAAATTATTAAGGATAACCTTTTTGAACCACCCGCTATTTTTGATATCATACAAAAAGCTTCAAA
>JANPGE010000120.1:0-10802 GCA_031423805.1 Segetibacter sp. | reverse complement strand
GGGTAATGTAGTCTTTACCAATAAAACCACACCTGCCGGTTACACAAGTGTGTGGGATTTTGGAGATGGTTCGCCATTGGTAACAGGAGTTAGCCCGTCTCACATTTATACTACACCGGGTACTTACACAGCCTGCATTACATCAACCATAATATCGGGGGTAGATACATGCCGGTCTAAGAAGTGTAAAACAATAGTGATAGATGCACCATGCAAACCATTAGCTAAATTCAAAACCAAGTTCTGTATATCATCACCACTGTCTGTTGATTTTATTAATAACTCAACAGGTGCAGTTACTTATCTGTGGGATTTTGGTGATGGAAATACATCCACATCTGCAAGCCCAACACACGTATATGGTGCACCAAACACTTACATAGTTTGTTTGACAGCTTATGCAAGTGCAGGTTGTTGGTCACAGTCATGCTATAGGGTTATTGTTTCTACAGCCACATGTACCAGCAGTTGTACATCATTACCTGCGCCACCATTTTACAGAATAAGCCGCAAGCAAATGTTTGATGGAGAAATCTTCAACGATATGACTTTGGAAAGTTCTGTCACAAGTGAAAATGGTGAACTAAAAGATAACACCAAAGCTTTAAAGGCAACTGTACCAACCGAAACAGTGAAAGAGGAAAAACTATCGTTGTTTCCAAACCCTGCTTCGCAAATAGTTCAGGTGGTGTATGAAGCAGTTAACAGGTCAAATGCCGAAGTTGTGGTTGTGAATGCATTGGGCAATGTTGTATATAAGAAAGCGGTTCCATTTACCGAAGGTAAAAACCAGTTCAGCATTCCGTTGCAAACATTTTCTAACGGCAACTATTTCTTAAAAATAAACTCGGGTGGCAGTATGAAGTCAACCATGTTTTCAGTTAAGCATTAAGTTGTAGATTTTCATTTGGTATCAATCAAAACCGCCCCGACAAATTTTGTTGGGGCGG
This sequence comes from Segetibacter sp., assembly GCA_031423805.1. Classification (GTDB taxonomy): domain Bacteria; phylum Bacteroidota; class Bacteroidia; order Chitinophagales; family Chitinophagaceae; genus Segetibacter. The sequence goes on along the minus strand of JANPGE010000120.1, from coordinate 9,852 downwards.
TTTTTTTATGAATTGGTCTCATAGAAATATTTATTAGTGCAACCGCTTCGCGGTTGTTAAAAATTATTTCCCTTTTAACCACAGGTTGCACCTGTGGTTAGGCATATGAAACTCCTCCGGAGTTTGAATAACGGCTTTTAACTTTTAATATTTTATTTGAATGCCATGTTTTGCAATTTTGAAAGTATGATCAAAAAATTCTCAAATACAATTTAGCCCGAAAGGCTAACATTTGAATAGCCCCATAGGGAAAACCATGTTCAGTATATTTGTAAGTGTCCCACCCCTTTAGGGTTACACAATCATACTAAATAAGAAAAAAAATTTTTATGAGTACATTTAGACAAATTTTTTACCAAGTAGTTTTCAGTACCAAAAACAGGGAAAATACTATCTCTGAAGAATATGAGCAGGAACTCTACAAATACACTTGGGGCATTATAACAAAACATAAATGCAAATTATACAGGATCAATAGCATGCCTGACCATATCCATATTTTTTCTGACCTACACCCTACAGTATGTCTTAGCGACTATATAAAAGCAATTAAGACATCAAGTAATTCATGGATGAAGGAAAGTGGTAAATTTCCTCTCTTTGATGGTTGGCAGGATGGGTATGGGGCATTTACATATTCTGTACGAGAAAAGGATATGATTATTGACTACATAAAAAAACAAAAAGCACATCACCGTAATGAAAGTTTCATAGAAGAATACCGTCATTTATTATTAGAGAATGGAATAGAGTTTGACGAAAAATATTTATTATAAATGGATTGTTGTGCAACCCCTTCGGGGTTGTTTAAAAAACGCTTCCTTCAACCACAGGTTGCACCTGCGGCTATGCAAATGAAACCCCTTCAGGGTTGAATCCATTTTGTATTTTTATTCAACTATTTTATGCAGGTAATTTTCGGATAAAAAGCCTGAAAGGCTTTCATTTCAATAGCCGTGGGTGCAACCCACGGTAAGGTGGTTTGGCATTAGTCGAACAACCCTGAAAGGGTTGAACTAAAAAATGTTGTGCAACCCTTTCAGGGTTGTTTATCCCAAAATTCCTAAACCACAGGTTGCACCTGTAGCTATGCAAATGAAACCCCTTTGGGGTTGAATCCATTTTGTAATTTTATTCAACTATTTTATGCAGGTAATTTTCGGATAAAAAGCCTGAAAGGCTTTCATTTCAATAGCCTTGGGTGCAACCCACGGTAAAGTGATTTGGCATTAGTCGAACAACCCCGAAGGGGTTGAACTATAAAATGTTGTGCAACCCTTTCAGGGTTGTTTATCCAAAAAATTTTTTCAACCACAGGTTGCACCTGTGGCTAAGCAAATAAAACCCCTTCGGGGTTAATATCCCTTTTGTATTTTTATTCAACTATTAGATGTGGGTAATTTTAGGATAAAAAGCCTGAAGGGCTTTCATTTCAATAGCCGTGGGTGCAACCCACGGTAAGGTGATTTGGCATTAGTCGAACAACCCTGAAAGGGTTTAACTATAAAATGTTGTGCAACCCTTTCAGGGTTGTTTATCCCAAAATTCTTTTCAACCACAGGTTTCACCTGTGGCTATGCACATGTAACCCCTTAGGAGTTGATTTCGATTTGTACTTTCATCCGCAGTTTGTAAACTGAATTAAACATTCTAGTTTCTTCACGATTTTTCATCATTTTATTTCGGGCAATCGGCGACTTGGAAGTTCACGACTTTTTCAAAACTCTTTTTTGTTCCGTTTATTTCAGAATAGTCGATTCTAACCATTTTTGAATACTTTCCAGGTTTACCAACAATAAATTTATATTCTGCAACTCCTTCCATATTTACTTTAATAGGTGAACCGTCAATTGTAATATTCGGTCTTGCAGACCTTGAAAAACTGCCAATGCCAGCAGTAATCGTAAATTCCTGACCAGGTTTTAAAATTTGTGTGTTAGTTTCAATTAGACTGTGAAATTGATCCCACCCACAAAAATTTACTGGAGCTTTTAGATATAAAAACCGAACTATCTCTGCATTAATAATAAAGATATCATTCTTAAATCTGGTTAATTCAGTTAAAGTAATTAATGCGCTTGTTTTATAAAAATGTTTAATTACCCATTTCTGACCAAAATTTTCATCACGTTTTTCGATTGGAAAATGCAACGTAAAATCGACATTAAGTTGCCTTATAGATGGATCAACATTAAGTATATTCGTTTTATACTCGCCTAATTTATTAAAGAGTTTATTTCCATGTCCCCCGTCTAAGAACAACTGTCTTACTGAAATCATATCAATTTCATTAAAGGAAGTGCTATCTTTTGAGGATCGATGAAAATTCTTTAATGAAATTTTCAAACTATCAATGTATTGAGCCAATTCATTTGTCAATTTAGTGACTTTTTCAGCTTTGGGATACCATATAGCTGCTTTCTGTGCACTATTAGGGTCATTCATTCTATCTTCAAAAAGAGAAAAATAAAATTTTATAGTAGATTCAGAAAGTTCTGAAGCATTCTCCAAACTCCTATTCATCTCTCTCAAAACTATCATCTCATCTTCCTTAGACTTGTCACCAAAACCATTGCAGCCTGCAAACCCAACTGCAACCATTATTATAACTATCAGGGCTTTCATAAATTGATGTTTAGTAAAATGAATGTAGGTTAGATTTATAGCAAATGGGTGAAAAAGCTCCTAAATATTCCCTAAGATGCAGTGTGCGACCCCGCCTACGGTCGGGGCTGGCAGCCAATGAGGCTGAATATTGTTATTATGTTGGCGACATAAAAATAATAATTGCAAGGCTTGTCTATTGAATATTGACAATATTTTCATTTTCTTATTATCTTGTCGCCATGAGTACTAAGCACCTTAATAAATCACTGGGCATAAGGCTGGTGGTAGTTGTTGTAATTGGTAACATTATTGGCTCGGGGGTATATAAAAAAGTGGCCCCTATGGCGGCTGAACTGCATAGCAGCGGCTGGGTGTTGGTGTGTTGGTTGCTGGGGGGCATTATTACTTTGTTTGGTGCACTTAGCAATGCAGAAGTTGCGGGGTTGCTGGCTGATACAGGTGGTGAGTATGCTTATTTTAAAAAGATATACAACCGTTTCTTTGCTTTCCTATTTGGGTGGACCATGTTTGCTGTAGTACAAACGGCGGGTATTTCGGCATTGGCTTATGTATTTGCCCAATCATTGCATAGTGTTATTGGATTACCTCCTATAATGGCTGATATGGCCGGTTGGAGTATTGGTGGAGCATTTTTTCCCTTTGCAGATTTGAATGTCAAACTTACTGCTATTGTTCTCATTATCATTCTCACATGGATTAACACCAAAGGCATTAAAACCGGCGCCAACGTTAGTATGGCTATTCTGCTGCTTGTTTTTGGAGGGATCTTTATTATAGTAGCGGCGGGTGTTGGTAGCAGTCATTCGCATCTGGCAACAAGTTTTGATTTTACAGCAATTCCAGATAAACCAGTTACAATAACAGCAATTTTCACGGCCATGCTTTCTGCGTTTTGGGCTTATCAGGGTTGGGCTTCCATTGGTTTTGTTGGAGGAGAAATTCAGGATGCTAGAAAGAGTATCCCAAGAGGAATTGTTACAGGTGTATTTATTATCATAGCGCTTTATCTTACAGTTAATGCAACTTATTTGTCAATACTTTCTATTCCACAATTGGAAGAAATTTACAAAAGTGGGAATAAGATAGCCGCAGTAGAAGCCGTAAAGCTATTTTGGGGAAATGGTGGTGCGTTATTCATTTCCATACTCATTTTAATTACCACTTTGGGCTGTACAAATGCTACCATACTATCGGGTAGCCGTCCCATTTATGCTATGGCAAGGGAAGGTTTATTTTTCAAAAAAGCGGCTACACTCAACAATGCACATGCACCTGCTAATTCGCTGCTATATCAATGTATCTGGGCTTGTTTGCTTGTCCTGTCAGGCACGTTTGACCAACTTACAGACATGATCATTTTTGCTGTATTCATTTTTTATGGGGCAACTACGCTTGGGGTATTCATTTTGCGTAAAAAAATGCCCGATGCACACCGCCCTTATAAAGTATGGGGTTATCCAATTATCCCGGGTATAGTAGTAGTTTTTTGTATCTGCCTGTTTTTTAACACAATTTATACAAGACCAAGAGAGGCTGTTATTGGAATGATACTGATACTTACAGGTGTACCTTTTTACTATTGGTTTAAAAAGAATTATGTGCAATCTGAAGCTAGTGATGTAAAATAAAATTGTAAAGAAATAGTAATCACATTGCTGTAAAGCTACTTATCAGCATAAAAAATATTTTCATCCGTTACCAAAGGTAAATTCATAAACTTCTGCACTATACGGGCTACTACAATAACATCCTTTTGACAGTAATCGGTTATTCGTTGCAGGTTGTTTTCTTTGTAATAAACTTGCTGCACCATGCTGCCATCAATATCATCTTTGCTTGTAGGAATGCCTAGAATACAGGCTAACAGGTTTAAAGAAGTATAATTTTTATAATCTCCAAACCGCCACCAATGCAGTGTGTCCACCCATTTTATTTCCCATGGCTTGGCACCATGTATGTTCATTGGTGCCGGCAGTTTCAATCCATTTATCAGCATTCTTCTACAAAGAAAAGGTATATCAAACTCCCTGATATTGTGCCCTGAAAACTGAAAATTAGGGTTGTGTTTATACATTTTTTCTATAAGCCCATTAAACTGTTGTAGCAAGTCTCTCTCATTATGGGCTGCTATACTTTTTATTTTCAGGCAAATCCTTCCGCCTTTATCTTTGTAAAAAAAACCGGTAGATATACAAACTACTTTTGCAAATTCGGCTAAAATACCTGCTCTGTTATGATAAGCCTCTTCAATTGCAATACCCTCTGGCATTGTTTTTGAAATTTTATCATAGAAGAGTTTTTGGTTTTCAACAGTTAAATTTACATAACTGTCAGCCTGCGGAACAGTTTCTATATCTAAAAAAAACAAGTCTAAAATTGATTGATTATTGTTCAAAATAGTCTTTCTTTATTTTTTAAAAAACAAATTACATAAAAATGAGCTACAATCAGGAAATTTCTGCAACAAATCCCCAGAAACCAACAAAAAAAGATGACCGGAAAATAATTTACGGTGTTCTTATTGCGGCACTTTTGGGTACCTGGGGTTATATTATTTATGATAAAAATAAAACTAGTGAGACAATTACACAACTTCAGACCCAATATACCAATGTTGATTCTGCTAGAAATGAAATTCAAAACGAATTTAACGCCTCACTTGCAAGACTAGATCAAATAACAAGTGACAGTACAAAACTTGAAGGTGAACTTGCAGATAGAAAAACAGAGATTGATAGATTAAAAGGCGAAATTAAAAGTATTACAGGAAAAAGCAGAGCAACAGCTGCCGAGCTTGATAGAGCTAAAGGATTGATTAACCAATTGAACATGCGCATAGATGATATGTTTGCAGAGATTCAAAGACTAAAAGGTGAAAACCAACAATTAGCTACCAATAACAGACAGCTTACTAAAGACAAACAACAACTTACCGTAGAGAAAGGACAAGTGCAGGAAAACCTTACTGCTGCTGAATCTGCCCGTCGTGATGTAGAGGATGTAGCTTCAACACTACATGCAAGCAATATGTCTATTTCAGCTGTTGATATAAAAGGTAGCGGAAAAGAAAAAGAAACTGACAATGTAAAAAAGGTTGATCTATTGAGAGTAAACTTTCAGTTAGATGTCAACCGGGTAACCCCATCGGGTAATAAAGAAATTTATGTTGCGGTTAGTGCACCTGACGGTCGTTTAGTTACTATGCCAAGTGGAAGCGGAACATTTGACACAAGAAATGATGGTACAAAAACTTATACCGCTAAAATAATGATTCCTTATCAGCAAGGTAAGGTTGCACCGGTTAGTTTTGATTGGAGACAAGAGGGTAAATACCAATTGGGAGAATATACCATAGAAGTATATCACAACGGATTTAAAATTGGTGAAGCCAAAAAGACCTTAAAGAAAGGTGGACTATTTGGATAATTACAACTATAATAACTCCACATATAAAAGGCAGGTGAATTATTTTTCACCTGCCTTTTTTTATAGTATAGCTCTTAAAGATGCCCGGCCAATATGTATTGTTCTAGTTTCTGAAGGTTTCCTTCCTTCGTACTGAAAACTAAGCTCAAGATTATTCCCCAGTCTTTTGGTGAGGTCAAAATTCCACAATAGGTTTTTGCCAGGTAATAACGCATCCAACATAATATAACTGACTGTTGAATTTACTGCCCCGTTATAATTAATATTAGTGTAGGTAAATTTTCCTGTAAGGCTTGTATTGTTAACAGCATTGTATTTACTCTCAAGGGTAAAAGAATTATTTATGGCTTTTTCTCCTCCATATAAAATGCTGTTTTTCTTTTGTACAAACTGATAGCTTGTCTGCAATCTGAAAGAAGTGCCTTGTGTAAATGTGAGGCGAGGTTCCGTACTTATGTTTTGAATATCATAATTACGATTATTAAATCCAGGTGTAAACAGCGATTGATAACCCATTCTCAAAATAGTTTCAAATGTATACAATCTGGCAAAGTTTACCCGTCCTTTCAATGTCCAGTTGCTAAACTTTCTGGTTTCAAAACCATAAGTAAGAAGGGCTTTGTTAAAGTTCCTTGTATTGCTTACATCCAATCCCCACTTGCTGCTAAAACGGTTAAAAGAAAATGTATTGGTAAAAATATTTGATAAGGTTATGAGGGAGGTATCATTGATAGCTCCTTTAAACGGATTGAATTCTACCAAACCATTTGACAATTCCTTTTTAGCTGTTTGCAATGTTGATTGCAGATTGAACCTGCCAATAAGATCCGCTAATTTTTTTCTTTTAAAATGAGTAGTTATCGCTCTTGGGTTTATTGAAAATGAATAATTGAATTGGGTGTAATTGGCTTTGACAAATTGATTGGTTGGCATAAATACCCTGATATATTTTGCCTGATCCGGAAACAATGCCACTTCAAATTCATTAAGCTGTGGTACACCGTCTGCATTGTAATCGTTCCAGGTATATTCTCCCCTGCCGGCAGGAACTTCTATATAACTGAAATCTCTTCGCTGCTCCTGTCCTGCCCCTGCTTCGTACAATACATTGCCGGTGATGAACCCTGAAAATTCATTGATTGCATATTCTGCCCGGCCCAGAATTGTATTTTCAGGTTGCAGATTAGTAAGTGAGGGATTGATGACCTGCAAATGACGATAAGTAGCATTCAACCTAAACTGATGATGGATGTTTTTAAGCAATTCGGCAGTCAGGTTTATGTTGTGGCTTCTGTCCACTTGTTCCATTTTTTTATTGAAAGGAAGTTTATCGCTTCGCGTAAAATAATTTAAAACCCATTTATTGTCTTTTGTAAAATCAGATTTTATAAATGCAGAGATGGTATTAAATTCAAAACTTAATGCAGTAAGCGAATCTGCAATAATATTTCTTACTACATTTTGCTGCAAAGCAAAGGCGGCCCCTATTGTATAATTTTTTACACGCGGAAATAATTTATTTATTTCAAATGAGGGGCGAAAAAAATATCCTTTGTTTATTAACCCACCAAAATTTGTAAGATTGATTTCATTGTTAAAATGCCAGGTTTTTAATTGCTGCATTTGTATAGCCTGTTGCCTGAACCCTTTGTAACCGTCGTTTCTGATGTAAGAGGAAGATTGAAGTCGTAAGGTATTATTGGCCGAATCGTTTATCTCTATACTTAAAACCGGCAGATGTTCTGTTGCTGCCAAAGGTTGAAAATCAAGGCCCCAATCGCGGTAAAATTCTACAGTTCTTAATCTTTCCAAAGGCTTAAAAGATTGCCCGGCAACTTCGTAGCCTGCATTCAGTTTTAGTTGTTTCAACTTTCCATTTGATCGCAGAGGAATTGAATGACCCAACAAAACCCTTCCGGCAAAACCTTTATTGTCTCCTTTACTTTTTGAAGACAATGTATTGATATCATAATTGCTTAGCGCCAATTCGGTTAGTAAAGATGTTTGTGGTGTAAATTCATAAGTAGCTCCCACCGTTAACAATTGTTGTTTTTTAGGTGTTACCAAAAAAGAAGCAGGTTCAAAATTGCCTTGTGGAACACCATTTACCGGAGCTATCCATCTATATACTTTACCATTTGCGCCATTAAAGTCAGGAACATAATTTCCTTTTCCTGCACCAACTTCAAGAAAACCAAGGCTATACTTTGCGCTGTCAGGATTGGTTGAATAAACATAAATGGGATAGATAATAGCGGATACGGTGGAATCTTTTTGTGCGTATAAAATTTTATTTACCGAAAACGTATCAAGAAATACACTGGGGTAAAATGCATTTTGTGTACTATCGCCAATGTCACTTAAAAATTGTCTTTGCTTAACATCCAATGTCTGATTGACGGGTGAATTTTTAGCATCGGAATTATTATAAACCGCCAGGTTGACCCTAAGCTTTTTATTCACCTGCATTTCGTCTGCAGCGTACAGCATAGCATTTAAATAACTTCGTTCAGCATATTCAAACTCAACCTGTATGCGGCTATCCTTTGTAATCATGTGCTTTGGAGTAAATGTCACCTCGGCTGTATTGTAGTTGATTACATAATCCTGATCTTCACCCCGCTGCATTCCCTTGCCATCTATAAATACTCTTTCGCTTCCTGCAAGCACTATAAAATAAAATTCATTGTTAACACCTTTTAATCTGTAAGGCCCTTGATTGCCTTCCAATCCCTGAAAAATATTTCGGGTGAATTTACCTTTTGCAATAGCGCCACTTAGTTGCAAATTGTTTGAACCATACTTGCCAAATGAAGATGCATTGCTGTATGATATCCCCTGTAAACGTTTATAAAAATTAAGGAAGTAAGACTTATTTTGGCGCAGGTCTATATCGCCTAAGTTCACTTCCCATCCTTTCTTTTTAAACTGTAACCAAACCTTGTCAAATTCATTGAGTTGTTGTGTGTTTCCATCGGGCTGTATGGGAATATTGTTGTCTGTTATAGCGGCAGCCACCTGTATGCTATCAGCCAGCATACCACTAAGCTGTAGGTTAAATTGCGAATTCACCACTACATCCTGACTATTTCCAAAGCTCAACGAGCGGCCAAAACTACCGTTGTAATTCATGCTTCCAAAGTCAAACAATGCAGCAGTAGATGATTGTTGCTTATCCCTGTAGTAAAATGATTTTTTATCAATAACAAAGTTGTTGATGATACTGTCGTAAGAAAAACGTTTTGCAACAGCATTGAGCTTGTAAGGGAAAACCCGGTAAGTAATATTTACACTATCAATTGTTGGCTTTTTTCTCCAATTCAAAATTGCATTGACTTCGTCAATAGAATAATATGATGTATCAAATGCTTTTAGGGAAAAACTTTTAGGAACAACACTTAAACTATCAATATTGATAATACCACTTGTAGCTATTTTTTTTGACCTAAGATTTGAATATATTGCTGATTGCGAATAACCCACCGTTGTAAACAGTGTAGCAATCATAAAAAACATAATATTTCTGGATAATATCAATCTACAATACTTCAGCGTAAATAAACAGACCCTAAAAATAAAACAGTTGCGGGTTAATGGATAGATAAATTAAATAATAGTTTTCTGTTTTTGCTAATATTAAATTTGTTACAATCAATTTCACTAGCGTTGCGTTGTTTTATAAAATAGTTCTTTGAAACACTTGACAGTTCTATGTTTGCGCCGTTTTTAAGTCGGCGTTGATTTGAAAATAATTCTGTTCGTTCTTTGTACAAACCATTGATAATGAACAAAGGACGT
>JANPGE010000119.1:0-31596 GCA_031423805.1 Segetibacter sp. | reverse complement strand
ATGACAAATTTTGAAATAACTTTTTTTACAAAAATCGTTGCGCAAACTCCTTGAAACCGCCTTTTGAAGAGTTGAAAAATTCGTATATTGCCCTATGAATTGGCGAGATTACATAGTATCTGACAACCAAATTTTACTTGGTAAGCCTTCTATCAAGGGTACCCGAATTTCTGTGGAGTTAATTTTGGAGTTATTTTCATCAGGGTGGACTGAAAAGCAGATTTTAGACTCTTACCCAACAATATCGGTTGAATCCTTAAGAGCTGTATTTACTTATCTTAAAGACTGCATACAGCAGGAATTATATTTCCCAATATCAGCCTGAAATGTTCTTACAGCGCATAACATTAAGAACAATAGCCGATAGTCAACGGCTAACGTAAGTGTTTAGGTGAGCTTAAAAATTATAGTACAATAATATACTCAACACAACATGTGCATAAACCCCCGCAAGCACATCATCGGCCATAACGCCCCAACCTTTTGGCAGTTTTTCCATTGACTGTACATACAGGGGCTTTACAATGTCAAAAAACCTGAAAAGTATTAATCCTGCCGCAACGTATTTCCAATTTACAGGTACCGCGATAAGTGTAATCATCATACCCGCAACCTCATCTATAACGACCTTGCTGCTATCTTTTCCCCAAATAGCATCTACTACATTGCTGCTCCATACGCCTATTACGCAAATTAACAGGGTAAAAAAAACCTGCCAGTAAATGTTACCGGCAGGTATTAATATCCAAACAATACAACAAACAATAGCGGCATAAGTACCGCCCCCTTTTGCATAGCCTATTCCAAAAACGGAGGCTATGAGTTTGTGCAATCTGATCATAGTGTATCAACCAATTCCTGGTAATAATCCAGACCAAGATGTGTTATCAGATCTTCTCCCATCATATGACGAAGTGTGTTTTGTAACTTCATCAGTTGCTTGAAAATATCATGTTCTGCACGTATTTCAGGTGCATGTTGAGGAGATTTGAAGTAGAAAGACATCCACTCCTGTGTGCCACTCATGCCAGCCCTTTTTGCAAGGTCAAAGAATAGTGCAAGGTCAAGTACAATAGGCGCAGCCAAAATAGAATCTTTGCAAAGGAAGTTAATCTTGATTTGCATGCTGTAACCCAGCCATCCAAAGATGTCAATGTTGTCCCAGCTTTCTTTATTATCTCCGTGAGGAGGGTAGTAGTTGATCCTGATTTTATGATAAAGTTCACCGTACAGTTCGGGGTTAATCTCAGGTTGTAAAATATCTTCCAATACACCCAGCTTAGATACTTCCTTGGTTTTAAAATTATCCGGATGATCCAATACATAACCATCGCGGTTACCAAGAATGTTTGTAGAGAACCAACCTCTGATACCCAAAGCCCTTGCTTGTAAACCCGGTGCCAGAATGGTTTTCATCAGTGTTTGTCCGGTTTTGAAATCTTTACCACCTATTGGGGTTTGTGTTTCTTTAGCCAGATCTATCAATGCAGGAATATCGCAGGTAAGGTTAGGAGCGCCGTTGGCAAATGGAACGCCTAACTTGATAGCTGCATAAGCATAAATCATGCTTGGTGCAATCAACGGGTCATTGTTTCTCAACCCGGCTTCAAAGCTTTCTATAGTTTGGTGTACTGCAGTTTCTTCAATATATTTTTCTGTACTTCCGCACCATACCATTACAACACGGTCGCAGTTGTATGCTTTCTGAAAGTTGTTGATGTCATCTATCACCTGTTGTGCAAGGTCCCATTTGGTAGCACCTGTTTTTACATTGGTGCCATCAAGATTGAAAACATAAGATTTATCAAAAACTGCAGTCATTGGTTTAATTGCTTCCAATTCTGTTTTAATAGAATTTAGCAAATCCTTATCCAATACCTTAGCATGCATTGCAGCATCGTATACGTTGTCATCATATACATCCCAACCTCCAAAAGCTATATCACCCAGGTCAGCTAAAGGAACAAAGTCTTTTATTTTGGGATGCTTGTCTTCAGTTCTTTTTCCAATGCGAATGCTACCCATTTGCGTAAGCGAACCAATTGGTTGCGCTATTCCTTTTTTTATAGCTTCTACACCAGCTATTACGGTTGTAGCAACCGCACCCATGCCCGGCAACAAAATTCCAAGTTTCCCTTTTGCCGGTAAAATTTCTTCTTTCATGCTATTATGTTTATTTTATAATTATTATCTTTTTTTAACCTTATTTATAATTTTTACGCATACATCAACTTCCCTTTCGGCTCGGGAATTTTCCATCCTTTTTCCTTTGCCATTTGCAACCATTCCTGAGCTATTAAGTTCACTTCTTTTAAGGCAGCATCCTGCGAATCCCCATGTGCTATGCAGCCCTTTAATTCGGGGATTTCAGCCACAAATACATTGTCTTCATTACTCCAATAAATGATTATTTCATACTTATTCATCGTCACTTATTAATTGATTTGTTACCAAAAAAGTTCTTACTTGTTTTACCTGATAAGATTTTGCTTTCCCATCCTTCGTCTTTTGCAAATTAATAATTCCTTCTATCCCGTGCGAAGAATATATACGATGACTCCCACCAGTATTTCTTTCTTCAAACCCTAATCTTAAAAGGATATTTATCAAATCATCAAGATCAAAATTATTATCTGAATTACCCGAAAGCAATCGTAGCAATAATTTTTCTTTTTTGCTCATATAATTTATGTTCCCTCTTTAAAATTCCTATTTAACAGCGTACATACCTTTGAATTTCAAATAAATCACAACCACTTCTCCGCTTTATACCAACCCAACGCCTCTGTCAATCCCATTTTCAAATCATATTTGGGTTGAAATGACAGATTTCTTTTTGCTTTTTCAATATCACAGCACCAATTTGTTGCGGTCAGTTCAGCTAATTTCTCCCTGTTGAGTGCCGGTGTTTTATCCAAAAAACTGTAAGTCTTTTCCAACACCAAAGCAAGTACTTTTACTACAGGCATTGGCAAATGAAATTTCAAAGTTTTTTTGTTTAATACCTCTTTGCTGATGTTTGCCATTTCATAGCGATCATAACTATTGCCGTCTGTAATATTATAGAAACCATTCGCTGAACCATCACTAAACAAAGCATTTACTGTTACTGCTGCCAAATCCTTAACATATACAAAACTCAATTGCTGTGCTTTATTGCCAATATAAGGTTCAAGACCCTGATTAAAAGTTTTAAGAATAATAAATATGTCCTTATCTCTTGAACCATAAACGGCAGTAGGTCTTAAAACTACCAACGGAAGATTTTTCTCCTTTAGTTGTTCCTCTGCCAGCAATTTACTTTTTCCATAGGCCGTTACAGGATTTGGTGTTGTTTGTTCCGATATCAATTTATCTGCCTCAGACAATGGACCTAAAGCAGCAAGACTACTGATAAAAACAATTTTCTTCAGGTCAATGCCACTCTCAACAATTGCATTTGCAAGGTTGATGGTGTATTGTGCATTTACCTTATTGTATTCTTCCTGATTTTTTGCCTTTGTTGTTCCTGCTGCATGAATGATAAAATCATATTGATGCTCCTTCAAATCTTTTGCCAGGCTGTCTACACTATTGAAGTCGGGATAGGTATATTGAATATTGTATGAAGCCAAATGTTTTATGTCGCTGCTTTTTCTTATTGCTGCATATACCTCCAAACCTCTGTCAAGTGCAGCTTCTATTAAATGAAATCCAACAAAACCGCTTGCCCCGGTTATAAGAACCTTTTGCTTCATATTGCTTTTTGGTAAATGCGGTATGTTTTATAAATTTTACCGTTTATGTTTTCCATGGCTTTGTTCATCATTTCATTATTTTCCAATATCCATGAAGCTTCACCACCGGTTATGTTTTTCTTTGCAGCGTTCTTAATTATCTCTGCATAAAAGCAGGCCTCAATGCCCATTTTTCTATAATCTTCTATTACTCCAAGAGTTATAATTCTTACGTAATTAATTTTCTTAAGGCCAAACAACAATTTGAATATCCCGGTAGGAAAAAGCCTGCCTTTATTAATATTCTTTTGTATTTGATTCACATCCGGAATTGCCAAAGCAAAGCCAACAGTCTTACCTTCATGCTCGGCTAAAAGACAGAAGTCTTTGTCCATTATCATTTTTAAGTCTTTGGCCAGATAGTTAAATTCTGTTTCTGTCATGGGCACAAAACCCAGATTTTTATCCCATGCCTGATTGTAGATATCTCTGACCCTGGCAACCTCGTTTTTGTAATCTTTTAGGTTAATTGGACGAATAGTTACACCTCTCTGATTCAATCTTTTTAATAAAGCATCCTGCAATTTTACAGCCCTGTCGCTTACTGTATTTGTCTTAATATCGTAAGCATACAAATCAGTCAGTTTATTTAAACCGTATTCTTCAATTAACTGTGCATAATATGGCTTGTTATAAGTCATCATAGCGACAGGAGGCTTATCAAAGCCATTTACCAACAATCCCACCGGTTCATTAGTACTTGGATTTACCGGGCCAATCATATTTGAATGGCCTTTAGCCTTTACCCATTTTTTAGCTTCGTCCAATAATGCTTTTGATACTTCGCCATCATTTATACAATCAAAAAATCCAAAAAATCCGTCGTTGGTCTTATTAAATGAATTGTGATTATTGTTTTGAATAGCAGCTATTCTGCCAACAACTTTATTGTTTTTGTAAGCAATAAAGCATTGCAATGAAGAGTGTTCATGAAATGGATGTTTGCCGGGTGAAAGCAAATCACGTTGCGCTATAAAAAGTTCGGGTACATAATTATGATCTCCCTTATATAAATCATGGGGGAAATCAATAAATGTTGCCAACTGCTTTTTGTTAGCTACCGGCACAACACTTATCATAGCTCATACTTTTGCTTCATTACGGGTATTTCCAGCAATGCAGCAGATTTTGCAAGTTTTTCTATGGCTTCTTCTATTTGTGCAAATGTGTGAGTTGCCATAAGTGAAAAACGTATGAGGGAAGCATCTGAAGGTACCGCAGGGGATACAACAGGATTTACAAATATTCCATCCTCCTGTAGCATTTTAGTTAGTGCAAATGTTTTTGAATTATCACGAACATAAACAGGTATTATAGGACTTTCTGTTACGCCTATATCAAACCCTTCGTCAAGCAATAATTGCTTGGCATAGTTTGTATTGGCCCATAATTGGTCTATGCGTTCAGGTTCAGATTCTATAATATCTAAAGCAGCCATAACAGCAGCAGCTGATGAAGGAGTCATACTTGCGCTGAAGATAAGCGAACGGGCTTTGTGCTTTAAGTAGTCAATAATAACTTCATCACCTGCTACAAAACCTCCAAGCGAAGCAAGTGATTTACTAAATGTACCGCCTATTAAATCTACTTTATCGGTAAGTCCAAAATGAGAAGCGGTACCTGCCCCACCTTCACCAATTACGCCAAAACTATGTGCATCATCTACCATTATGTTGACACCATATTTCTCGGCCAATTCTACAATTTCAGGAAGTTTAACTATGTCACCTTCCATACTGAATATGCCGTCAACTACAATTAGCTTTACAGCCTCTGCAGGTAGGTTAGATAGTTTTTGTTCAAGATCGGCCATATCATTATGGCGATATTTTATTGTCTTGGAAAATGAAAGCCTTGATCCATCAATAAGTGATGCATGGTCATATTCATCCAAAATAAGATAGTCATTTCGGCCTGTAATGCATGATAGTACACCCAGGTTTACCTGAAAACCTGTGCTGAATAACAATGCAGATTCCTTGTTTACGTATGCAGCAAGTCTTCTCTCTAATTCTATGTGAATATCAAGTGTACCATTCAAAAAACGGGAACCGGCACAGCCGGTACCATATTTATCAATTGCTTTTTTTGCAGCTTCTTCTATTTTAGGATGATTGGTTAATCCGAGATAAGAGTTTGACCCAAACATCAATACTTTTTTCCCGTCAAGCACCACTTCTGTATCCTGTCCGCATTCTATAACACGGAAATAAGGATAAACACCTGCTTTCTTAATATCAGCTGCATCCTGAAACTGTTCAATCTTCTTATGTAGTTTTTTCTCCATTATCCTATATTTTAAGAAGCCTAGCTTCCCCTTTTTACAGTTTTGTTTTGTATTTTGATTGAATAAATACTTATAGTCTTAAATAGTACTACTTAGTAAAAATAACAATTAAATAATGTACAAGCCGGTTTTCAAAATTTAAGGTATTGAATAAACCTGTAAATCTCCTGTTTTGTTGATAATTTCTTAATAGCTTATCGTAGTTTATTATAAATCTTCAACAAAAGCCTAATTATATTATTTGATAGTAGAATATAGAATGACTAGGTTGTGGCCATATACTTTTTTTGACCAAACCCGGATTTTAGTCCATTTCCTGCCATACCATCTACCATAATATCTACCAATAAATCAGCACCATGATCGCAACTTCTCACCATTTTAGAAACAGGGATAGGGAGTTCCAGCCCCCTGAAAGCAACAACTAATGCGCATGAAAACAATTCCATATCTTTTTCTACCAACTCTTTAAATTCACCCGATTGAATACCGCCTTTAATGATTTCCTTAATAATGTCTATCTGTATTTCGTCGTGCTTTTGTTTCAATTTCAATATAGTACCAATGTGGTTAAAAATCTCTTCGTAGACCACAATACTAAGATTCTGCAATTTTTCCATAAGGCTTACCCGGGTTCTAAAATAGGCCTTTAGCTTATCTTTTGCTGTGGTAGCTAAATTTATAGCCTGTCTGGTAAATCTTAGCAAGTTGCGCATTTCTTCATCTACTACAGCCTCAAAAATTTCAGTTTTTCCCGAAAAATAATAATACAATGTACTCTTTCCTTTTCCCAATGCATTGGCAATATCCTCCATGGTCGTTTTCTTTAAACCATGTTGGGCAAAAAGTTTTTTTGCAGTGGAAAGTATATCTCTCACCATTAATTCATCTTTATTAATCTGCCCTTCCATTTTCGACCGTTTCTGAAATTTCGTCCAAAATTAGGAGGAAAAATTTAAAGAAAAAATAATTTTAGTTAAAATAATTTTAACGTATGAATGCAAATCCTAAAATATTAATGAATTATTTATTAATCGAACATACATTCATCAGGATTGTTTGATAATAAAAAAATAAAAGGAAGAATTAGTAGCGTAGACTAATTATGTTGAATGTTACTGAAGGAAGAATACTAAATCGAATAACAAATGTATAAATTATTAAAGCCGCTTTTTTTGAGCGGCTTTATTAATTGTAAAAAGAATAAAAATTACAAAGTTTTTAATACATCATTCATGCTTCTGACTGCATCTGAACTTTTATTAAATGTAGCCTGCTCGGCTTCATTAAGTTTGTAATCAACAATTTTTTCCCAACCATTTCGGCCTATTATTACAGGCACTCCCATACAAATATCGTTTTGTCCATATTCGCCTTCAAGACTAACCGAACAGGCAAACAATCTTTTTTCGTCGCGAACAATGCTTTCAACCAATGAAGCAACAGCAGCACCGGGAGCATACCATGCACTTGTACCTAATAGTTTGGTAAGTGTTGCACCACCCACCATAGTATCTGCAACTACCTTTTGTTGTTGTTCTTCGTTTAGAAATTCGCTTACAGATACACTGTTCCATGTAGCATAACGTATAAGAGGAATCATAGTAGTATCTCCGTGTCCGCCAATTACAACTGCATTAAGGTCATTTGGGCTACAGTTAAGTGCTGCACTCAAATAACATTTAAAACGGGCACTATCCAAAATGCCACCCATACCTATTATTTTATTTTTGGAAATACCACTTGATGTAAGGGTCAAATAAGTCATAGTATCCATTGGGTTTGATACTATAATTATTATAGCATCAGGAGAGTACTTCAATAGATTTTCTGTTACTCCTTTTACTATAGATGCATTAGTACCAATAAGTTCTTCACGGGTCATGCCGGGCTTACGGGGAATACCTGATGTTATTACAACTACATCGCTGCCTTCAGTTTTTGTATAATCATTCGTAGTACCGGTAATGCGGGTATCAAAACCCAGTAAGGCAGCAGTTTGGGTCATATCAAGTGCTTTACCTTCTGCAACCCCTTCTTTAATATCTAATAAAACCAATTCAGAAGCTAATTCTTTACGGGCAATATTATCGGCGCAGGTAGCACCTACTGCCCCGGCTCCTATAACTGTAATTTTCATGGAACAATACGTTTTTATAGTTGTGAGGAATAAAATTGTGGCAAAAATAGGACTTACAATGCAGTTATTAGAATTCTACCTTAACTGATTTAGAAGCAATTATGATCATATAGTAATTATGACTTTTTTCATGGAAAAGGGTGTTTTTAAAAGATTTTTTTTACATTAATTGAGATTTTTACTTAAAAATTATAGAATAACTGTGATTAGTGGTTTTTTTATTTTTAGAAAAATGCTCCTTCATATTTCATGAAAATGAGGTTCCTAAAATAAAAATCAGCTATTTACTTGCTTATTTGCCAAAATCTATATTTTTGCAGCCGTAACTAAACTTAATTACAATGTCAGACATCGCAACAAGAGTTAAGAAAATCATTGTTGATAAACTAGGAGTGGACGAAGCAGAAGTAACCACCGAGGCATCTTTTACAAACGATTTAGGTGCCGATTCTTTGGACACCGTAGAACTTATTATGGAATTTGAAAAAGAATTTAATATTTCTATTCCTGATGAGCAGGCTGAAACCATTACTACAGTAGGTCAGGCTGTTACCTACTTAGAGGAGCATGCTAAATAATTGGTTTTCTTTCCCTCTTATTAGGCTATAATTTTTAATAATCCGCCTGTAACCCTTAATTTTAGCGGCTTGCAGGCGGATTTATAACTTAAAAAACTGCAGGCAATATATGGAATTGAAAAGAGTGGTAGTTACAGGCATAGGTGCACTTACACCGCTTGGCAACAACCTCAATGATTATTGGCAAGGGTTAATTAATGGCGTTTCAGGCGCTAACCTGATTACCTTGTTTGATGCATCAAAATTCAAAACAAAATTTGCCTGCGAGGTTAAGAATTTTGAGCCTACCGATTTCCTCGACAAAAAGGAATCTCGCAAAATTGACCGCTTTAGTCAGTTGGCACTTGTAGCAAGTGACGAGGCTATTCTTGATTCTAAAATTGATAAAGAAACCATGAACGCCGATCGCATTGGCGTAATATTGGGAAGCGGTATCGGTGGTCTAATCACCTTTCAGAATGAGGTGATTGACTTTGCCAAAGGCGATGGAACTCCCCGTTTCAATCCTTTCTTTATACCTAAAATGATATTGGATATAGCTGCAGGGCATATCTCTATTAGACACGGATTTCGTGGACCCAATTTCTCGGTTGTAAGTGCTTGCGCATCTTCTACCAATGCTATGATTGATGCATTTAACTACATAAGACTTGGCAAGGCCGATGTTATTATAACAGGAGGTAGTGAAGCGGTAGTAAGCGAAGCAGGCGTTGGTGGATTTAATGCAATGAAAGCGTTGAGTGAAAGAAATGAAGGTTACGAAACAGCAAGTCGCCCTTACGATAGAGACCGTGACGGTTTTGTAATGGGTGAAGGTGCCGGTATCTTAGTATTTGAAGAACTGGAACATGCAATAGCCCGTGGAGCAAAAATATATTGCGAAATAGCGGGTGGCGGTGCATCTGCTGATGCGCACCACATTACAGCTCCACACCCGGATGGATTAGGGGCTAAGAATGTTATGCTTGCTGCATTGAGTGATGCCGGGATGCAACCGGAAGATATAGATTACATCAACACACATGGTACCTCGACACCTTTGGGAGACGGCGCAGAGATTAAGGCCATTTCTCATGTTTTTGGCGATCATGCCTACAAGTTGAATATCAGTAGTACCAAGAGTATGACAGGTCACTGTTTGGGTGCAGCAGGTGTTATAGAAACTATTGCCTGCATTCAAAGTATTGTACATGGTATTATTCCTCCTACTATCAATCATTTTAATGATGATCCTGATTTAGATTCAAAACTGAATTTCACATTTAACAAAGCACAAACCCGCACAGTAAATGCTGCCCTGTCCAATACTTTTGGATTTGGAGGACATAATGCAGCGGTAATCGTGAAAAAATATGTAGCTTAACATTGTGGAATTTATTGACAGGTTTTTAGGCCGCAAAAAAAATATTGAAACTTTACAAAAGCAATTGCAAAATGTGCTCGGAATAAAGACGGGTAATATTTTGCTATACACTATGGCGCTAAGTCATAGGTCTGTAAAGGAAAATGCAGATGAAAACAATGAGCGGCTTGAATATCTTGGCGATGCTGTATTAAGCGCTATTGTAGCCGATTATCTCTTTAAAAAATACCCCTACAAAGGCGAAGGATTTCTTACAGAAATGAGAAGCAAAATGGTGAACCGCCAACAGTTGAACGACCTGGCAATTAAGGTTGGTCTTAAGAAATTAACCATTTATAATAAAATTGACGGATCGCTTAAAGGCAGTCAGATTTTTGGAAATACACTTGAAGCTTTGGTGGGTGCAGTATATCTTGATAAAGGTTATGCAAAAACCAAAATTTGGGTCACTAAACAAATGATTATACCTCATCTTTATGTAGATGATCTTGAGCAAATTGACATTAATCTAAAGAACAAACTCATTGGATGGGCAAGCAAAAACGGCAAAGTGTTAGAGTTTGAAACCGTTAGTGAAAAACTTGAAAATAACCGTAGGGTTTTTACCATTGCTGCGGTGCTTGATGGCGAACACATAGCCACAGGCAGAGCCTATAATAAGAAAGATGCAAGCCAAACTGCTGCACAAGGGGCAGTGGAAAAGTTGGGCTTGTAGGGGGGATTGGGGGTTTAATGTTTAATGAGAATTGTATAAGAGGTTTAAGAGGTTTAAGAGGTTCAAAAGGTTTGTTGGTTTAAGATGTTCAAGTGGGTTTGATTTTTAAACTCTAAACTCTAAACTCTAAACTTACAGCTCACTTGTAAGCAATTCTGTAAATAGCTCCGGCATAATCATCACTAACGAGCAAAGCGCCGTCTTTGGCTACTTTTACATCAACAGGCCTTCCTAGCACAGTGCCGTCCTTTTGCAGCCAACCGCTGGCAAATGTTGAATAATCAATTACCTTATTGCCCTCAAGTTTTGCAAGGCTTATTCTATAACCGAGTGGTGTAGAACGGTTCCAACTGCCATGTTCTGCAATAAATATTTGGTTTTTGTACGATAAAGGAAAATTGCTTCCAATATAAAATTCCATTCCTAATGCAGCGATATGAGGAGCAAGGTTTCGAGCCGGAGGGGTATAATCTGTACAATTTTTTCCCTTACCAAATTCCGGATCAGGAATATTGCCCTGATGACAATAGGGGAAGCCAAAGTGCATCCCTTTTTGAGGCGCATAATTCAATTCATCATAAGGTTGGTCATCACCCATTTCGTCTCTGCCGTTGTCTGTAAACCATAATTCTTTTGTTTGCGGATGCCATGCAAAGCCTACGGTATTTCTTACTCCTTTTGCATAAATTTCTATATTACTTCCATCAGGATTCATACGGGTTATAGTAGAAAATATAGAGTCTGCTTCGCATACATTGCAGGGAGCGCCAACGGGTACATACATTTTACCATCAGGACCAAATGCAATGTATTTCCATCCGTGATGGGTTTTGTCTGGAAATTTATCCGTGACCACTACAGGCTTGGCAGGATTGTCAAGGTTTTCTTCTATTTTATCAAACCGCAGGATGCGGCTAATCTCCGCTACATACAAACTACCGTTTCTAAATGCTACACCGTTGGGGGTGTTTAAGCCTTGGGCTATTGTTATTACCCGATCAGCTTTACCATCGTGGTTATCATCTTTTACCGCATAAACTTTATCCCCATTACGGTTGCCTACAAACAAAGTTTCATTTGCACCCCAACACATACTTCTTGCATTTGGTACTTCAGCATATAGTGAAATGCTAAAACCCGGCGGTAGGGTTATTTTATCAAGATGATATTTATTATTCAATTCGCCGTCAGAAGTGGTACTTTGATCATTTGTTTGTTTTGGTTGTGTTCCTGTTTGGCAGCTTATGAGAATGGGTATTATAAATGCTAAAATGCAATAGCAAGTTTGGGTAAAGATATTTTTCATAATTGTGCTTTGTTATGAAAGTAAAATAAGTGTGCCCGATTAAGAACTATTAAAAAAAAGAAGAAGGCGCATTGGTTAAATGCGCCTTCTGTAAAGTTAATCAGATAAATTCGAATTAGTTTATTTCCAATATACCAATCATATCTTTAGCAGCTGAAAATAATCCACTGCCCTTTAGTGCATAAAGGCCTATTCTGTGATCATCAATTGGCGTACATTCTCTAATGCAGGTCGTAAGATCCATTTCACGATGATCATATATAATTGATCTTGACAAATTGCCTTTTGCATCAATAACCGACATTGCAAGTACACTCTTTCCAAACTTTCTTACATCATCGGGTTTTTTTGCAATTTCTCTATCTATATTATCTTTTTCGTCGTTGTATAATAATACCAGTTTGTCCTGATATGGCAATGCTTGAAAATTGCTATAAATTCTTACGTTGATAGAGGATTGCATTTTCGGAATACGTGTTATGTAAATTTTATTATCCTTTTTTATATTGATATCAATAATATCACCATAATCATAACTCCAATAAGATGGGGTAGTATATTTTCCATTATAAGTACCGGGATGAAATACTTCAAGTGAATATTCTAATAGGTAATCTTTGCTTCCATCGTTACGATCTATAATTTTTCCCAATCGGAATGCAGTTGAAAAACCAGGGTCTTTTTCTTTATCACTTCCTTGTTTATCAATTTTTATTTGACCAACAAGATCTTCAGGAAATGCCTCCATTTTTGATGAAGTTACCTCTTTGGTTAATTTATTAATGTTAGTTGTAAAAAATCCTGAAACGTATCCGTTGTATTTGGTTTTGTAGAGACCAAATAGAGTAAGATTATTGTTTAAATCATTGGTCAATTGAAGGGTATGTATGAATTTGTCATTTGTATTTAACACAAATTCTACAGGTGTTTTGTTGCCAGTTTCATACAATAAAAACTTTGTTTTGTAAGAAGGCACACGGCTATCATCTCCCCGTACACTTTCTTTGGTTACTTCCTGATCGTAGTGTTTAATGATGATACCAACTTTACCATCGTTTGTTACTATACTGCTTAATACTTTTACAAACTTATCCTTGTAAGGGAGTTCAACAGTATTATCCCACATTTTCTTCATGGTATTGTCGTAAACAGCCATATAGTATTTCTCATTATCTTTTTTGGAATAAGGAGAAAGCGCCAAGGCCATAACCTTTGAAGAATCTTTAGAAATGATAAACCCAACGGATGAAGTAGAAGTTCTGCTCAAAGCCTCAAAAGAACCGAGATTAACGGGTTTGCCAATAGGGTTTAAGTTTTTAATATCAATTTCCTGACTATAGTAATTGGTAGTTTTTGATTCTTTGTCATATTCACTTGTGAACATGAATATCTTTCCTTTAATGCTTAACAGATTGTTGAAGCTGATACCATTATCATCCACCTCATACTTTCTGACATTTAATTCGGCAAGTTTATCATTGTATCTTGCTAATACCGGGGTTATTGTTTTTTTGCTAAATAAGCCACCACCATGGCTTTCCATACAAAGTTTAATCATATCGCTACCCTGACCATTGACAAATGAGTTGTAATTCAACTCTATTTTACTCACCTCTCCCCAGGAGACTTTTACCTTTTGTGCTTTAGCTGTGCAAATTCCTAAAGCAACAAAACCTAACAATAAATATTTTTTCATGTTTGTTTTTTATTTGGCAGCTAAGAAACTACATTTGTCGCAGTTTTTAATAAAAAAATTAATAAATGAAAAAATTATTTGTTCTCGTTTTCTCTATCCTGTCTTTACAATTTTCAAATAGCTCACTTGCACAATCAAAAAAGAATTTAAGAGATAGTACAACAGTTATCATTTTTAATCAATCATCCTCCGAAAAAAAGAAACATAAAAAATCAGGTGAGGACAACATCATTAAAATTGCTCCGCTGGGTTTTGTTAGTGGAACTTTTCCCGTTTTGTATGAAAGAAGTCTCACAGAATATCTTGGTCTTCAGGTAGGTATAGGGCTTACCAATAAAAATTATTTTAGAACAGCTACAACACAGGATGCTGACAATATTAAATACACTTATCCGGCACCTTACGAAAATACATATGATGATGTATCTGAACACATCTATAAGTTTAACTACCGTCAGGTAAAAATGGGTTATATGCTAAGTGTACAACCAAGACTTTATTTTGAGAGTGATGGTTTAGAAGGTTCTTTTCTTGGGCTTTCGTTAGATTACTATCGTTACAATTTTCAAATTCCCGGTATAGTAGCAGATGGTATAAACTCTTACAAACAAACCGGATCTATGAAAGATGAAAATGAAAATATTCAGGATTTTATGGTCCACTTTGGCAATCAGGCGCTGAACGATAAAATCTCTATAGAATGGACTACGGCTTTGGGTATTAGAAATGTTTCGGGAAACAAATATTTTGCTACTCAATCAGGTTTTGAAGGCATATCAACCTATAAGCAAACTGTATTTAATTTTAATATTGGTTTTAAAGTTGGTTATCATTTTTAAGTAAAATAATTAGTGAAATAATTAAGGCGTTCCAATGTGAGCGCCTTATTTTTTTAGATCAAATTTTTAGGACCTGGGTGGGTAAGTTTATTTATTGTTTTTTATTCTGATAGCAACAATTTATGGTTTGAAAATTAATGATGAAAAGGGCATAATAATTTCATCAGAATCTGTTGTGTGATATCCAAAATGTAACTCACCAACAATCTATTCCTTTAAATTATAAATTTGCCGGATAATTATAAAAATACAATTATGGAATACCGTATAGAAAAAGATACAATGGGCGAAGTGAAAGTACCTTCTCATGTGTATTGGGGTGCACAAACACAGCGTAGCATAGAGAATTTTAAGATAGCGCAGGACATTAATAAAATGCCTAAAGAAATCATCAAAGCTTTTGCTTATTTAAAAAAAGCAGCAGCGCTTACAAACTTTGATGCCGGTATTTTATCTAAAGAAAAATGTGAACTTATTGGGCAGGTCTGTGATGAAATTTTAGAAGGCAAGCTGGACAATCAGTTTCCATTGGTAGTATGGCAGACAGGCAGCGGAACGCAAAGCAACATGAACGTAAATGAAGTAATTGCCTATCGCGGTCATGTGATAAAAGGTGGCAAACTGGACGATAAAGAAAAGTTCCTTCACCCAAACGACGATGTAAATAAATCACAATCCAGCAACGACACTTTTCCTACCGCTATGCATATTGCAGCCTATAAAATATTGGCAGAAGTGACCATGCCGGGAATCCAAAAACTACACGATACACTTGCGGCAAAAAGCAAGGAGTTTATGCATGTGGTTAAGATTGGCCGTACCCATTTTATGGATGCCACTCCACTCACATTAGGTCAGGAGATTAGTGGTTATGTAAGTCAGTTAAAACATAGTCTTAAAGCTATCACTCATACTCTTGAGCACCTTACAGAACTTGCTCTTGGTGGCACAGCTGTTGGTACCGGAATCAATACACCTAAAGGGTATTCAGAAAATGTAGCAAAACATATTGCACAGTTGACTGGTTTACCTTTTGTAACAGCAGAAAACAAATTTGAAGCCCTTGCTGCGCATGATGCAATTGTAGAAGCGCATGGTGCATTAAAGACAGTTGCAGTAAGTCTGATGAAAATTGCCAACGACGTCAGGATGTTAAGTAGTGGCCCTCGCAGCGGTATCGGCGAAATATTTATTCCGGATAATGAACCGGGTTCTTCAATAATGCCGGGTAAAGTGAACCCCACCCAAAGTGAAGCATTAACAATGATAGCGGCACAGGTTATGGGAAATGATGTAACAATAAATGTTGGAGGTTCAATGGGACATTTTGAACTAAATGTTTTTAAACCTGTGATGATTTATAACTTTCTACACAGTGCAAGACTTATTGGGGATGGTTGTGTAAGTTTTAATGATAAATGTGCAACCGGTATAGCCGCAATAGAAGCCAATATTAAAAAACACGTAGATAATAGTCTGATGTTGGTAACGGCGCTTAATACTAAAATAGGATATTATAAGGCCGCCGAAATAGCGCAAACTGCACACAAAGAGGGTACAACGCTGAAAGAGATGGCTGTAAAATTAGGCTATGTTACACCTGAAGAATTTGATCAGTGGGTGATTCCTGCGGAAATGGTGGGAGATTTGAAATAGATTAAAATTAGTTATATCTTGATTATTGCCGTTATTTCATAATAGAAACTGTGTTTTTTTATTCCTGAATGTTAAAGGCAGCGTTTGTAATACAATAAATATCCTTTGCAGGAGTTATCTTTCAACAAAAAACTTTTTCTTTGTCACATGAAAACATTAAAGTATTTAGGATTCTTTTTGACCGCAATGTTTTTTTTCATTGCCTGTTCCAAAGAATTAAGCCTTGAAACCGGCTTTTCGGGTGGAGGCGCAGTTGGCTATCTTGGTAGTATAGCCGGACAGTGTGATACTAATATTGTTCGTGGCCAATATGTGAGGGATAGCGTTTTGAAGGATAGTAATTATGTATTGGTTGATGTAACTTTTCAATCTCCCGGATTGTACAAGATTGTAACTGAAACAGAAAATGGTTTTTCATTTTATGATTCAGGTTATATGATCAATACAGGTCTTCAAACAATAAAATTAAAGGCTGTTGGTCGTCCGATAGCAAAAGGAAATACAAGTTTTCTGGTAACCTTTGATACCAGTTTTTGCTCATTTACAGTAGCAGTTTTAGATACCCCAAGCAAAAGTGCCCAATACACAATTGCAGATTCTGCGGGTAAATGCGCTTTTAATTTTCAGGGAATTTATAAACAAGGTGTAACGTTAAATCCCAATACCAATATTTTCACCATGAATATGAATGTTACATTTCCAGGTGCTTACAACTTAACTACACAAACAATTAATGGAATTACTTTTAAAAGTTCAGGTACATTTAACAATGTAGGATCTAATCAGGTAATTATTTTCAGAGGAACGGGTACTCCTTTAAGAGGCGAAAGAGACTCTGTAAAGGTGACAGCAGGTGCTACAAGTTGTACGATATTTTTTACTGTAGATTCCATACCAACCACTCCCGGACCTACAGCTGCAGATTCTGCATGGCAGTTTAATCAGGGCAGTCCATTTTATCATGGTTCAATAGATAGTGCAAAAATTGATTCTCTACCATTCGTTACAGGCTCGGGTGTTATAAAAGTACCGGGTGTAGGGGTTTGGGGTAAATCTTATGCAACGGGTGATAGTTCTTTCTTTATAGGGGTACCACTTACTGCTGACACAGTAAGACCCGGTATTTATATGACTAATAGTCTTTCTACCCCTGCTGCATTTTTATTTCATAAAACACCTTCTACAGCTTCTGTAATATATACTGCAAGCTTTTTAGATGTTGGCGTTAATACTACTGTTACTGTTATCAGTTATGATAAAGTAAACAAGATTATAACAGGAACATTTACAGGTACAGCAAGAAATGCTACGCTTACTTCTGTTCCTATCACCAATGGAAAATTTACTGCAAAGATTCGATAGCTTCTTTGTATATATAATTCAAAAGAAAAATCCACCTGATCAGGTGGCTTTTTCTTTTGAAAAATCCTAAGACAAAAATGGCTTACTTTTTTTGTTCTTCTTCATGCATCTGACGCATTTGCTTGGCATCCTGCAAAAATTCTGAAGCAAAAATAAAGTCGTTCAACTTTTCATCTTTACTGTGGATTATTTCTTTGTTTGAGCCTTCCCATTGTTTGCGGCCCTGATACATGTAAAAAATGTGGTCACCAATCTCCATAACACTATTCATATCGTGTGTAACAACAATGGTAGTAATATTGAATTCTGTTGTGATGTCCTTGATTAATTTATCAATTATGAGGGATGTTTGAGGATCGAGACCTGAATTTGGTTCATCACAAAAAAGATATTTAGGATTTAAAACAATTGACCTTGCAATACCAACCCGCTTTTTCATACCTCCACTTATTTCAGAGGGGTATTTTTTGTTTGCACCAATCATATTCACCCTTTCCAGCACTTCATTTATCTTCTTCATTTTTTCTTTGTGGCGAAGCGTGGTAAACATGTCAAGCGGAAACTTAATATTTTCTTCAACCGTCATACTATCAAACAATGCAGAACCCTGAAATAACATTCCTATCTGTTGACGTAATTCTTTTCGTTCGTTGACGGATAAATTTTTCATGATTTGGCCATCGAAGTTTATTTCACCATCATCGGGTATAAACAGCCCGACAATACATTTTAGTAAAACAGTTTTGCCACTGCCACTTGAACCAATAATGAGGTTGCATTTGCCGGTTTCCATTACTACACTTATGTCTTCAAGTATAGTTCTATCGCCAAAGCTTTTCTTTATATTTTTAACTTCAATCATTGTTTGTTACCGTTTCTGGTTTTACGTTTCTGGTTTTACTTTTCTCGTATGCCCGTTTCCAGATACTTCGTTCGTTTTTGTCTTCTGACTTCCTCTAGTATCTAGAATCTAGTATTTAAAATCTCACTACTTTATAACAACAAGGCAGCAAGTGCATAATCAGCAACAAGTATAAGTATGCAACTTACTACTACCGATGTAGTACTGCTTCGGCCAATTTCCAATGCACCACCGGTAACATAATAGCCATAATATGCAGGCACACTGCTAACAATAAATGCAAAGGTGTAAGCCTTGGCCAATGCAAAACCAACATTGTATGCTTTAAAGTTTGAACGAAGACCAATATCAAAAATATCTGAAGCTACTATTCCGGATGCATTGGCAGCCATTCTTCCACCCCAAATACCGAGGAAAGCCGATAAGGCAATAAGACATGGAATCATAACCAGGCCAGCCATTATTTTGGGTAAAACGAGATATCCTTTTGTATTAATACCCATTATTTCGAGTGCATCAATCTGTTCGCTGATGCGCATATTTCCCAATTCGCTTGCAATTTTACTACCTACTACACCTGCTAATACTATACTTACTACCGTTGGGGAAAGTTCCAAAATCATACTATCTCTTACAATTTGTCCAATTGTACTTAAAGGGATAAGGGGACTAACTAACTGATATGCTGTCTGCACACTGGTAACTGCCCCAAGAAACAGGGAAATAATTACCACAATTGGTAAAGAACCAACACCAATTTCCACACATTGATGCATAAACTCCTTCCAATACATTTTTTTATTTTCAGGCCATGTAAACATGCCTTTAAGCATCAACAGATATTCGCCAAATTTTGTAAAAAACTTCATTTAGAATTATTAATTATGTGTGTATAGTTTTGAGTTTTTTTAAAATGACTCATTGAAATTCGACTATTTATTTCTTCTTTCCTTTCCACCATGAACTTTTCTTTACCTCAACAGCGGTATCTGTTTTTGATTTTACCTGGGCATCTATAACGGCAATCAATGCCATATTAATAATACTTCTTACACTACTCCCCAATTGCAATACGTGTACAGGTTTCTTTAAACCTAATAAAATTGGACCAATAGCATCTGCGCCTCCTACTTCCTTTAGCAGGTTGTAAGCTATATTTCCCGCTGACAGGTTTGGGAAAATCAAAGTATTTACATCATAATTAACCAATTCGCTAAATGGATAATTATCCTGTAAAATCTCTTTGTTAAAAGCAAGACTTACCTGCATTTCGCCATCAACTACCAAATCAGGGCTACGCTGTTTTACTATTTCCCTTGCCTTTGCTACCAATTGCGCCTCCGGCGAATTGCTGCTGCCAAAGTTTGAATAACTTAACATAGCTATCCTTGGTCTTACATTAAAAGAACGTACCTCCCTTGCTACCATAATAGTTATATCAGCAAGTTCCTCTGCAGTTGGGCTAAAGTTTACTGTAGTGTCAGCCAGAAAGAGCGGACCTTTCTTAGTGATTACAATATACATGCCTGCTATCTTTTTCACATTTTCTTCCTGTCCTATAATCTGAAGTGCAGGACGAATAGTATCGGGATAGTTTTTTGATAAGCCGGATATCATTGCATCTGCTTCACCTGTTTCTACCATCATGCTGCCGTAGTAGTTACGGTCTTTCATTACTTTTTTACTTTCGTAAAAATTGACCCCTTTTCTTTGTCTTTTTTCAAAATATAATTCTGCAAAAGCATTCCTTTTTTCTTCTGCATCATCGCTTAGCGGGTCAATAATTGGTAACTCGGTTAAATCTATTTTGTTTGTTTGTGCTATTGCACGAATTTTCTTTTCATTACCTAAAAGAATAGGATAAGCAATACCCTCATCGTAAATAATTTGTGCTGCCTTTAGTATTTTAAGATTGTCGGCATCTGCAAATACAACACGCTTAGGATTATTACGTGCTTTGTTGCTCAATATGCGTAACAGCTGATTATCTAATCCTAATCGCTTGTTCAGTTCTACCTCATAAGCCTTCCAATCGGTAATAGGGTGTTGGGCAACACCACTTTCCATGGCTGCATGTGCTACGGCCGGGGCTACAGTACTTAACAACCGTGGGTCAAGGGGTTTGGGTATAATATATTCGGGGCCAAATACAATACTTTTTTGGTTGTAAGCCATGTTTACAATATCTGGAACGGGTGTTTTAGCCAATTCTGCCAATGCCTTTACAGCAGCCAGTTTCATAGCCTCGTTTATTTGTGTAGCCCGCACATCTAATGCTCCGCGAAAAATGTAAGGAAAGCCCAAGACATTGTTTACCTGATTAGGAAAATCGGTTCTGCCGGTAGCCATAATTATGTCCTTACGTACAGCAATACCGGCCGAATAAGAAATTTCAGGATCGGGGTTGGCCATGGCAAAAACTATTGGGTTTTTTGCCATGCTTTTTATCATTTCAGGTGTAACAACATTACCTACACTTAAGCCAAGAAAAACATCAGCATCCTTCATAGCCTTGGTTAAATTATGGTCAGCACCCTTAACTGCAAATTTTCTTTTTTCGTCTTCTATGTCTGTGCGGCCTGTATGTATTACGCCATCTTTATCAAACATGGTAAAATGATCAGGGCGTGCACCCAACGACACATACAAACGTACACAAGCCATGGCTGCAGCACCGGCACCGTTTACTACAAAACGAACTTTGTCAATTTTCTTCTTTTGAATTTCCAAAGCGTTAAGCAATGCTGCACTGCTAATGATAGCGGTGCCATGCTGATCGTCGTGCATTACCGGAATGCGGAGTCTTTCACGAAGTTTTTGTTCTATTTCAAAACATTCAGGTGCTTTGATATCTTCCAGATTAATACCACCAAAAGTTGGTTCGAGTGAGGCTACTATATCTACAAACTTTTGTGGGTCTTTTTCATTTATTTCAATATCAAAAACATCTATGTCGGCAAAAATTTTGAACAATACACCTTTACCTTCCATTACAGGTTTACTGGCTTCAGGGCCAATATCGCCTAAGCCTAATACGGCAGTACCATTGGTAATTACTCCCACAAGGTTGCCTTTGGCGGTGTATTTGTAAGCATTTTCTTTATTGGCAGCTATTTCCTTACATGGTTCGGCAACACCCGGTGAATAAGCCAATGAAAGGTCTCGTTGTGTTTTGGCTTCTTTAGTGGGTACTACTTCTATTTTGCCAGGTCGTCCTTTTGCATGATACTCAAGGGCCTGTTCTCTTCTTAAATCTGTTGGCATATACTAATTAAAGCAGCAAACTTACTGATTATTGAAAGAAGGAGGTTTAGGGTTTATAGTTTAGGGTTTAGAGTTTGCAATAACTGGTTTATGCAGGCTTAAACAGTTTTGGTAACACTTATGCTAGCGGGGGGATGTTTTACCGATACTTCTCTTTCTACTCATTCGGAATATACACATCAAAACTTGCACCTTCATTTAGTTGGCTTGATGCGGTAATGAAGCCGTTATGGTTCTCAACTATTTTCTTTACGATTGCAAGCCCAATGCCTGTACCTGAAATTTTTTGTTTGTCGTGCAGGCGCTGAAAGACCTCAAAGATGCGATCTTTATATTGTGGTTCAAAGCCAATACCATTGTCAGTAATACTGATGTGGCAGTATTCTTTTTCAGGGTTCAGGGGTAAGTTATTTGTCTGGGCTAAGGTTGTAATTGAACTTGTTATTTTGATATGCGGTGGAACGTCTGGATTTGAAAACTTTAGTGCATTGCCAACAAGGTTGTGCATGAGTTGTCTAAACTGAAATTGGATAACCAACGCTGAACACATTTCGCCAATTTCTATGATGGCATTTTTTGATTCTATAGTCTCCTGAAATTCTGACTTCACTTGTTCTACTATTATCCCCAAATCAATAATTTCAAATTTTCGTTCTTCAAATGTTGAACGTGAATAAGCTAATAAATCTGAAATAAGTGTTTGCATACGATTGGCTGCATTATTTATTTTCTCAAAATAAACAATGCCCTTGTCTGATAAACTACCTTTTTCATTGGTAATAATACGTGATGCAAAGTTTTGTATTTGCCTTAGGGGCTCCTGTAAATCGTGACTTGAAATGTAAGTGAATGATTCTAATTCTTTATTTGCAATAATTAATTCTGCAGCTCTATTTTCTTTTTCTTTATTTTGAAAGGCAAGCTCTTTATTAGCTACTATTAACTCTGCAGCTCTATTTTCTTTTTCTTTATTTTGAAAAACGAGTTCTTTATTAGCAATACCTAGTTCTGTTGCTCTATTTTCTTTTTCATTATTTTGAAAAGCAAGTTCCATATTTACAACATTTAACTCTGCTGCCCTTTTTTCATTTTCATTCTTTTTTTCAACCAGTAATTTATTGGTAAATTCTAACTCATTTTTATTACGTTGAATCTTTAATTTTAAGAGATCAGATTTTCGTAATTCATGAATGATTTTAAAATACGAGGAAATCAGGATAACAATGGATCCAATAATTAATGAAATAGTAAATAAAGGAGTTAGCGAAACTGACTTATTCATTGATAAAGTATGACTCTGCATCAATAGTTCTTCTTCACTTTCCATTTTAATGATTTTGTTGGTCACATCGTTCATCAATTTTTTTCCGGTTATAAGACTTTGAGTAATGGTAGTAGAATTATTTATATCATTCAACAGCTTTTGGATATAGTCTATTCTTATAATAACTGCGGTTTTCAATTCACTTGTATTTATTTTTTGTGAAGGATTCTCCTGAGTAAGTGATGCAATATTATTAAGATGATAAATAAGATTGTTTCTGGCTGAAACAATATCAGGAAAGAAGAATGGGTCCTTTGTATATAGGTATGCACGCTGATTTGATTCAACTTCCTGAAGAATAGAAAGCGTTTTATTAAGTTCTAATTTTATTTTCTGTGTATGGTTAACAAGCACAGATTCTTCTACAAGATGTTTGATTCTTAAAAAGGAAAAAACGGAAAGAGAAAGCAATGAAATGATTGCAAAAAGAAAAACAATTTTAATATTGGTATGATTTTCTTTTATTGTCATTTTATTAATTAGGTTATTGATAATAAAAAATCCGCCTTAGGCAATTGTTGGTTATGCTCCCAAAACTTAAGCGATAAAACAGTAACAATAGTTTGTTTTAGCAGTTGATGAGAATTTGGTTTGCGGATATAACAATTAGCGCCTAATGAATAACTGTTCTCCACCGCATCAGGGTATGCTGAAGTAGAAAATATTACTACAGGTATTTTTTGGTGTTTAGGATTTGCTCTTATTTCTTTTAAACATTCTATACCATTTTTTCGGGGCATATTTAGATCTAGAAAAATTACATGTGGTGGAGGTGGCTCATTTAAATTTTCATCTAATACAGTCATCAATTCTGCTCCGTCTTTTACTGTGGTAAGTGTTGTTTCGATACTTATTTCTTTAAGGGCTTCTTCAAAAAACTCTCTGTCATCAGCATCATCTTCTGCCAGAATAATTGTCTTCATTTTAGATTAATATTTAATATAATTTTTTACATCAAAAGCAGTAGTAATTGATTAGCTCTCACTACAAGTTATCCTTTTTATTTTAACAGTCGATAAAATTCAATAATCGGAAAAAAGTAGGTCTACTTGTAAGTATTGCATACTGTATAATCGGAGTGTGATTTTATTTATGTACGTATGTGATTTCGGTAGTTATATGAATTTTAAAATTTAAAAAACACTATTATATCAAAGATAGTATAATATAATGCTTTTTCGGAAAGAATATTAATGCTAACTAGTTAAATATACATGTAGTAAACATATAGCGAACTATAGTTTTTTGTAACCAATAGATTATTTAGGATACTTTAAAAACTCATAACTCTACAATCACTTCTTATGAATTTCCATATAATCAACCACCATATTGCATAAAGCATTTACCCCTGTTTTAAAAGAACTATCGTCAATGATGAATTTAGGGGTGTGATGTGGGGCAGCATCTTTCGAGTTAGTTCCCTTGGGTAATCCGCCAAGAAAAAAATATAAACCGGGTATTTTTTTAGCAAAGAAGGAAAAATCTTCGGAGCCCGTAATGGCAGACATGAGTTGCACATTATCCTTTCCTGCTACTTTTTGTAAAGTTGGCAGCATAGCATTTGTAAGTGCTACATTGTTATAGGTAACCGGATAATGCACTGAGTAGGGTACAAAAACCTGTGCTGAAGCACCGGCTGCCTCTGCTGTTTTTGTGGCAATCTGTTTGATGCGTTCAAAGATGAGTTTTTCATCGGCATCAGTAAATGTTCTGACCGTTCCCTGCATTTCTACATCTTCAGATATAATATTAAAGCGGTTCCCTCCATTAATAGAACCAACTGTTACCACTGCCGGATTTTCTGTAAGATCTACATTTCGGCTAACAATAGTTTGAAGACTGTTTATGATTTCTGCAGCTACAACAATTGGGTCAACTGATTTCCATGGGGTAGAACCGTGTGAAGGCTTTCCTGTTACTACAATTTTAAAATCACAAGCGCCGGCCATAGATCCTGCGGGTCGGTAGCCTATTTTGCCTGATTCTAATTGTGCCCGCATGTGCAAACCAAATATTACATCAACTTTAGGATTTTCTAAAACTCCTTCTTTAACCATCAATTCAGCTCCAAATTCTTCACCCTTGGGTGCGCCTTCTTCTGCGGGTTGAAAAATAAATTTCACAGTTCCCCGCAGATCCTTTTTCATACCCGACAAAATTTCTGCTACACCCATTAGTATTGCTACATGGCCATCATGTCCACAGGCATGCATTACATCTGTTTCTTTTCCGTTATAGGTGGTTTTAACTTTAGAGCAAAATGGCAAATCATTTTTCTCTGTTACAGGCAGTGCATCCATATCTGCCCGCAAAGCGACAACAGGACCGGGTTTATCGCCTTTTAGAATGCCAACAACACCTGTAACAGCAACACCTGTTTTAACTTCTATTCCTAATGATTGAAGATGTTTGGCAATTATGGCTGCAGTTCTGACTTCCCGGTTAGCCAATTCAGGGTGTTGATGAAAGTCATGTCGCCATTCAATAACTTTTTGTTCTATTTTATCAGCATTTTTACTGATGATTTCTTTATAATTATTTTGCGCAAAGGCTAAATTTTGGCATAGTAGAAAGTAGAGAAGGGTTTTTAGTTTCATTTGATTTTTGTAATTGCAGTTTAAATAAAAGATTTTCAAAACCATAGCATATAACAATTAAACCATTAGGAATATAATAGGAATATCAATTGTACATTTCATAATATTGTAAATATAATTGTTTTAGATTTTGGTTTTAACCAATGCACCTATATTGGCTGGAAATAGAACTTATTTCTTTAACAATGCTCTTGCTATTCATTTAGCTTGAAAAAATCATTTTTTCTACCTTTGCCTGCCTATAAAATCAAAAAGCAATATTTTGATTCATTTATTTTAAATAATTATTTAACCTAAAAAATAAACTGACATAAAGTATGTTACAAAGAACCTTTTTAATGATTTCGTTTTGTTTGTTCAGTCTTTTGGTTATTGCCCAACCCAATACAAAGGCTGTTACAATAACTCCACAACAAGCGCCACCACCTCAACCTGTATATAGCTATAAAAAACTAAATCCACAGTTGCAATATGCGTTTATCATAAATAAGCCTACAAAAATTCATCCGCAGGAAGGCGATCAAGTAATGCTGAATATGCAATCGGTTTGCAACAACAGGTTAATGTATAATACTGCACAGGCTTTTAAAGGAAAGCCTGCAATTTATGGCGTTGCAAAACCTTCATTTAAAGGAGATCTAATAGAAGCAATTATGGAAATGACTGCGGGTGATAGCATTGTATGTTTGGTAGATGCCGATGCTTTGTTTAAAAATTCGAAAAGTAAAAAACCTGATTTTATTAAGTCGGGAGATAAAATGCAGTATTTTATAAAGTTGGTTTCTATAAAACCTAAAGAAGAAGTTCAGAAAGAACAGCAGGCTGCATTTATGAAACAAATGAAAGAACAACAAGCTAAACAAGCAGCAGCAGCTGCTAAGCAAATGGTCATTGACGAAAAAGCTTTGAAGGCTTACTTTGCCAGTAAAAAAATAACTCCGATTAAAACTGCTTCCGGATTGTATTATTCCATAAAAGAAGAAGGAAGTGCCGAAAAGCCAATGACCGGAGATAATGTAACTATGAATTATACCGGAACCCTACTCGATGGAACCAAATTTGACAGTAATGAAGACACTGCATTTAAGCACGTACAACCATTTGAATTCGTTTTAGGAAGAGGCGCAGTAATTAAAGGTTGGGATGAAGGAATTGCATTATTAAAAACCGGAAGTAAAGCAACACTTTATATTCCCTCTCCCTTGGCTTATGGCCCACAGGCAAGGCCGGGTGGTGGTGCTAATCCAAAAGGAATACCTGCCAATTCTATCCTGTTGTTTGATGTTCAGGTGGTAAGCAGTACACATCCCGAACCAACAAAGCCGGCTATTGTGCCGGCAACAAAGGTTGATTCTGCTACCAATAAAGCTATAATTGAAAAAATGAAAGCTGAAAAATTAGATTCATTAAAAGCACCTGTAGAGGAGTCAATAAAAGCAGAAAAAAGAGATGCTTCAGGCAAACCTGAATAATTGGTATAAATTAATTTGGGTATAAAATTTTAATCCGGTTGTATTTAATGCAACCGGATTTTTATTTCTTTAATATTTATTTCAAAAAGTGTAGTTTTTTATTCTTTTAACTAATATTTTTGGAACAAGAATGCACCCCCGTTGTCAACGAGAGAAAAGTTTTCCCACCGATGGAAAAGAAATGATATTCTTTAATAAAAATTTGAAGTTTAAAGTTTTTTTTAAAACTATAGAAATCTTTTAAGCAATTGATTGCCAATGTATTGAATTTAAATCCACTCTCCTGACCTTAATTAAAAATTAAAATGGTTTTAATTTTGATTTACTTTTTAAGTTCTAATTAATTAAATCCAATTATCATGAAAAAACTTTATCCAATCCTATTTTCTTTGATTATAGCAGTTTCCTTAACAACTAATGCACAAATAGCAGCTAGTAATTGCAATAGCAGCCTGTATTCAATAACTAATGAATATTTTGGTGGATTTGAGGCTGACGGTGATAATATTTCATCAGAAACTGCAGGTTCAGATTTGTACCACAGGTTACCCAGAAATGGTTCTTATCAGGTTGTTGATAATGTAAAGCAACTTGGTGGTGGAGGATATCTTAATATACAACCACAGACCGGAAACAGCTTTTTTGCAGCACATACCAGCACTACCACAACAGATAGAATATGGTACAGCAATATGGCTGTTATACCTGGAGAAACGTATAATTTTTGTGTAAGCGTAACCTTATTAAAAAATCTTGGCGATGGGGCAAATTTCATTGTAGGACTCTATGCTGATGGTGAAGAGATAGGCAGGGGAAGAGTAACTTTTGATTGGACAGAAGTATGCGGTAGTTTTACAGTACCCCAAGGGGTTTATTGTATGGAATTGTCTGTACGGGATCCAAAGAAAGGGCTTTTCTTTTTGGCTATGGACGATATTAAAATGACTAATGCCAACCCATTTTTAGGTGATAAAAATACCTATCAAAACAGCCTTAATCAAAGCAACCAGATAAAAATGTATCCTAATCCGGCAAATAATAATGTTACCTTAAATATACCCGCAACAAAAAATACAACTGCTCAAATTTCCATTCTAGATGTATCTGGTAAAATCGTTTTTAAGACCAAAACAATGTTAAGTGCAGGCAACACCATTAAACAAATACAGGAAATAGCAAAACTGGCTAACGGAATATACTATGTAAGCATGAATGTAGATGGACAAATTACGAACCAAAAATTGATTGTTGCACACTAAACCGCCTATACTAATAGTTCATATAAACCTAAAAAAAAGCTACCCATAAACGGTAGCTTTTTTTATATGTGGAAATCCATTTCAAAATATTAATTTACACAAACAACGCCTTCAATTCACTCGCATCGTCGGGTTTCATTTTGCCGGCGAGGATAAGTCGTAGTTGTCTTCTGCGTAGTGCGCCATCGAATAATTTTATTTCTTCAGCAGTTTCGGGTATAAGTTGGGGTACAGGTCGTGGCTTATTATATGGGTCAAGGGCTACAAAAGTAAAATAGGCTTCGTTGCTTTCGTATTTGTATTGGTGCAGCAGGTCTTCGCCCCAAACTTTTATGTGTATTTCCATAGATGTATTAAAAGCCCTGGAAACCTTTGCTTCTATGTGTACCACATTGCCTAGCTTAATCGGATTCTTAAAACTTAGGTTGTCAACACTTGCAGTCATACTTGGAAAATTGCAATGCTTGCCCGCTGCAATGCCTGCGGCAATGTCCATCCAATACATCAATCGGCCACCCATAAGGTTACCAAAGGTGTTGGTATCGTTTGGGAGCACTATTTCATTCATTATGGTAAAGCTATCTGACGGTTTCTTGGGCTCCATTTGTAGTGTTATTTTCGGCAAAAGTAGGGGAGAAAAAGAGCTAATGAAAAGTTTTGGTGATTTGAGCCAGGAAATGTTGAATGTTGATGAAAATATTCATTGTTTTTAATCTGGTGGGAATGCTTAAAATGCAGCTATATTTAACAATAAACAATCTTAGTTAGGGGTTAAATATTTGTTGGAAAAGATGAATAAGGATTTGGCGCTGCATATAGCCGGGATTGAAGTGGAAAGCCCGGAATGAAACGAAGTGAAATGAGGACTTGGAACGAAAAGCCCGAAACAAAAGCAGAGAAATGAACAAATGTTGCTGCTTCTTCATTTTAGAAATGAATAAATGAGCATATAATTTTTTACTCTTAACCCCCTTTACGATATTCGCACTGAATTTGCCAATATGAATATTTCTTTCGATAATACCCAAAATGCCTTTGCTTACAAGTCTGATAAAGAGCTAAAACGTGCTAAGTTTTTGTTTTCTTCTATGGGATATCAGTGGGTAGTAGATGCCGGTGTTCGGATAACTCCTTTTTTTATGAAACTCGGTTTGCCAATTAAAAGCCTGGTTCGAAATACAATTTTTAAACAATTTGTTGGTGGTGAAACCCTTGAAGAAACCAAAGCTGTGGCTGATGTCCTTAGCCGGTTTGCTGTGCAGGTAATTTTGGATTATGGTGTGGAAGGCAAGGAAGGCGAGGAAAGTTTTGATAATGCTACCGAAGAATTTATTAAAGTGGTAGAATATGCAGCATCGCAGCCTAATATACCTTTCATAAGTATAAAGGTTACCGGCCTTGCCCGTTTTGGTTTGTTGGAAACCCTACATGAAGCACCACGTTTACGGTCAGGGATACATGATGATGAAATAGAAAAAGAAGAGTGGGAAAGGGTGAAAGACAGGATGTATCAAATATGTAGCATTGCAGCCGAAAAAAATATTGGTGTATTGGTAGATGCTGAAGAAAGCTGGATACAAGACCCTGTGGACCGCCTTACCATGGAAATGATGGAGGAGTTTAATAAAGAGAAGGCTATTGTTTATAACACTATACAACTCTACCGACACGACCGGCTTGATTTTCTTAAACTATCGCACCGTATAGCACAGCAACAAAATTTTGTGTTGGGTGTAAAGTTGGTGCGGGGTGCTTATATGGAAAAGGAACGTAACAGAGCTTCGCAAAGAGGAGTAAAATCACCTATACAGGCAAGCAAAGCTGATACAGACAAAGATTATAATGCTTCGGTTGAATTTTGCATACAACATGTAGATAAAGTTGCGTGTATTGTTGCAAGCCACAACGAAGAAAGCAACCTGCTTGCCGCAGAGCTTATGGAAAAAAATGGACTTCCATTTAATCACCCTCATATACATTTCTCACAGTTGTATGGTATGAGTGACCATATAACTTTTAATCTTGCAAAAGCCGGTTTTTCTGTCAGCAAATATTTGCCTTTTGGCCCCATAAACGATGTAATCCCTTACCTGATGCGCCGTGCACAGGAAAACAGCAGTGTAAGCGGACAGACAGGCCGTGAACTAGGATTGATTAACAAAGAGATTAAGCGCAGAAAAGGGAAGTAAGTAAAATATTCATTTTTTTTTGGTCATTGGCTTTTGAATCTCTTTGCAAAATTGTTGTGTTATTTTTAATTCCGATTATTTGTCTTTGCTGTCAACTAAAAAAAAGCCTGAAAGGCTTTAACTTGAATTTCCGTTGGTGAAACCAACGGAATAAAATGACCTGTTTTACTTTCAACCCCTTAGGGGTTGCACAATACCAAGCATTGCCATTAGTGCAACCCCTACGGGGTTGTACTAATTTTTGACTTTTACTGCCGTGGGCTTCACCTATGACTATTCAAATGTTACCCCGTTGGGGTATGCTTTTAAACATTCAAATACCTTATTGTTAAACGGTTTAATACTTATTTCAACTTTTGATAGGTTTACCCCAATGCAATTTTTTGAGTTTAAATTATACGTTAGATAGTTTCTTCAGCTTTTTACACTTTATGTTAGTTAAGCCAACGGGTTTAATAATTTTCTGTCTTTTAATGTAAGTTTGCAACATGCAGCAATACCATCAGCTTCTGACACATATTTTAGAAAACGGAACAGTAAAAACCGACCGCACAGGTACTGGAACTATAAGCGTTTTTGGTTACCAAATGCGTTTTAATCTAAATGAAGGTTTCCCATTGGTCACAACTAAAAAGCTTCATCTAAAAAGTATTATTTACGAGTTGCTTTGGTTTTTGCAAGGCAATACCAATATAAAATACCTGAACGATAACGGCGTAAAAATTTGGGATGAATGGGCAGATGAAAATGGTGATTTAGGCCCTGTTTATGGTAAACAATGGAGAAGTTGGGAAGGTGCAGATGGCAAAGTAATTGACCAGATAAGTGATGTAATTAAACAACTAAAAAACAACCCCGATAGCCGCAGAATAATTGTAAGTGCATGGAACGTAGCAGAACTTTCTGAA
>JANPGE010000118.1:0-4167 GCA_031423805.1 Segetibacter sp. | reverse complement strand
GGTCTGTTAGCGGTTGGCATATCAGCAAAAGGCCCGGTTTTAACCCCGTCGAAAGTGATGCCTAACTTATTGTTGAAGAATTTTTTCATATTGGGAATAATTCCAAATACACCAATAGAACCTGTTATAGTATTAGGCTGTGCAAAAATGCTATCCGCATTGCATGATATATAATACCCACCAGAAGCAGCAACATCTCCAAAGCTTACTACAACAGGCTTTACTTTTTTGGCTATGGTTATTTCTCTCCATATCTCCTCACTTGCAAGTGCACTACCACCCGGAGAATTTACCCTTACTACTATGGCTTTAATATCTTTGTTTAATCTTGCTTTTCTGATTAAGTTTCTAAACTGATCCGATCCAATCTGATCATCCTGTCCTTTGCCATCTGTTATTTCGCCTTCGGCAAATATGACCGCTATTTTGCTGCCACTACCCTCTTTGTAATCTGCGGCTTTTGCATATTTACCAAGGCTTACAAAATTTATTTTAGCCGTAGGGTCAGACTTTGTATGTGCAATAATTTCATCCTTTACTTCATCATCATATTTTACAGCATCTATTAAATGATTTGCAACCGCCTGTGAAGCTGTTTGTATGGCACCTGTATTGGCCAATGCATGAAGTTGTGCAGTATCCAATCCTGACTTTGCAGCAGCACTTACCAACATACGACTGTATAGATCACCAATATACACTGAAGTTTGCAATTTACTGGGCTCACTCATTTGATAAGCACGTAGCGGTTCAGTAGCACTTTTAAATTTTCCTGCATAAAAAATCTGTGGTTCTATTTCAAGTTTTTCCAATGTTCCTTTTAGAAACATTATGGTGCTAGACATACCTTTCCACTCCATACTCCCTTGTGGGTTACAATAAACTTTGTCGGCTGCATTAGCTACATAATATGCTTTTTGAGAAATGACATCGCCATAGGCAATAACAAATTTGCGGCTTTGCTTAAAATCAATAATAGCATTTCTAAGTTCTTCACTTGCAGCAAAACCGTTTGCATTGTCTTCGCAATTGATATAAATACCCTTGATGGCGCTATCCTTTTTTGCGAAAGCAATCATTCTTACTACATCATACAATCCGGGTACATTATCGTCTGCATTTCCTGTTATAAAATTTACAGGGTTATCTTCCTCCTGTTCTTTGTATTGTTTTGTTAGGTCAAGTAGCAAAACTGCTTTACTACCTACTACCGGCTTATCCGGTGTAGCTACACCGGCAACTACTGCCAATAGTATAAAAATTGCCACTACTGTAAAAATTAACAGGGCCAGAAATGAAGCAAAAAATATTTTAAAAAAATTTCTCATTTTTAATTTGATGATTAGGACGCAAATTAATGATATTTGAGGCGGTACAATGACCAAATAAGTATGAACAATGTTTTTTTGCTTACAGGCGGAAATATGGGAGACAGGTTGCAAATCCTTGAAAAAGCATTAGAAGAAATAACCATACAGATTGGTGCCGTCATAAAAAAATCTTCTGTTTACGAAACAGCTCCGTGGGGCATTGCCGATCAACCGGCGTTTCTCAATCAGGTGTTATTGGTTCATTCGCTGCTATCACCACAGGATATTTTGAAAACCATTTTGAGTATTGAAAGCAATATGGGTCGGAAAAGAAATGAAAAATTTGGGCCAAGAATAATAGATATAGATCTTTTATTTTACAATGATCTAATTCTACAATCACCTGATTTAGTAATTCCTCACCCGGAAATAACAAATAGAAGATTTGTTTTAGTTCCGTTGGTCGAATTAAATAAAAATTACAAACACCCTGTTTTGAAGAAAAGCGTATTTCAATTACTAAATGAATGCCCCGATCATTTGCAGGTTATCAAATTCTGATTTTAATTCGCAAAAAAGCAGTTTGCATAAATAGCTACCTTGCTAAGCATTGTTTTAACTAACCTGGGCATCATTTCAATTCTCCTGCTTAGTCATCATATCATTTTTCAAACTTTCCCAAAAACCATCAAAAGATTGATGATGATCTGTCTTCCATTTTTCAAGTTTGGAGTGTAGTTTCTCATTGCGGTCTTTCTTAGATGTAGCAAAAAAATGTTGTAGAAATTCGGTATCGTTTTGGTGAGAAAGACTGTTGTACAACTCTTTCAATTCCTTTTCTTTTTGTTGATTACTTTCAGCGATTGACTTTTCCATTTCTTCGGTCAATCTCACTTTCTCATCGTAAGTGCCTGACGGTAAAAGTGTTTTGGCAAGTACGGGCATGAGTTCTATCAACATTAGAATAATTACAATTAAAAAGTAACGCCATTGCAATGCAGCATTGCTTTTCACTAAATTGTTAAGAGCTTCAATCCTGGTAAGGAAACCATTATTGAGTAAACCGGCAAACGCTTCATTCTCCTTATTAGCTGCAAGGTTAATCGCATTTAAACTACTGTCTGCCGCCTTAATTTCAGGAAGTAGTGATGATTGCATCTGTTGATATTGCGAGTCTAGTTTTTCATAAGAGGCTTTCTTAGCTAATGCAATATTTTTAATGCCAATTTTACCGCTACCACCACTTCCATCTATCTCGGCTAAAAATAATTGGCGAGCCGTGGACACTTCACCATACTTGGTATCTATCTGTAGTTGCAGTTGTTGTCGTTTGCTTTGTAATGATTGCTTTTGGTTGTTATAGAGTGAATCTAATTGTTGTTGTTTTATACGTTTTTTCCCTTCATTATCAAGTGAGGCCTGAAGTTTTATTTCCTTATCGAACATAAACAATATAGCAGGCTGTGCCATAAATGTGCCCAAGGTAATAGCCAGCACACTTCGCAGCAATAAAGGGGCAACTTTATTCTTGTTGAATTTGGTCATTCCTTTTATCAGTGCCCTGTCTATGGTAAGTATAATGCCTCCCATAAATATGCCCAAAAGCACTGAATAAAGGACGTTTGAGGTAATGGTACTCCAAAAATAAGTCCATGCAAGTGTGGCAAAAGCCCATGTTGCTAATACCGTCATGCCTATAATCTTATAACGGTTTCTATCTACTACACAATGTCTTAATAGCTCCTTTTCAGCGGTACTTAGCCACCATAAAAAACTATCCCAACCTGACGGTGCATACTGCTCCCTTTGCGAAAGCGAGGAAATACTTTTGCTCATACTAAACGTTTATTAATGTGAAAATGGTGGTTGAAGTAGAGATTAACGCTTAGATGTGATTTAAGACAGTAAATTAAATACTATTTCTTTATTGCATTTGCATACTGATGCTTTTATCTATTATTTAACGGAG
This sequence comes from Segetibacter sp., assembly GCA_031423805.1. Lineage (GTDB taxonomy): Bacteria > Bacteroidota > Bacteroidia > Chitinophagales > Chitinophagaceae > Segetibacter. Next base: position 888 of record JANPGE010000118.1, on the reverse strand, counting down.
TATTTTGTGCAGTGATTCTTAAAAGTGGGTTTCTATTGGGTGAAAGGGTTAACCACAGAGGAATGCAAGAGTGTTTCGCAGAGAACACAGCGTCCTATATAATTCTCAACTTTTTCTCTGTGGTAAAAAAAGCCTCTATTTTAAATATTCATTTTTCACTGTTCATTGTTCACTAATTAAAGAGCCATTTCCTTCACACTCCAAGGCACCGTTAAATGACCGGCTGTTTTGGCAACGACTTCTTCCACCGTTACGCCGGGTGCGGTTTCTACCAATACAAATCCATCAGGAGTAATGTCTATAACGGCCAGTTCGGTAACTATTTTTTTTACGCAACCTACACCTGTTAGCGGCAGTGTGCATTTAGTCAACAGCTTACTTTCACCTTTGGGATTGGTGTGTTGCATGGCTACAATTATGTTTTTTGCACTCGCAACCAAATCCATTGCACCCCCCATTCCTTTTACCATTTTACCGGGAATCTTCCAATTGGCTATGTCGCCGTTTTCGCTTACTTCCATGGCCCCTAATACCGTCAGGTCCACCTTGCCGGCTCTAATCATGCCGAAGCTTTCTGCGCTGTCAAAAAGGGCGCCTCCGGGTATAATGGTGACCGTTTCTTTGCCTGCATTAATGAGGTCTGCATCTATGTCAGCTTCTAAAGGGTAAGGACCCATGCCGAGAATACCATTTTCACTCTGAAAAATAACGGTCATTCCTTCGGGAATGTAATTGCTCACAAGTGTTGGTATGCCAATGCCAAGGTTTACATACATACCATCTTTTAGTTCCTGTGCTATGCGGCGTGCAATGCCAAATTTATCTAAAGCCATAGTTGATTATTTTGTATTTAAAAGTGCTAACGGTTTTTGAATCATTACTTTATAC
>JANPGE010000117.1:0-22404 GCA_031423805.1 Segetibacter sp. | reverse complement strand
GCTAACACCTTTATTTGGGTTGTCGTTGTAATCAAATGCGGGTATATTCAAGTGCCATCCTTCATCTACTCCATTTCCAAGATACACATATTGTACATAAAGTCCAGGCTTCCCATTACCATCTTTAGGAACAAATACTTTTCCGTCAACCTTACAACCAAAGGTCATAGCGCCTGTGGTGGTTTCGGGTGGTAGTTGGTCTTCAGTAGCGCTGCTTTTTTTGCAGTTGCTAGAAGATAAAAGAGTGAATAGTAAAAGAGAATACAGAAGAGCTTTCATGGTTTGCTATTTTGAGTAGAAATTTAGGATATTTTTTTCATTGCATATTTTATTGTTGGTGGGCTGTTATCACTTTCTATTCTCATTTGGCGTTTAGGGTTTTGTAATCATTTTTTATAATCAACTGATTTAGTAAGCTACTGATTTACAGTAGGTAAAGATGAGGGCATTAGAATTGCTGCACAACGGGAAATTTCCCCTTTTAAATACGGGAAATTTCCCGTAGGTAATGAATAAAGTTTACTGTAGTTGTAGCGTTTTTTCTAAAGTAATTTTTTAGGACAGGGATACTTACATCTATCCTTGGTAGCAAAGATTTTAGTCTTGTACAACTATACAAATTTCAAATCAATTTCTCTATTGCTTTTGGCTTTCTTAAAAATACAAAATGGAGAAAAGTTGTTGTTGGTAGGCTTTGCCATACCAACAACGGCGGGAATAAGTAAGATTGTAATCGGTTATGCTGGGGCTGATAGCAACTGTGCGAAACTCCTGATAGGGGTTTTGCCAAACACCGTTTACATACACATCTTTCACCTGCCCATTCACTGTTTGCATTTTACCATTGGTTTGCGCATTGGGGTCAACGGTATTGTATTTATACAACAACCCACTTATTGTAATCACTTCCTTTTGCCGGGCAATGTAGCAAAGGCTATCATGAATTGCAGGGTGCCTCATACCTGCAACACTTGTATTAAACCTGCTGGTAAAAATAGTTTTATATAGCTGGGAATACATTTCCTGATTCATGAGTGTACTGTCTACCAATACACTGCCGTGGTATATTTTAGGATTTGTGAAGCTAAAAGCATAATCCATCAATAAGCCTGTTGGTACACGGTTAGCTTCTAATGTGCCAAACACATTGTTCATATAATTCCTGTAGTCATTATTCACATCTGCATAAGCAGGTGGTGCAACTGTTTGGGCAGATAGATTTAATACAGTCACAAACGCAATCAATAGAATTAGAATCTTTTTCATAATTTTTTTTAAGTTGATTAAAGGTTGTTATTATAAATCAATATTTAATATCAAAACGTCCATCAGTTATATTTACTTTAGTGCCGCTGGAATTGGTACCTGTAAAAAAGAATGTTCCTGAAATTATATGTTTTAATTGATCAAATTTTGTCACAGTAAGTTGTCCGGGATCATTTTCAAGCTTATGAAACTCTATACTTTTGTAATAAAATGCTTGAGCATTTCCTTTAGTAGTTTTAAATTCATAGGTTTTTCCTTCTTCTAATAATAGACTATCTGTCGTAATACTTACTCCTCCATTCGGTGATACTTGAAGATCTACAGCAGGTATATTTAAAAACCACCCACCTCCCAACCCATTTCCAAGATACACATATTGTACATAAAGTCCTGGCTTCCCATTACCATCTTTAGGCACAAATACTTTTCCGTCAACCTTACAACCAAAGGTCATAGCGCCTGTGGTGGTTTCTGGTGGTAGCTGGTCTTCTGTGGTGCTGCTTTTTTTGCAGTTGCTAGAAGATAAAAGAGTGAATAGTAAAAGAGAATACAGGAGAGCTTTCATGGCTTGCTATTTTAGAGTAGAAATTTAGGATATTTTTTTCATTGCATATTTTATTATTGGCGGGCTGCTATCGCTTGCAATTCTCATTTGGTTAGTTAGTGTTTTGCAATCATATTTGATAAATCAACTGATTTAGTAAGCTACTGATTACAGCAAGTAAAGATGAGGGTATTATAATTACTGTACAACGGGAAAAATTCCCGTATTAAAAAGGGGAAAATTCCCGTAGGTAATGAATAAAATTTCCTGTAGTTGTGGAGTTTTTCTAAGTTATTTATTTAGGACAGAGATACTTACATCTATACTTGGTTAGTAAAGACTTTTGTTTTGTAGAACTATACAAATTTCAAAATCAATTTTTCTACTGTTTTTGGTCTTCTTAAACATATAAAATGGAGAAAAGTTGTTGTTGGTAGGCTTTGCCATACCAAAAAATGTGGGTAATAGATAAATTTTGGAGATTATGCCAATTAATATTTCTCAATAGCTTAAATTAGTCAGCCTATAACCTTACTTTTATTCAATTATTGTCAGTCAATAGTCTTACTTTTGTACATTAATTGTCAGGCTATATTCTTACTTTATGGGTAAAAAATCATTACAATTACAGCAGTTGAACAGTAAAATGCTGCTTTTTGCAGCACTGAAACAAGTTGCTATTCCACCTACCGGATGGATAAAAGCTATTCGTACTGCCCTTGGTATGTCTATGCAGCAATTGGGCAACAAACTCTCTATTACCAAGCAAAGTATTCTGGACATAGAACAACGGGAAAAAGATGGCTCCATTACCCTAAAAGCACTAAAAGAACTGGGCAGGGCTTTGGATATGGAGTTGGTATATGGCTTTGTGCCTAATGACGGTTCATTGGATGCTTTGATAGAAAAGAAGGCTAAGGAATTGGCTACACAAATTGTATTGCGTACTTCCAACACCATGAAACTGGAAGACCAGGAAAATACAAAGCTGCGGATTGAAAAAGCCATTGAGGAAAGAACGATCATTATCAAAAATGAAATGCCCAAAATGCTATGGGATTAGAACTGGAATACATAGACGGGCAAACACCTTTGGACGAAGACGAAAAGGAGGGCTGCTGATACCAACTATTGCCACACGGGAAGAGTTAGACGAATTTGAACAGCAGAATATTGAACAGGCGATACAATGGACATTAAGGCGTTCATTTAAAACTGAAGCCATTTTTACCGAAGATTTTTTGAAGGCTGTACATAAAAGAATGTATGGAAATGTGTGGGCATGGGCAGGTACGTTTCGTAAAACAAACAAGAACATTGGGGTGGACAAGTGGCAAATAGCAACTGAGTTAAAAACCCTGTTAGGCGACACGTTGTATTGGATAAAAAACAACACCTATCCACCCGAAGAAATTACTATTCGGTTTAAGCACCGTTTGGTAAGCATACATTGCTTTCCTAACGGCAATGGAAGACATAGCCGCCTGATGGCTGATATTGTGATTGAGAAGGTTTTTAAACAGCCGGTATATACATGGGGTGCAGCAAACCTTGTGCAGCAGGGTGACACAAGAACCAATTATCTGAATGCAATATGGGCTGCAGATGCGGGTGACATAAAGGCTTTAATGGCCTTTGCGAGGTCTTAGGTTGGAGTCATAGTTGTTTACCGGTAGCAACTACATAAAAATTGAAAAAAAATGAAGCCTTAAATCATTCCAATAATTTAATGACGAATTATCTATCCGCTGGTATTTATCAGTTACAATTACTTGAAAATGATATTATCATTCAAAACTCCTCTTTTATTATTGTTAGAAAATAGTTGGTATTAATTGACCATTTTAGGCGGTGGCTTCTTCATATATGGCATTTTTTGTTAAGTATAGTATGTAGGTGAAGCACAGATGCAAAGGAGAAAGTTTGGAGGACTCGGATTCATTTTAAATTAATCTTTTAAGAAATTATGTCGTTGGTAAGGCTTTGCCATACCAACAACGGCGAATATTTTATGACCTTTTATTAAAATTTCAATTTGATTTAATATAATAAAAAGATTGACCATCAGGATTAGGTTGATACAGAACTAATGTGTCGTTATAAATTCTGTTTGCGGCAAAAGTAAAAGGAATGCCAGATGAATCGCTAAAATTCAGTGTATATGTGGAATCTCCAAGCACAATGTCAGGAACATACAACCAATTAATAGTTGTATCTAATGTTTGGAAATGCGCATTTCTAAATTTTATTCTTAAAGTATTTAAATTCAAGTAGAAATTATAGGTGCTATCTGTTGGATAAAAAATACAAGTTCCACAAAAACCCCCTTTCGTATTTTGCAATTTCCAATTACCCTGAATATATTCCTGAATCACAGAAAGAGGTTGGTCATGTAGAGTTATGTTTTTGGGTGCGGTATCCTTTTTACAACTATTAATGAGTCCAACACAAAGTATAACAATACAAAAAAGTATGGATGTAGGTTTCATTTAAACAATTTACATGAAGATCAGTTTTTATTTACAAATTGTTACATTTGTTTGATACAATAAGAATAAGTACAGGTTATCAAAAAAGTAGCCTAACACAACGATTTATAAATTTAACATCATGAATTTACCCTGGGTTGAATCTCCTTTTTTTGAAGAAATATTAAAGTCAAAGGATTTAAGCGTTGAACAAAAAAAATTGGCAACTGAATATCATGAAAATGGTTTCATTGTTTTGCAGGGTTTATTTGCTGACCCCTTAATACAGGAAGTAAAGTCAGAAATGGAGAATAAGGGGTATAATCCTGATTTTAAGATGCGCACAGACCGGGATTCAGTCAGAATTCAGGATTTATGGTTATACTCAGACAGTGTAAAAAGTATGGCATGTAACAAACAGGTATTAGAAACATTAAAAATGCTGTATGACAAAGAACCAATACCGTTTCAAACATTGAATTTTAAGAGGGGATCACAACAAAGGGCTCATTCAGATACCATCCATTTTAGTTCAATTCCTGCAAAATATATGTGTGGTGTTTGGGTAGCATTAGAAGATATTAACGAGGAAAACGGAGCTGTTTACTATTATCCAAAATCTCAAAACTTACCGGAATACAATTTTGCCCATTTCAAAAAAGAGCCCAATGATACCTCTTATAAGAACTATCCGGAGTATGAAGATTTTATAGAAAAAATATTAGATGCAAATGGTTTTGAAAGAAAACCATTTTATGCAAAAAAGGGAGATGTATTAATTTGGTCTTCCAATATTATACATGGCGGTTCTCCATTGTTGAATCCAAACAGCACTCGTTATTCACAGGTTACCCATTACTATTTTGAGGATTGTATTTACTTTACTCCTATGTTATCTAATATGGTAACAAATGAATTATATTTAAGAAAAGGTATTAAGAATATAAAAACCGGCAAAAAGGAAAAACAAAGCTTTAACGGAACCCCGATTAAATACGTAAGAACTGGTAAAGATAAATTCGTCCTAAGCAATAGAATTGGCGCATTGTCAAGGTTTTTTATTTGGCTGGGAGTTTAACCTTTTAGTCAAAGCAGGTTTATCACAGACCATAAATTTTGACTATACCCCTGGTTTGGGATACGGGTGAACTCTCGTAAAAGAGACCATCCATACATTAATGTCCTTTATTTTAGTAAGGGTGTTTTTCCAATTAGTTACAGAAATTTAAAAAAAATGATGAATTATTTCCAAAATGTCTATCTTCGTTGCGGCCTTAACGATTTTACAGTTTCGCAATAGTACTCGCTGGACGTTTTATGTAAATGTTTCTTTGGTTCTTTGTCCACTGTGTTCTTAAGGTTTTTTATTTATTTTTTTAAAGTTTTACAAATGAACATTTACGTTGGAAACCTCAGTTGGACTATGACTGAGCAGGATTTGGCCGATTTATTTACTCCATTCGGCGAAGTGGTATCTTCAAAAATTGTTACCGACAAATTTAACGGTAACCGCAGCAAAGGATTCGGATTCGTTGAAATGACTGACGATGAAGCAGGTCGTACTGCTATCAGCCAGTTGAATGAAAGCGACATCATGGGTCGTAAAATTGTTGTGAACGAATCACAACCCCGTCCAAAAGATGGCACCGGTGGTGGTGGTGGTGGATTCAAGAAGAGAAGCTTTGGCGAAGGTGGCGGCGGCGGCGGATTTAGCCGTGGCGGAAGCGGTGGCGGTCGTGGCGGAAGCGGCGGCGGTTTTAACCGTGGCGGAAGCGGCGGCGGCAGCAACGGCGGTGGCGGTGGCTACAATCGTTATTAATCCTGTCTCTCATTAAAGCGAGAACAAAAAAACTGTAAAGTCTGGCAATTGCCGGACTTTTTTTTGTGCATTTTTTACCACAGTGAAAGGGATTTATAAAAATTTAAAATACCCAAATGATAACTATCAAAACAAGTAGACATCCTTTAAAGTTTTATCTTTTCATAACCCTTGTATCAATCTTTTATTTTGTAATGACAATTGCAATATTAAGCGGATATCTAAAAAAGAGCAGCAAATCATACATTCCAGCAAAAGTCTATTTTATGCCTGTTTTTGCCATAGCAACTTTTGCGATGGCTTTATATACAGTTTATCAGGGTTTCAAAAACGCTCCAAAAATTGTAGCTGATAAAGAAAAAATAAGCTTCAATAACGATGTTTATTACTGGAAGCAGTTAAAAAATGTGGAGTTAACCGGGAAACAACCTTATAGATATTTAACGATATTTCCGATGGAAGGAGCAAATTTTACCTTTGATAATGGTGATATAAAATACATTTTTGATGATGCTTACATCAATAGCTGGGAAGTGAAATCGTTTATAAAACAGGTTATCATTGATAAGAAGGACAGCATTGAAGTATCAACAAAAAAGGTTGAAACAACAGAGATTGAAACAGATTATTTTGAGACGTTTAAGGGTAATCAATTGACTTCGCTTCGTGGAATATTACTATGGGGCATCATTGGGTTTATTATATTTATAATATTTAAAACAAAAAAACCACCAAGTGTAGGAATTGAATTTTTTGCCGTGGGTTATTGCATTTTTTGGTTTATGATTTTTTCGTTGCAAATGCATTATTTCCAACTATCGCAAACGCTGTTTTTAGTAAAAAATCACAACTTATATTGGAGGAAAAAAGCTTTTAGATTAGCAGATATTAAGGAAATTGTTTTCGAAACACAAGGGAAAGCCCCTAATGGTTTACGTGTGATAACTAATGATTTTAGAAATAAAGTCTTTTACGCTGGAACATTAAGTAATAAAACTTGGGTATCCTTGAAGCAACAATTAGAAATGTCGGGTATAAATGTCAGAGATGAGTTACATTTAAATTGATAAAATTGTTCGATATAATAATTGGCTAATCCTGATTAACCTCTTGCGACTCTCCTGCTATTGATTTTGCAGCTATCCATCCGCTTGTCCATGCATGTTGAAAGTTGAAGCCGCCGGTAATGCCATCAACATCCATAATTTCTCCGGCAAAATAAAGTCCTGGAATGATTTTGCTTTCCATTGTATTGGCATTTATTTCACTTATGTGAATGCCGCCACAGGTTACAAACTCTTCCTTGAATGTTGTTTTACCTTTTACCTCAAATTCATTTGCTACGAGATTTTTGATCAACTTATTTTGCTCTTTGCCGGGCAGGTCTGCCCACCTTATTTCCTCACTTATAACGCTACTATTTAGCAGGTGATTCCAAAGCCTGACCGGAAGGCTAAATGGGTTTTTGTTACCAATTTTTTGCGAAGCAAAGTTGTTGCGTAATGACTGCCAACCCTCCCTTAAAGTATGTTCTGTATATTGAGGTAGCCAATTTACCAACAAAGTAAAATGGTAGTTCTTATCGGCAAATTCTCTTGCGCCCCATGCGGAAAGTTTAAGTATGGCCGGGCCGCTTAATCCCCAGTGGGTTATAAGCATTGGTCCTTCGCTTATTAGTTTACTACCTATTATTTTTAGTGCTACATTTTCTACCGCAATGCCCATTAATTGTGTAATAGTATTGTTGGGAATATTGAGCGTAAACAAAGATGGAACAGGGTCTTCAATAGTATGATTAAGAGCGGTTAACCAATTAAACATAGCTGCTTTTGGATAGCCTCCACTTGCAACACAAACAAAATCTGCGGTTATAGTTCTGTCGTTATTGAGTTCTATTTGAAAATTTTGTCCATCAATAACATCATTACTTTCAATTGGAGTTTCTATGTGTTGTAAGTATTTTGGGATTAACTTTTTAACATCACTATTCATCAAAACCTCTACTCCGTACTTATTAGCTTCTTTAAGCAAACAATCAATTATAGTTTGCGATGAATCTGTTATGGAAAACATTCGGCCATCGGCTTCTGTTTTTAATTGCACTCCTCTCTCCTGAAACCATTGGATACAATGATTTGTATTAAACTGATGGAATGTTTTTTTTAGAAAATTTGTTCCCCGGGGATATTTTTTAACTAATGCAGGTATTTCAAAACAGGCGTGGGTTACATTGCACCGTCCACCACCACTCACCCTGACTTTGCTAAGCAGCTTATTGGTTTTCTCAACTATTATTACACTTAGGTTATTATTGATACTGGCTGCATTTACTGCGCAAAAAAAACCTGCCGCTCCACCACCAATCACTACCAAAGTTTGCTTCTTGTTATTCATATTGCTTTATGGCATTTCACCAAACAAACCCGGGCCAATCAAAATGTATTATTCCCCAATAACCATCGTACTGCATGGTTAATTTATAATTTCCTTCAAAATGTTTCACTTCTCCATTTTCTAAAATAGCATCATACTCCACACTCCCTTCTGCATAGCCACTCCCGTTTTCTTCCTCTTTAAGTTCAAAGAAAATATCATCAACAGTATATGATGCATTTTCAAATTTGGTATAACTGTCAAAAATATTTTGAAAACGTTTGAAAAGTTCTTCCCTAGTTAATTCTTTACCATCAGGTGTTGTAGGGTGATAAGATAACTCGCTGCTAAACTCATTAAAATTTTGATTTAACCAACTATTGAAAAATTTATCGGTATTGTTACTTATATCTAACCTATGATTGGGATGAAACTCTTCATAAATGTAATGCATGGTCATGCCGGGCATGTGAAAAAATCCCGACTCTTTTAGAAATAATTCTTCTGTAACAAATGTATATTTTAACCGTGCCGGATATTCTTCACCATAATCAACCATTATCCCTTTTTCGTCCATCAGGTTTTCTAAGGTTGATAAGGCAGTTTCTATTTCTTCATCTTTTAATGATTCAGCTTTGGGGAAAGCTGGTTTTCCAAGTATTTCAAAAAGTGTAGAAGGGGTTGTTTTGGCAAATTGATGTTCAAATTCTATTACGTTCTTTAAAAAGGCATTTTCTATATCCGGGGGCAAAACACCATCACTTTCATAATCCCCGCCTAATTCGGCCTGCAGCTTCAATTTTAAAATCTCATTCTCAATATTCAATTGCTCTTCGGGATCATCGCTAAATATTTCTTCTTCATTGTCTTGTGCCATAAAAAACCGTTTAAAGGGTTGATTGGTTATTGGTTAATTAGTTTATTGGTTAACTGGGTTATTGGTTAATTAGGTTATTGGGTTTATTTCAATCTTATCTTGACAATCCTATTATTCTTAACCACAGAGGTCACAGAGAAATACACACAGAGAAAACACAGAGTTTGTATAAGGTTCCAGCCTTCATACTTCAATTTGATTTATTAGAATAATCCAAACAATTGTGCATCAATTTTATTGATTATCTCACCCATATCTTCACTCTTCTCTGCAAATTTATTTTTGTCAACATCAATAATAAGCAATGGGCCTTCATGATATGACTCAATCCATTTATTGTAATAATCGTTTAGCTTTTTTAAATAATCCAGTCTGATGTTTTCTTCATATTCTCTTCCTCGTTTCTGAATCTGACCTACCAATGTTGGTACAGAAGCCTGCAGATATATTAACAAATCAGGCGGTTTTACCATAGATTTCAGGGTCTGAAAAAAGGTAAAATAATTATCAAAATCACGTTTACTCATTAAACCCATATCGTGCAGGTTTGGAGCAAAAATGTTTGCATCTTCATATATAGTTCTGTCCTGAATAATGGTTTCAGTTCCTCGTTCTATTTCAAGCAACTGGTTTAGCCTGCTATTAAGAAAATATATCTGAAGGTTGAAGCTCCAACGGGGCATTTCTTCATAAAAATCGTTGAGATATGGGTTGTTAGCCACGTCCTCAAACTGTGGAATCCATTTATAGTGCTTAGCCAAAGCCTCTGTAAGCGTGGTTTTGCCTGCACCTATGTTGCCTGCTATTGCTATGTGTTTGGGTTTGATTGTTTTTGCCATTTGGAGTATTTGCCGGTATTTATACTTTGAGTTAGTTGACTAAAATAGATGTTTTTAAGATAACGCCACAATTAAAAGTATTTAAGTCCAATACTTTCTCTCACTATTTGCATTGTTGCTGCTGCACTTGTTCTTGCTTTTTCGGCCCCCTTTTCCATTATTTCTTTTAAAAGCTGCTCATTTCCCAATATATCTTCTACTTTTTCTCTTATCGGTGCAATGAATTTTACCATATCCTCTCCAAGCTGTTTTTTCATATCTCCATACCGGATATTACATTGGTTGTAATCGTTTTCAAATTTGGAAATGGTATCTTTTTCTGAAACAAGATTCATAAGCAAAAAGATATTTTCAATATAGTCCGGCTTAACTGAATTGTTTTCTGTAGGTCCGTTATCAGTTTTAGCTTTCATTACCTTTTTTCTAATCAATTCGTCGCTGTCAGCAAGATAAAGCGTAGCCATGGCATTTTCACTTTTACTCATTTTACCAGTTCCATCCAGGCTTGGAACTTTTATCAACTCATCGTTATAGTTAAATGCTTTTGGTTCCGGGAACACATCGCCATAACGGTGATTAAAACGGTTGGCAAAAGTCCTGCACATTTCAAGATGCTGTTCCTGGTCTTTTCCTACAGGCACAATCGATGCACGGTGAATTAAAATATCTGCAGCCTGCAAAACAGGATAGGTTAACAAACCTGCATTAATATTGTCAGGGTGTTGACGGGCCTTATCTTTAAAAGTAGTAGTTTTTTCAAGCTCACCTTTATAAGCCATCATGTTTAGATAAAGGTACAGTTCGGTTGTTTCATGTATATGGCTCTGACAATAAAACACAGCTTTTTCGGGATCCAATCCACAAGCTATATTTTCAGCCAAAACTCTATGAACATTTGCTTTCAACTCTTTGGTATCAGGGTGTGTTGTGAGTGAATGTAAGTCTGCAACCATGAAGTAACACTGATACTCTTCCTGCATACGAACATAGTTTCGAATAGCCCCAAAGTAGTTACCAAGGTGCAAAAAGCCGGTAGGCCTAATGCCACTCATTACTATTGATTTGTTGTTGTACATGCTATAAAAATACCAACCATCAGTTGGTGATAATTAACAAAAAGGTGAATAGCAAATATAGGCAGAAGCCAATACCCGATTTATAAAAACTAAAAACAAAAAAGATTATTTTCTTGATGCAATTTGTTTTCTGATTCTGCTAAGTGTTTCTGCAGTTATTCCCAGGTAAGAAGCAATCATATGTTGTGGTACATTTTGAAAAATTTGTGGAAAAGTTTGAAGTAGATTGGTATACTTTTCTTCTGCATTTTGGCTCATGGAGCTTATTATTCTACGTTGCAATGCAATCATAGCATTAAGGGTTAGCAACCTGAAATATCGCTCCATAGCAGGTACTTCTTTTAGCAATTGGTCGTAATTTTCTTTTGTCAAAAGTAATAATTCACTATTTTCAAGTGCCTCAATATTAAGTAATGATGGTTGACCAGTCATTAAACTGTTCATATCTGATATCCACCATCCGGTAAATGCAAACTGAAGTATATGTTCATACCCTTTTTCATTAGAAAAGTAAGACCTTAAAACACCACTTTCAACAAAAGCTAAATAATGACATTGCTCATCCTGTTGTAGAAGAAATTGTCTTTTGCGAAGGGTTTTGTGCTTAAAAAAAGTTTTACAAAGTTCCTCCTGATCGGGTGTAAGTGTAACTTTTTGATGCAAACTTTCCAGAAGGACTTCAAACATAATTACAATCTGATTATAATTATCAAAAATAGCATTTTAAGCCAAATTGATTGTAATAAGAATCATTTTGAGTATTTAGTGCCCGTTAACCTAGGTTTTCAAGTATTAAAATTTTCTTTTTTAAAAATAATACCGGTTGGATATCCCTAATAGTCCAATTGTATTGGCCTTAACGGCTATCACATCAGCATTATACCAAAACCAGACTGAACTATTTATAATTCAAAATGGTATAAAATAAAAAGCCCCTTACTTATTGAAGGGGCTTTACAAATCCACAAAGGGGGGTAGGTTAATTATAATTTAGGATATTTAAATTCAAACTGGAAATCATCTTTTTATTCGTCATCACACAAATAAAATTGATTAATAATTTCCACTATAAAAGTAATCTTATTAACAACCTTGATTCATTGATACATAATAAGAAATTTCGTTGACCTATATCAAGATTCATTTCGCCGATTACCCCCAAGCATACCGCTAGCCAAAAGCCCAAGTGCAATTCCTATTATCAATCCGATTTTTACTTTTTTAATTACAATACCTATTATTAAACCTATAATAATTAAAACTACGAAACTTATTTGCCGGCGGGATTTCATCTTTGGTTTATTAGTTAATTGGTTGATTGGTTGATTGGTATTTATTTTTTGAGTTTGGTTATTTCCGTCATTACTCTTCTTTTACATTTTGCCTTTTACCTTTTTACTTTATTTGTTCCTTGGAAGTGCAATAAGATTGGCCATCAATCTATATGCACCACCTACTCCGGCAGGTAATTCACGAAAGAAAACTAAGCCTGTATATACAAAATTCCCTTTGCCATATTTGCCAATAATTAAACTTCCGTTTGAAGGCTTTTCACCCGGGTCAGCCATAGAGATTGGGGTTACATAGTTGCTATCTAACTGCTCGGCATGATATATACTTCTTTCCTGTATCCATCCCTCAAAATCTTTGTTTGTTATTTTATTGGGGAAATTGAATACTGAATGATTGGGCAAATCAAAATGCACTTCTGCTGTTTCATCAGTAATCCTGTTGCGGCTTATAGTAAATGGAAATGGTCCAATCTTTTGTGGTGCAGAACCCAACTGATTATTGGTGTTATATTGCACTATAAGATTTCCTCCCTGACTGACATACTCCATTAAGATGCTGTATTTATTATCGAGAAAACTATTAACGTTGTAGGCTCTTACGCCGGTAATAACTGCATCATACTGTTTAAGAATGGCTGTAGTTATGTCCTGTTCACTAAGCTTTGTAACTACGTAACCCATTTGTTCCAATGCCTGCGGCACTTTATCCCCGGCACCAGTAATATAGCCAATATGTTTGCCGACAACTTTTACATCAAGATTGACAACTGACTGCACAGCAGGTTTAAAATAAGTTATGTTAGGTATATGGTCGTAGTGAATGGCGATGGGATATACAGCAGGTTCATTTCCGCTAAGCGTAAATGTATCCTTTGTCATTCCCGACACATCAGTTTTACTTTTTTCATGGTATTGATTCAGAGAATTTAAACTTATTTCAAATACTTTTTCACTTCCCTTTTTCATTGATGATGTATCATTGACCAATATATTGTTATGCGCATTAATCACTGCTCCTTTTACAGTAGTATTTGCTGCATACCGAAGTTGAATTTTATGTTCATTTTGTTTTGTAGATACAATCAAAGCAGGCTCAACCTGTACAGATAGCTTTGGCATAATTACAACCGGTTGAAATAATTCTCCCTTTACAGGGTCTGTATATTTATACTGAACTGGTCTTTCTATCTGAAATGATTGTCCTTCAATTTCTACATAAATTTTGGCTGCAAATTCAGGTGAAGATTCGGCCTTTCCAATAAGATTTTGATCTGAAACATTAAACGAACCTGTAGACATTGTATTTTGTAACCAATAAGGTTGCGAAGGTTTTACATTGCTGTTGACTTTGAATGCTAATGGAGTATTTACATTTTCATTTGTTGCAAGCAGTTTATTGAGTTCAGCATTTGCAACGGTTGTGATCTTATTTTCCGCCGTAGTATTAACCTCTATATTTTTGATTGAAATGTTTGCATTATTTCTTTTGTTCACCCAAATATTTATTTTAAGGCTATCACCTGCCACCGCTTGAATTTGCGCCGTGGTTGCTTCAACATATAACCCGCTACAGGCAACAATTAATTGCTCTACTTCTTTTAGCTTCTGCGTTTTCCAATAACTATCATTTAGCTGATTAATTTGCTTGTACAATACTACTAAAGACGACACACTATTTTCAGGATGTTCAAATGAAAAATTGGAAATAATTTTATCAATTGCTTCCTGAATTGATGCGCCGTTTTCTATTCTGCTCCAGTTTGTTAAAACATCTTCAAGCAAATCCTTTTGTGGTGCAGTTCCACCTGTTGTTTTAAAATATTCCAACGAAACCCCTCTTTGTCTTGGCACACCAAAGCCCTGACTCTTATGCTGACTGCGGCTTTCACTTGCTATCTCGCCATAACCTTTTCCCAACAAAGGGTTATAAGCACCTACGTCAATCTTTAACTGGTCTTCTGCCGTTGTATTAGTACTTCCAAAGTTGAATGTATTCCATAAGATACGTTTGGCCTGCCACTGTTTTACGCCATACCCAAATTGCTCCGGAAAACGATTAGGATCTGCAGCGGCTGTATATGCTTCATTTGCTAATAACGAAGAAGCAGCATGATGTCCATGACCTGCCCTTTCATCGCCGGGAAAACGTGTAATGATTACATCGGGCTGAAACTTTCTTATTACCCAAACTACATCGCTTAGTATTTTTTCTTTTTCCCAAATGCGCATTGCTTCATCGGCACTTTTGCTGTAGCCAAAATCATAAGCCCGGCTAAAAAATTGCTCTGCACCATCTATCCTTCTTGCAGCCAATAATTCCTGTGTACGGATGAGCCCCAGCTCTACTCCCTGCTCATTACCAATAAGGTTTTGGCCGCCATCGCCACGGGTTAGACTAAGGTAGCCTGTTCGGTACATTTTTTCTTTAGCAAGAAAAGCCAGCAGACGTGTATTTTCATCATCAGGATGTGCAGCTATGTACAGGACACTGCCGAGTACATTCAGTTTTTTTAACTGTAGGTAAATGTCTGCGCTGTTGAAACTTGCAGGAGATTGAGCTTGTGCAGAAAGATATAAAAAATAAAAAGCAAAAAGGGTGATACTTCTTTTCATGGTGCGAAGGTATTGTGAATATTATTTCGGGGATATTGTTGTTTTCATTTGTTTTTACTAATATCAATTTTTCATTACCATCTTCAAAACATAAATTTTTAGTGGATGAAAAGAGAACCATTCAATACAAATTACTTAGATTTATATTTTGTAATCCTAAAACTTGAAAAATGTTCCATAGTTAACACCCTAGAGAGTCATTAGCTGGAACCAATAATTATAAAAATATACGGGAGGTTTGTTTGATCCACAAATCACTCGTATTATTTCAAAAGAATGTTTACTATCAAAAAAATACTTTTTCATTTTAGCTTTCTGCTACTTTTTGGCAATATTGGATTTACACAATCCTTACTTGATACCACTGTGAGATGCAGGTACTTTCTTAGAGGAGACAGCAGCTTCGGATCAAACAGGGTTTTAGCCCAAAAAAGTGGAAATACCATTATACTTTCTACTGCAAAATCGGGTTTATCAGGTAAAGATATTCAGGTGGTTTCAAAACTAAACAAGGCAGGGGCGTTTGTTTGGAGCAAGGCAATCAATAATCCTTTAGACAGCAATATTCAATTTTACACTGCTTTAGAATTATCAGATGGCAGTATAGCACTCTATGGAATTATTGATAATGTACCAACCGTAAATAACAATTCCAGGCATTTTATATTGCGGTTAAATACTCAAGGCAATGTCATTAGTTATAAATACTTTACTATAAATGTAAGCTTATCCATTGCCGGTGTATATGAAGCCTTCCTGTGCGAACTTGAAAACAATGACATAACACTACTTATTCATCTTTCCGCAGATTTTGTATCATCGCTATTTTTTGTAGCCCGTTTTTCTGCTGCCAACCAAAATGTTTGGAGCAAATTTTGGTTTACTACTATTGATAATTACACGCCATTAGGTGTCATTTCTGTAAACGCAAATTTACTGATCCCGGGTAAATTTTATAGTTCATTCTCAACCACCCCATGTGACCCGCTTATAGGCAAAGGAAGCAGCATTACAAAAATCAATAGCCTAACAGGCGATATTATTCAAACAAAAACTTATTGTTATCCAAGTGGCTCCTCTTTGGGTGATGTTAATACTTCACCTATTTTTTCTTATTTAAAGAATGGAACTATTAATGTCTTCTCTCCTAATAGTGATAATGGAAAAATTAATATGGTTGGCATAGTCTATGATACTTTGCTAAATGTTATCAAATCAAAATCAATTCAGGGTATTACCGGTATTGACTTGATTTTTCCTGTAGTTAATTATCTCGCTAATAGCAATGGTGCTGCAGTAATTGGGTGTTACGATCCTACAGACAATCAACATATACCTTACCTGGCTATAGACAGCAATTTCAATATTCTCCAACAAAGAAAAGTCAGGGTTGATTCTTTTATATCGGGTAATTACGACTATCAATTAACATTAAAACCTGATGATAAAGTAAATCTTTTATACCCTGTCAAAAACGGCAACAAAGAAGAAATAGAAAGTGTGGAAACCAGTATTTACAACTGTGACACAACTTGTATTGGCAGGAATGTAAACTTTGCGGAGGTAAAAGATTTTCCTCTTACACCATCCAACGCTAATTTTTTTCAACCTATTACAAACAATGTTGTGGATGTTCCTTTCACATTAAACCTTAGAGATATTGCTATCCAAAAAACTGTTTTGTGTCAGAGTATCAACAACCTGCACGACAGCATAAAAATCCGTGGCGCAGATACTATTTGCAACATTAACAACGCAATCATATACACCGCTTTTAGAGGCACTAAATGCGCAGGTACAACTTGGAGTATTGATACCGCTTCACACGCCGTCATAACTATAATAAATGACACGACCATCAACATTCAATTTACCCAGGCATGGAGCGGATATTTATATGCTACATCTACAGGCAACATAGCCATTAAAGATTCAATAAAATTAGTAGTCTTACAAATTAACTCAACACCAATATTGCCAGCAGATACCAGCATTTGCGAAGGCACTTTTGTAAAACTGGATGCAGGTAATAATTTTGCAGCTTACGCCTGGAATACCGGAGCTATATCATCATCTATTTTTGTTTCTAAAAGTGGCATATACACCCTTAAAGCAACATACAATACGGGGTGCTACACAACAGATAGTTTTGAAATTAAAAAAGTGTATCCAAAGCCTATAGTACAATTAGATAGCACCCATTTTATTTGCAAAGGAAAAAATACTACCCTGAATTCAGGAGCGGGTTTTGTGAAATATCTGTGGCAAGATGGTTCAGCTAATCAAACATTTACTGTGAAAAATACAGGTTTGTTTTGGGTACAGGTGAGGGACACAAATGGATGCTATGGTGCAGACACAACCATAATATCTACCACAGCAGATACACCTTCACATTTTATATACACAGACACCAGCATCTGTAAATACCAGTCTATTGAGTTAATCCCTTTTAAAACCTTTCAGAGTTATTATTGGAGTACAGGCGAATCTTCTCCTTCTTTAATCGTAAACGGAGCCGGGGTTTATGATTTATCGGTTACAGATACCAATGGCTGTGCAGGTATGGAAAGCATACATGTGCGACCTAAAACCTGTATCAATAACCTCATTTTCCCCAATGCTTTTTCACCAAATAAAGACGGCAAAAATGATGTATTTAAACCTTATACTACTGGTATTTTTTATCAATATCAACTAAGCATTTATAACCGCTGGGGTCAGAAAATTTTCTCTACAAATAATCCCAATAGTGGCTGGGACGGCACCTATAAGTCCGGCCAACAAAACACTTCCACATTTGTGTGGGTATGTACATATCAGTTTGCAGGAGAAACTGTAAAAACACAAAAAGGTACAATTTTGCTGGTAATGTAAAATACCTAAACCCTACTTTTGATTTTGCATAAATACCGCTCTACCCATCTTACTACTATTTTTGTACTTTCACCCCCATTAATGGGCATTTTAAAAAACATACCAACCAATACATTTTCTGATGCTGAACTGCTGAATCAATATCAGCAAAAGCAAAACCAGCAAATTTTGGCTGAACTTTACCTGCGCTATGCTGACCTGGTGTATGGAGTTTGTATGAAGTATCTTGAAGAACAGGAAGCGGCTAAAGATGCAGTAATGAATATTTACCAGGAATTGGTAGAAAAAGCAAAAAACCACAATATTGAAACTTTTAAAAGTTGGCTGTATGTAGTAGCAAAAAACCATTGCCTCATGGTATTGCGCAACAATAAAAAAATGACTGTTGTAGAATTTGATGGTAAAAGTGTGCAATCGGAAGATTTTTCGCATCTGGAAAGTGTGATTGAAAAAGAAAAGCAACTGGATAAACTGGAAGCCTGTATTGAAAAGTTAAGTGAAGAACAAAAACAAACAGTGAGATTATTTTACCTGGAAAACAAATGTTACAACGAAATAACGGCCACTACCGGTTTTGAATGGAATAAGGTCAGGAGCCTGGTTCAAAATGGAAGACGTAACCTGAAAAACTGTATGGAAGAAAATGGCTGAAAACAAAACATATAGCCAGGAGGATATTAAGCGGTATCTGCAACAACAAATGTCGCAGCAGGAAATGTATGCGTTTGAAAAAGCGCTAATGGATAATCCATTTCTATCAGATACATTAGATGGTTATAGAACAGCAGATTGGGACAAAGCAGCACATCATTTAAACACCATAGAAAAGGAAATAAGACAATACAAAAGTCAGCGTAAGATAGTACCGTTTATTTCTAAAAAAAATAATTGGTGGCGTGTAGCTGCTATGATCATTTTTATTGTGACCGGCGGAATGATAACCTATTCCATTCTGAATAAATCTGCAAATGAATCAAGTGCTGTGAACTCTATTGCTGTGAATAACACTCCAATGGCTGCACCTAAAAATGATTCCATCAAGTCAAGTGAACCTGCTTTGGCAAAAGCAGATCCCATGGTTGAAAATGACATTGCAGGAAATAGGGAGTTAACAGCACCAATGCTCACCAAAGAAAATAATGCGCCGGTTGCCAGATTGGATAAAACTGAAATTAGCAATGAATATACCACTATGGCTCCAAGTGCAAGTGAAGCAGAAAGTTCAAAAAATATTGAACAAATACAATCTGATGTGGAAGATGCAAAAAAGCCAACAGCAGCTATTGCTATGGCTCCAAAACAAGCTAAAGAATTTAAAGGTCAGGTAATTACAAGAGAGGGCGAACCTGTACCATTTGCTTCTGTTAAAATTGCAGATCAAAATATGGCAACTTCTACTGATGCTAATGGTAATTTCTCTATCAAGGCACATGACAGTATTGCAAAAGTCGATGTTAGTTCAGCGGGATATGCTTCATCAAATGCACGTATAAAAAGCGATGGTGCTGTCAATAAAATTACTATTGAACCAACCAATACAACATTAAGCGAAGTGGTCGTAACAGGCTATTCAACAAAGAAAAGGAAAGCTGTTTCATCAAGTGTATCAAAGGTTTCTAATAACAAAATAAATACGACACCTGAGCCAATAAATGGGTGGAATAATTATCTTGAATATTTACGTAAACAAGTTGATAGCACATTGCTTGCAGATGGCAAAACACGTACTAACCTTTCTGTCGAAATCGAGTTTTCTATTAATAAAAAAGGAGAGCCTGTGAGACTGAAATCTAAAAATAAAGTTGATAAATACTTCAGCAAAAAAGCAATGTATTTTATAACTAACGGACCAATATGGAACAATAATAACGCTTCCAACAAAGCAAAAGTTACTGTTACTTTCTAAACCTTTTCTATAAAATTGCAATTGCTTGTTCATGCCTGCAAGCAACATTTTATTGCTCATTTTTGACTTAGGAATAAATGGCATAAATTTAGTTTTAAAAAAATAGGATGCACTTAATAAACCATTTTTTATTTTTTATACGTTTATAAGAAAGAAGGACTTGCCTAAAGAAAGATTGTTTACAATGTAATACCTACGGACATGAAAACATTATCTGAAACCTGGTTTACTGAAGGGTACATAGATTTTGAATTAAAGAAGTACACACTTCTTGCTTATCTGACAGAGGTGAGTAAAGTCTTTAACCAAAATAAACTTTACCCTCAATTGGCTGATGTTATCTTTCATTACAACAACATTGTAGCCTTTCGTGAAAATAAAAAATTTTTGCAGGAGCATTTCCCCAAACAACTGACAGACATCAACATTCAGAAGCTACAGTTTGCTTATGAAGCCATGATAGAAGATGATGAACTGATGAAGGAACTCGAACACATCATTCAATATGCTTCGCGAAAAATAAAACACACCATACAAATGGGTGCAGAGATATATGAGTTTGTAGAAGACAAGCTGAACATAGAACCGGTTGGCTTAATTCCCCTGGATGTGAATGAAGGATATTTATTTATAAAAGACGGCACTTACAGCAATACTGTTGTTTATCAATACCGTCTGACCATTTTTGAAAAACACGATGAGAAATACCGTGGCATAAGAACAGACTATGTGCAAAGTTGGCAACGCACTGTTAGCAATTCTCCTCAAAATATAAAAAGTGAATTAATCAGAAGCAAGAAAGATTTACCCAATCCCGCGGTATATCATATTGAAACAGACCTTGCTTATCCGTTGGAAGAAACACTTTTACCCATTGCTAAGCGGAGCTTTGTTAAGTATTTGACGGAGAGGGTTTAGGGTTTAATGTTTAGTATTTAGAGTGTCGCCGTCATTGCGAGGAGGAACGACGAAGCAATCTGCTTTATTTCTGCAAATATTTTAGCTCTAAAAGCAGATTGCTTCGTTTCACTCGCAATGACGGAACAAGCCGTCGTTCTATTAAGAAACATTAGTTTCCACTTATTGACTAACTGACTTGTTGACCTAATGACTATTCAACCACCACTTCTCCTTCCAAATCATAATCATAAGCCTTTGTAATTTTTACGTTTACAAACTCACCAATTGCAAGTTTTTTATCGCTGTTGATGACCACTTCATTATCTACTTCTACACTGTCAAATTCTGTACGGCCAAGGTAGCGGCCGCTTTCTTTTTTATCAATAAGTACTTTAAAAGTTTTACCAACCTTCTCTTCATTTTTCTCAAAACTGATTTCCTGCTGCACTTCCATTATTTCCTGTGCACGGCGTTCTTTTTCTTCATCGGGTACATTATCTTCCAAGTCGTGAGCTGTAGTGTTTTCCTCGTGACTGTAGGTGAATATACCTACACGATCAAACCGGGTAACTCTTAAAAATTCTTTCAATTCTTCTACATCGGCTTCGGTTTCATCAGGAAAGCCTGTAATAAGTGTTGTTCGCAAACAAATGCCCGGCACTTTTGCTCTGATGTCGTGAACCAATTCAGTCATTTCCTCACGGGTTATTTGCCTACGCATAGCTTTTAGCATGTTGTTGCTTGCATGTTGCAGTGGCATGTCCAGATACTTGCAAATATTATCATGAGCATTCATTGCATCCAAAATTTCCATTGGGAATTTGCTTGGGTAAGCATAGTGCAACCGGATCCATTCCAACCCTTTTATTGCTGCCAATTCATGGAGCAGTTTGGGCAATTCCCGCTTTTTATACAAATCAAGGCCGTAGTAAGTCAGTTCTTGTGCAATGAGCATAATTTCCTTCACACCCTTTTTAACCAAACCTTCTGCCTCTGCTACCAATTGCTCAATTGGTCTGCTTACATGCAACCCACGCATCAACGGAATGGCGCAGAAGGAGCAGGTACGGTTGCAACCCTCACTAATCTTTAAGTAAGCATAGTGAGAAGGGGTGCTTAGCATACGCTCCCCTATTAATTCTGCTTTGTAATCTATATCAAACCGTTTCAGGATTTGTGGTAGTTCCATGGTGCCGAAGTAAGCATCTACTTCAGGGATTTCTTCTTCCAGATTGGCTTTGTAGCGTTCGCTAAGGCAGCCTGTTACATATACTTTGTCCAGTTTACCTTTCTTTTTCAGGCTCACCTGATCCAGGATAGTGTTGATGCTTTCTTCCTTGGCCTTATCTATGAAGCCACAGGTATTTACAATTACTATATTGTGGTCACGTTTTCCACTTTCATGCACTACATCTACATCGTTGGCCTTTAACTGACCGCTTAGCACTTCACTGTCCACCATATTTTTACTACAGCCGAGGGTAATGATGTTGACCTTATCTTTTTTCAGGGTTCTTGCTTTCATAAGAGGGGCAAAGATAATGTGGTATTTTG
>JANPGE010000116.1:0-16612 GCA_031423805.1 Segetibacter sp. | reverse complement strand
GACCTCAACCGTGATGAATATACAAAAGACAAACTTACTACTACAGAGTTAGACAGATTTATTCAGTTTGAAGAACAACGTGGAGTTGAGGGATTAAATGCTTTAAAAGTGGAAAGAACCCGAAGAGACGCTACTCCTGCAGCTGTTATTCTTTTGTGTTTCATTGGTGCTGTTGTAGCCAGCAGAAAAACAAGAGGCGGAAGTGGGGTGCATCTTGCAATTGGTTTTATTGCAGGTGCTATGTTTATACTTACTGATCGGTTTTCAACCATTTTTTCAACCAAAGGAAATCTACATCCGGCGCTTGCCGCATGGATGCCCAACATTATTTTTCTTTTTGTAGCCTATTGGTTTTATAAAAGGGCTCCCAAGTAATTTTGTTAATATTGAATTCTTTACAATGCGAATTAATAATCATTCATTAAGTAAAAATGAATATAAAACTTAAAATTAGGTTTTAATGAAAATTTTTATCTTTTGAAATGGATATTATACATTGGAATCATTTTGTTGTGTTGGTAAATCCATTTTGAAGATCATAATTCATGATTAATTTAAGTAAAAGCACTTCTTTAAAATAATTGCCTGTGTATGACAGAACATTATTTATTAGCTTTTGTTATGAATACAATTGTTTTACCTTAGCACTTTCTAAAATATTTTGTCTATTTAATCGTTAATGCGGTAGTTTTTACCGTTAAAAAAATAAATAATATTCTATTGTTATGGGAATCATCAAAGACCGGTTTAAAGCAAAATCTGATTTAGCTAACGCCGAAATAAAAGAGTTACTTAAAGAGCATGGAAATAAAAAGATAGGCGAAGTAACCTTAGCACAGGCATATCAGGGAATGAGAGGAATTACCGGTTTGGTAACAGAAACCAGTCTTTTAGACTCGCAGGAGGGAATCAGGTTCAGGGGTTATACTATACCCGAGTTACAGCAGAAACTACCCAAGGCAGATAATGGAAGTGAGCCACTTCCTGAAGGGTTATTTTATCTTATGTTGATTGGTGAGTTGCCATCACAGGAAGATGTAGAGCATGTAACTACAGTTTGGCAACGGAGGAGCCATGTTCCCAACCATGTATTTAGTACAATAGATGCTTTGCCCTTGCATACCCACCCGATGACTATGTTTGTTGTTGGTATTATGGCTTTACAAACCGAAAGTAATTTTGCTAAACGTTATGGTTCCGGCCTTGCCAAAAAAGATTATTGGGATGCTACGTTTGATGATGCTATGGATTTGATAGCACGCCTCCCTCGTATTGCAGCATACATTTATCGTAGAAAATATAAAAACAACGAACACATACAGCCAAATGGCCTTTTAGATTGGAGCGGCAACCTTGCCCACATGATGGGTTATAGCGATGAAAGTTTTAATGAACTTATGCGCTTGTACATGACCATTCACGCCGACCACGAAGGTGGAAACGTAAGTGCACATACTACCCACCTTGTAGGCTCTGCACTTGGAGATGCTTACCAAAGCCTTGCTGCCGGCATGAACGGTCTTGCAGGCCCTCTGCATGGATTGGCCAATCAGGAAGTGATTAAATGGATTTTTGAAATGCGGGAGCAACTCGGTTCTGAAGCCCCTACCAAAGAGCAGATTGTAGATTATGTTCAAAAAACACTGACTGCCGGTAAGGTTGTACCGGGTTATGGTCATGCAGTACTACGTAAAACTGACCCGAGATTTACTGCTCAAATGGAGTTTGGTAAAAAACATATGCCCGATGATCCCTTAGTACAAACAGTTTGGAATATTTATGAAGCAGTTCCTCCTGTATTGCAATCTTTAGGTAAAATAAAAAATCCATGGCCAAATGTAGATGCACATAGTGGTGCACTGTTGGTACATTACGGATTGGTTGAGTATGAATTCTATACTGTACTATTCGGCGTTAGCCGTGCATTGGGTGTATTGGCAAGTCTTTGTTGGGACAGGGCTTTAGGCTTCCCATTAGAAAGGCCAAAGAGTATTACTACCGAATTAGTTAAACTTTGGTTACAAGGAAAAGATGAAGTTTGGGGGGATTAATTATCCCTTTTATCATAAATGTATAACAATGAAAAGAGGCACTCCAATTGGAAGTGCCTCTTTTCATTATAAGTTTAAGGTAAAATACTTTTTCATTTAATTCCATTCAGTCTTATATCTGGGAGATTTATTTTTCGGCGGAAATAGAATATCACCTGCTGTTTCATAGCCTTCTTCGGCAATTTTTTCTTTTTGAATAAAATTTTTATGCTTCTTTTTTTTGCTTACCAACAATAATATTATTCCAGTAACAGCAACGATAGGTAAAATCGTCAGTAAAATCTTATTAGTTTTTTTTGAGTTCATCTGTAATTCTTTTTAAAATTATTCTATTTAATAAACTGATACAAAATTAACCATTTCCTATAAGGCCAATGATATTCTAATGTAACTATAATGTAAATTATACAGATATAATGCCAAACTACGCCGCAACCCTTTGCAACAATACTTTACATGGAACAAGCGAGGTTACTTTTACAGAGTGAGTGACATGCAATGGAATTTCAAGAAAATCTCCGGGAGAAAGGGAGTGGATATCTTCTCCAATTTTTATATCGCAAGTGCCTTCTATTATCAAAAAACGCTCATATTCTGCATGATGAACTTCTTGTGGGGCCATATCCTGTAACCAAACTATAGCGGTAATAGCTGTTGGGGTGAAGCCAATTATTTTGGCAAAAACTTCTTCTTTGATTTCGTTAATGATTAAATCAGGTCTTAAAATCCATTTGTTGTAATCGGCAATTGTAGAAGAAGGGCTTAAGATAGGAGGTTCAGAAGGAAGTTCACCATTCTCTAATCTTGACATGTAATCATAAGAGGCCATTACAAAAGGCTTGGTAATAGGGTCGGGGGTTTCTCCTGTTGATATGCAAATTTTTTCTAAATCTTTTGAATACTCCTCAATTGCATCAGCTACTTCATTATATTTTATAGCAAATCCTTCTACCTCTTTTGTTTCTTCAGAAGTAGTTAAGCCCATTACATAAGACTCTATAATACCAGATTCAATATATTCTTTTAATTTTTCCATCAATTCCTTACACACAGTTTTTTGAAGCCGATTTAATTACAAAAGTGCAATTTTTATCTAAATATTATTCCCGAATTTAGTTACATATACTATAAGCAAGCACTTAAGGTTTTATTAAAGACGTAAAAGATTGGTTAAAAGGCACATTTTTTATTTATTTTTTATGAAAACACCCCCAAAAATGGGGGTGTTAGGGGGGACTTCATAATTATTGGAAATTATCTTAAATGTTTATTAATTTATGATTTTACTTCGAATTTTTTATGATTACAAATTTATTAGTTTCAATTTTACGTGAATTAATGAACTCATTAATTTAAAAAAGATGATTTGCCCTAACATCATCTCTATATCTGATTAGGGTGCTAATTGAGTTGTATTTTGTGCATGTGTTATTTTCTAATGCCTTCTTTTTAATGCCATAAAAATCAATTAAAGGTTTCTCATCTTCCCTTGTATTTATAGCGGTAAATTTGATTTCCATTGATATTAATAATTGGTCCCAATGTGCTTTCATTTTTTCCACTTTGAATCAATGTTACCAGCTGCCCGTCGTGGTTTATAATGTTGTTGTTCAGAAACATGAAGCCTTCTACATTATAATAACCTTTACGGTCTTTTTCTTCTGCCAAATCAAACAAAATACCTTTACCGGTTTTGAATGTACAATGTTTTATGGCAATGCTGTCAAAATAACTTAATTTATTTGCCATGAAGAAATTTGTTTTCAATTCTGAAATGCAACAATTGTTTATTATTAGGTTGCTATGGTTGGGGCTTCCTGAAGTATCTGAATTAATAAAGGTTTTGCTTTGTATGCAGCTCAAATTAAGATTCGGTTTATCCAAAGTGAAATTATTTCCAGCTTTTATATAAAATGAAAAACTGTTTATTGGTATTGAAATGTGGATACTTGATTTTTGATGTGATGGTAAGTTATATCGTTTCCCGCCGTTGGTAATATGGCAAAGCCTACCAACTACACATGTTTTTTCCCTGTTGCTGTTGCAGCAGTTGTTCCCAAAAGCCGGGAGTAAAATTTCATTTGTAACTTGTGCATTGAGGATTTGGCTGATGTTGTGTATTAAGAATGCATAAGAAGCAATTTGTCTTTTTTGATAACCTCCAGAGTGTAGATTTGCAGGTGAGAAAATATATGCAGACAGAAAAATTAATGACTTTATGAAACAAAATGATAAAAACAAAGACAGTTTTATTAAGTATGGCATATCAAGTGAATTAGCTGAAAAACTCACTAACAATCACTATACCGTAACCAAAGTAAAAACTGCTTCAAAAAAAGATTTTAAAGGTATATTAACTAGGGACGAAATTGAAACTTTAATTCTAAAGGTAAAAAGGCAGCCGATAATGGATGATGTTTATGACAGATTAGTCAAAGAATGCGAGATGCATTGTTGTTTCTGTTGGAATTTGCTTGAGGAAAAACCTGTTATAATTCATCATATAGATGAATATAATCAAACCCAAGACAATTCATTTAACAATCTTATTGTCTTATGTTTGAACCATCATGGCGAAGTACACACAAAAAGAGAAATTTCTCAGCAAAACTATCCCAAGTCACGACTATTACATAAAAAAGAAATTTGGATTGAAGAGATTAAAGAATATCGGAAGGGCAATCGATCTGCACCAGGTGCAGAAACTAAACCTCTAGTTCAAACGGTTATTAATTCACCTGCTTCAATAAATACTCAAAATCAAGTAGGAAGCAATTATCTTATTAAAAATGGCCCTCATCCCCGTTTGGTATATTTCCCAGAAAATACAAAGCCGGAATATCTCAAAGACAAAAACATATACAGTACATTATATGTTTTTGGATCGGAAGAAGGAATTGGGTTAACTAATCCTGAGATTGAAATTCATTTTGATAAAGAATTTGAAGATATTGATGGACGTATTAGTAGTAGATCGATTGCATATGGAGGAAATATGATAAAAGAAAAAGATCCATCAAATAAATGGTATAAATTTAAAACGCATTTTTTGCATCCTGATAATTACATAGTTTTAGAAGTAAAAAGTAAGACCATTTTGACTATAGAAATTTTTTATACAAAACCATTTTAGTTGAATTTATTGAATTAATAAATTATTATGAAAGAAGATAAAGTTCCCGAACAAGTGTAAGTGTTCCTTTGTGTAGTTGAAGTTTGAGCGAATGGTAATTCAATATAACATGAAAAGCAGGTCTTCGACCGGAAAGCTAAAGAGAGAATGTAACAGTTAATTTCTCTAAATTATCAGGGCTGGCAGTGTTTATCAAATATAGCTTTACAAGTACAACAGCTCAATAGATTATTGTACAACTATGAACGGCAAAATTGATTTGGAACTGGTTTAAAATGTACCAGTCGGAGACTTTGGTATCATAGTAAATTGAAGTGGCCCTTCGGGAACACTTCAACTAGATGGGGAAGAACACACGTTGGGAAACTCTGGAAATACTGCCCCAATAGGTAAATTTTATTTTCATTTTCTGATTACTTTCGTAGTTATATTGGTAATGTCAAATTATGTCAATCGATCTGAAATAAGTGCAGCTTTTTTTCTTGTTGATTATGGAGGTTTTAGCATTTAACTATTAACCTAGGCGGGAACCTTAATTACACTCGGCTGAAAAGACTATATACTTTTTTAATTAAATTTTTTATATGGAAAACATTATCGAAGCGTTGTCAGAATTGATTCCCTTTGAAAAGTTGGGTTTAAAAGTTGAAGTGGCAAAGCCATTGTCAATTATTGTAATAACAGTTTTGACTCTGTTAATAGGATTTATAATTAAAATAATTTTACAAAAATTTAAACAATATAGCATAGCTCAGCAGGATATCAATCCACAGTTTGATTATCAATCAATTAAAAAAGCTAAGCAGTATTATATAGCAACACAATATCAAAATGCATCTCCATCTCGACAAGAAGAGCCTGGATTTACTCATCAATATATTGCTAGAAACAAATTAATTCCCTTTTTCTTAAAAATTGGTTTTAACCCTAAAGCTCAAAGTGATCGGTTTTATTTGATTCTTGCAGATTCAGGGATGGGAAAAACTACTTTTATGATAAATCTATATTTTTCTTATCATTCTTTTTTTAGCAAAAAGGATAAACCAAATTTAAAACTTCTAAGATTTTCAAATCCTGATACAATTGACACAATAAAATCTATTAAACGAGAAGAAGCCAAACGAACAATTCTGTTATTAGATGCATTGGATGAGGATAGAGGAATCGTTTCAACAAATCCTAATGTATCAGATGCATTAACTTTTCGTAATAGATTGAATGAAATAATTGAAATTACTAGAAATTTTGCAGAAGTTGTAATGACATGTCGAACACAATATTTTCCTGGTCAGGAAGATGATCCGTATGAATTGGAAATAACAAAACCTGATGAATCAGGATACTATACTTTAAATAAGCTTTATATCTCACCGTTTAATGATAAAGAAGTAAAAAGATATCTAAGAAAAAAATATGGTTATCTTCCTTTTATTAATAGTCGCAATAAAAAAAGAGCATCTCGTGTAGTTGAAGAATCAAAAAATTTAATAATGAGACCAATGTTATTAAGTTACATTGATTATTTAATCGAAGATGACCCTAGCTATAGAAGTACATATCAAACATATGACACATTGGTTACAAAATGGTTAATCCGAGAATCAGAAAAAAGAAAAATTATTATTGAAAGGGATCAATTTATTTCAAATCTCAAACAACTATCTCAGCAACTTGCTAAAATAATTTATTTTAATTGGAAGAAAGAAAGTAGGATGTATATCAAAAAAGACGATTGCATTAGTATAGCAAATAAATTTGAAATTAAACTAAGAGCAGAGGAAATTACAGGCCAATCTTTACTTACTTGTGATGGCATTGGGAATTGGAAATTTGCTCATAAATCTATTATGGAATATTTTTTAGCTAAGGAAGCCTATGAAAATCCTCAATTTTTAAGTTCATTAAATTTTGCTGGAATGGATATGGCCAAAAAATTCTATGAAGAGTTAAATCCTTATATAAAATATTTTGAAGGATTACCGGCAAAAGTAAAAAGCTTTTACTGTACCGGCCCAATAGATGCTTTTCACTTTGATAGTGTTTTGTTTCAAAGTAATCCGTTTCAAAGACAATTTAAAATTTGTAGTTTAAGGGATGCTATGTTATACTGTAATGATTTAAATAAGAAAAATGGTTACCCGCCAGTTTATCATATAGATATAAATAATCCATTTAAAATGTACAGTTTTTCAAATTTTCAAGGAAAAATAATAAATGATGTTTCTAGAGTTCGAGGATTTAGACTACCCACCCCTTTTGAATGGGAGTTTATCGCAAAATGTAATTTAATGGAACTCGTTTTTATGGAAGAAAAAGATACCTTAATTTCATCAAAAGATTTAAAAATTATTCATGTAAATAGTTTTAATGAGTGGTCATTTGATGAAACCGGATATTTTATTAAAAAATTTGAAAGAAAAAATAAAAATAAAAGTGATGAGGTATTTTCCACATCGCTTTCAGTAACCATATCTTCCAAATCAATAAAAGCGTCAGCAGATTCGTTTAAAGCACAAAGAGTTAATAAATATCCCGCATCGGATTTTTCAGTAGAAACAACTCAAGTGCAAGATGTGAAGGATACTACAAAATTAAAAGTTGGGTTTCGAATTATATTTGTACCATGATAAATTACCCTTTTTCGCTAAGGTTGTTTTGCATAAGAAGCAGCATTTTTAGGTAGTTCCAAAGTAAGTCCCCGCCGTTGTTGGTATGGCAGAGCTTACCAACAAACTGTATGTTTGCCCTTCTATGGTATTATCCCATTTAAATTAAGTGTTCGTTGATCTTATTTAAGTTTAAGCAAAGTCTACCTCAATGCAACATGCAAAGCACCTCACATTCAACCAATAAAACCCGAAGCTAATTACAATTTAACCATAGTAGTCCTCTCTCCATTACTGCATTGGATTAAATAAATTCCCTTGCTCAATGCAGAGATGTCTATGATTTGCTGTTGACTCGATAAAATGCCCTTTTGTATTGTTTTGCCATCTGAATTGTATAGGGTATAGTTCAGTGGTTTACTCATATTGAAATCTGCTATGATGGTGCAGGTGTTTCCTTTAATTGGATTTGGATATACAGATAGTTGATTGGCTGAATTTACAATACTAAATGCTTTCACGTGGCTGTATTTATACAAACCGTTTTTATCTACCATTTTCAATCTGTAATAAATAACAGTTGCTTTTACATTGGAAATATCATTTGCGAACTTATAATGGTTCATTTGGAAACCGGTTGAAGGCAACATACCTGCTTCACCAAAATTCTTTCCGTCTGTACTTTTTTCAATAATAAAATAAGCGGTATTTATTTCGCTTGCAGTTTTCCAGTAAAGGGATACTTGTTTAGCTCTTTTTTCACCGGTAAAAGAAAGTAAATTTAGCGGTAGTAATGTTGCATTGCAACTGAAAGTGTTGGAGTTAACAGTAGTGCCATTTGCCAACTGTCCGCTGCTGTTATTTCCTGTAAGACAAAGCGTAGTTCTGTTAATGTTTATAATACTGGTATGCATATTACCCGACCCTCCGCCTGAATACAATGCAGCTACTTCAGTCTGCGAAGTTATTTGTTGAGGACTTGTAACAGCGGTGTTGGTGCTGTTGCCATATTCACCATTAGCATTAGAACCCCATGCCCAATAACTTCCATCAGTTTTTAATGCAGCAGAGTTCATAGCAGAAGCCGATACATTTATCCAATTGTGGTCGCTTCCTATTTGTGTCGGAATGTTTTTTTGAACCATAGTGCCATCACCCAATTGGCCGGAAGCGTTTTGTCCCCATGCCCATAGTGTACCGTCGCTTTTTATAGCCATGCAGTGTGCCATACCGGCAGCAATATTTACCCACTTATTATCTGTGCCAATCTGTACGGGACTTGTTGCATTGGTAATAGTATTGTTGCCTAGTTGCCCATTGCTATTGTTGCCCCAGGCCCATAGTGTACCATCACTTTTTAATGCAATCGTAAACTCGCTTCCTGCTACTGCACTTATCCATTTATTTTCAAAGCCAATTTGTATAGGGCTTGTTTTATCTGTTGTAGTGCCATCACCTAATTGCCCTTTTATATTGGCACCCCAGGCCCATAAACTTCCGTCAGCTTTCAATGCTATTGTATGGTTTTGTCCGGTACTGATAGTGGTCCAGGTATTATCTGTTCCAATTTTAGCAGGTGTGTTTTTACTAAATATGCTTCCATCGCCTAATTGTCCATTTGTATTTTTCCCCCATGCCCATAGCGTTCCATCACTTTTAATTGCTACAGTATGTTCCATAGCTGCTGCTGCATTTATCCAACTACTATCAACAGTAATTTTTTTGAGGATTGTAGTAGATAAGTTAGTTCCATCTCCCAACTGCCCAAAGGTATTGCTGCCAGCTGCCCACAAAGAACCGTTGATATTGAGGGCCACCGTGTGATTTGCTCCCAATGCCACACTATTTGTTCCGTTTTGTTTGCTGCCATTGTCAATTGGTGTTGTGAGGAATGTATTACTTGCAGTACCTATTCCCATCTGACCTTCTATGTTTCTGCCCCATGCCCAAACACTGCCATTGGCCTTGGTTGCAAGTGTATGTTGCGCACCTTTTATTACAGCATTCCATGTGTTTTCAGTGCCTAACTGAACAGGTGAATTTTGTTTTGCAGTAGCGCCATTGCCTAAGGAACCGTTTATATTAGCTCCCCAGCCCCATAAAGCTCCCTCGCTTGTAATTGCAAAGGAATTAATGAAACCGGCAGTTAAGTAAACCCATTTTTTTGATGAACCAATTTGCGTAGGTAAGGGGCGGTCAACGAAAGTTCCGTCACCAATTGTTCCATCTATATTTCCTCCCCATGCCCACATGGTACCATCGCTTTTCAAACCAAGTGTATGTGCATTGCCACAAGAGACATTCACCCAGTTATTGTCTGTCCCCACCCTTGTGGGAATATTTTTATTGTTATTTGTGCCATCACCCAACTGACCAAAATAACTGCTTCCCCAAGTCCATAGTGAACCATCGCTTTTTATACCTGCACTATGATTGACACCGGCATCTATGGTCACCCATGTATTATCTGTACCAACCTGCATAGGGTTTAAACGGCTAACATTTGTACCATCGCCCAATTGCCCCAAAGTGTTTATTCCCCACGCCCATACAGTTCCATCTGATTTTAATCCCAATGCATGTTTTGAAGAGGCGGATACATACACCCAATTATTATCGGTACCCATTTGTACAGGAGTGCTACTGTTAACAGTTGTTGGGTTTCCAACCTGTGTCCATATCTGATAACCCCAACCCCATAATGTACCATCAGACTTAATGCCCAAAGTATGTTTTCCTCCGGCGATTAATTTCCATTTATCAGTTCCTATTTGTACAGGTGTAGTTTTGTGAATAGTTGTTCCGTCTCCCAATACGCCGTTTGCATTGCCGCCACATGCCCATAGGGTGCCATCGCCTTTTATCTCAAAGCTCGATAGCGACTCGACTCCGGAGAAAATCCTTTCATGATTAGCCCTGAAAAAATTGCGGTTTTTATGGTGGACATATCCTTGCTGTGCAATGGAATTAAGAGACCAAAAGAATGATACAAATAAAATAAAGATGAATAAACGTAAATTCATAATGCAGCAATATTATAGTTGAGCAATGGTCTATAAAGTTAGTATTATTTATTACACTATTCCCACCTTTCCTATGTTGTAGGTATGGCAAAGCCGAACAACAACAAACGATTCGGGTTTGTCCTGTTGGTGTATTCTTTCCAAACCTTTAGTGAAAGGCAAAGACCCGGGCTTGGCTAAAGCACTTAACTTAGCTATAGATTGCAATTTATTTCAACAGCGTAGGAGCCCTTTCAGGAGACCTCACGGGGACAAAAACGAGAGCAAAAATTTTAGTTACAATGAATATTATAACACGATCTTTTCTTTTTGCTAGTATTTTAACAACATATGGTTGTCTTGGTGGAGGAACACATGGTTCAATTAAAACTTATGAATATCAAGTTTCAAAAGCTACTTTAGAAAAAGCAATTTGGAAAGTTATTAATTTGAGTGTAAATATTCAAAGAGATACATCCAAAAATTATTATAACGATTCAATGAATTATTATAACGATTCGGTGATGTATATCACAATTAAAATTAGAAAAGGAGAAATTGAAAATGATTATACTTTTCGCTATGGTGGGGGAAAGGAGTATTGGGATACGGCTATAAAGTCTTCAATATTCATTGCGTACGCTTTTGATAAACAAGGTAATGGTGGTAGTGAGGGTAATGGTGGGATTAGGTGGTATAAACCCGTTCTTAAGAAAAAACTAATAAGTGTATTTGAAAGTGAATTTGTATCTAAGGTTGATAAAGTCTTAGGAGTAAATCATACAGAACCGGATTAGCTAATGTCATGTCAATTCCCAGCTAGCCTAAGTGTTCTTTGTGCTTGTTGAGTTCCCGCCGTTGTTGGCATGGCAAAGCCTACCAACAACAAACGATTCGGCTTTATCCTGTTGGTGTCTTCTTTCCATACCTTGTGTGCAAGGCAGATACCTTGGCTAATGGTCTTAACTTAGCTATCGATTGTAATTTTTGTTAACAGCGTAGGGGTTCCTTTCAGGAGACACTACGTGGACAAAACTATCCAATAACATTTTCAGCAAATCACGGTGAGGCTTATTATCGTCAAATGTGGCTACTTTAATGCTGTTCATATTGAGAAGTTCAAATTGTCTTTCGGTTAAAAAAATCACTTAATCCAATGATTTTTTTAAGTCCAGGAAAGCATCATAGGATTAGGCAATGTTTTGTTGTCTTTATTTTGTATTTATATTTACAATAAAAATCACAGATGGAAACCGTCATTAAAATAAGCCCGGCAGAACTGAACGAAAACCTGCTTAACAAGATACGGCAATTCATTGGCAACAAAGAAAATGTGGATGTAACTATCTCCCTACACGAATTTGATGTCTCTTATGCCGATAATCTTGATCGTTCCATTGAACAGGCTGAAACCGGGCAACTGGTGTCCATGACGATGGAAGAATTTGTTGCTTACTCCCCAAAAAAGTAACTATGAGGAATGTTGCTTTTACGTCAATTGCTTTCCAGGAATACAATGACTGGTTTGATACCAATGAGCAAATGGTCGAACGGATACGAGCCCTAATAAAGGACATTGACCGTGACCCTTTCAAAGGTATTGGTAAGCCTGAACCTTTAAAAGGAAACTGGGCTGGCTTTTGGAGCCGCCGTATAGATCAGGAACATCGGCTGATTTATAAAATAACTGAAACGCAAATTCTTATTGCAAAATGTAAAGGACATTATTAACCAAATACTTTTTTGTCCATATTTCCGCCGTTGTTGGTATGGCAGAGCCTACCAACAACAAGTATGTTTTTCCGTGTTGCTGTTGCAGCAAGTGTTCCCCAAAAGCTGGGATTAAAATTTCACTTGTAACTTGTGCATATAGGATTCGGCTACTGTTGCATATTAGGAATGTATAAGAAGTAACTTGCTTTTTGACACCATACAGAGCGAAGATTTGTTGCTGAGGAACACCTGCGGGAATTAACGTATAAAAAGCTTCATCTTGTAAGCATATTACTTCCATATTTTTATTTTAATAGCAA
Source organism: Segetibacter sp. (assembly GCA_031423805.1). GTDB lineage: Bacteria > Bacteroidota > Bacteroidia > Chitinophagales > Chitinophagaceae > Segetibacter. The sequence goes on along the minus strand of JANPGE010000116.1, from coordinate 3,787 downwards.
TAATTACTTTTTAGGTAATTCGACAATAAAATCTTCATTAGACAAAGGAACTTCTTCTAGCCTTAACCCAAGCTTGTCTGCAAAACTTTTATTTCTTAATGATGCTCTTTTGTGAATAGAAGAAAGCTTGATTACTTCTTGATACATGTTTGCTATTGTGGTTTCTTCATGACCTGAAGCAAAAGACTTAATTGCTTGATTAGATTTTATATAACTACCGAAAATAGATTTGGTATAGTCCCCTGGTAAATCTACACGATCCACTTTTTCTCCTATTAAATAACAAAAAAATTGATCGATTTTTTTGTTTGAACAATTAGCTATTAAATTACAATATTTTGTGAGTTGATTTAAATGACTGGAAAGGTCAATTTCATGTGATTTAAACTCTATTAAAATACATTTACCTTCTTCTTGGTAAAGATAAATATCAGGTCTTTGTAATGATCTATTAATTCCAAATTGCTTTTCTAATTCTTCTTCTGATTTAATGTCCTTTATTAAAAACTGACCTTCAGAATTTTTGATTTCATTGATTGGAGTATCTGACCAACCTTCAAAATGCATAAATTCTTCGTTTAAAATCCATAAATCATTTAGAGTGTCAGTGGATTTTCGTCTTTGGAATACTAAATTGTGAATTAATCCTTCTTTGTCTTTCCTTACGCCTTTTTTCGGGGAAGAATTTTGGTATAGTAGGCTATCAGCTAAAATCAATTGAAGTAATTTTGTCACCATTTCTCGTCTGATAACATAGCGACTAAGTTCTTGTTTGTTCTGTTGCGGGATTAATTTTAAAAGTTCTTTTCCTTTATCCTCTAGTTTTGTTTGATAATCCTTTTCGGTAGGATTTAGATCAATTAAGCTATCGTATAATTGATTGATTTTGTAACTTTTTTTTGATAACTCTTCGGCTTGTCTCTTAAAGAGTTTTTCAGTTATTTTTAAGTCATCATCTGATAAATCTATGCCCGCTGATTTAATTAATTCTTCCGAAATACCGTTTGTTGCAGCTAAATATTTTGCTCGTTCGTCTTGTTGATTTTTTAATTGTTTTATGTCGACGTAAATTTCTGATAAAATATTTTTAATTCCCTTTTCTATGTTATCAATGAATAGAAATTCCTCATCATTATCGAAAAACATATTTAAGACATCATCTTCAATTACCTTTTGTTTAGGAAATAGAAACTTGTCTACCGAATGGCTTACATTTTCTGCTTTATCCAAAATGTCGCCATAGATAACAGTAAGATGGCGAAATCCTGAATAGGTTTCATTTCTTTTCATTTTTAAAAACTGTACTTCTTGAATGGGCACATTTTTACTGCAAAGAAATACTCCATTTTTATCAAGCTCACTAGGTGGTAGTTTGAAATGCGCATAATTTAGAATTTCATACCTGCTAGATAAATCCCAATCAACTTCACCGAATTCTATATTTGATGCATTCAACTTAGAATAATGAACTTTAAATACATCTTCTTTTTCTGGAGTAGGTATTTCAATTGGATCAATTATAGCCTTATCAATTAATTCCCCATTCTTATAAAATTTTATTGAAATTATAGGACTATTGTGTTCTTTCTTTTTATCTAAATACAATTTCAACAGAAATTTTTTTATTATTTCTTTTTGAATATCCTGTGCCGACATTTCATCGAAAGAAAATTTATCATTTTTTTCCTTGAGATATTTTAGAGTTAAGATAGTTTGAGTATCCGTCGCTTTTAAATCAGGATTACTTGTGGGATCATTAACAAGTTTTTGATCTGTACTTGTAAATCCTCTAGTGTAATAAATATTATCCACTTCATTTAAAAACGTACTTTTTATTTCTACATGTTCGAAGCGATGAATATACTGTAATCGTCCAGACCCTCGATTATTAAAACCTTTACTTTTATCTAATAACGTTTGGAAACGTTCAAAACTTTCTTTATTGAAGCCTTGGCCATTATCTATTATCTCAATCCTATCAAGATTTTTAGCTTCAGATAATAAACCTGTGAAATAAAAATTTATTTCTATTCTAGGACTAATTGTTTCATCGTAGTTTTTTATAAAAATTGCCTCTAAGGAATTTGTAATTGCTTCAAATAAAGGTGCCAAAAACAAGTTGGATTTTTTTATTAAATCTATAGCTCCTGCTAAACTTACATTGGCTTTATCTTCCATTTTTGAATAATATGGTGTGAGTTGGAAAGTTACTACATCTTTATTTATATAGGGATTTAAAGAAGAGAATTCATCCAAATTTGAATAAAAACTAAATTGTTGTATCATTTTTGCAGTTCTTGGTACTTCACCATCCCAGCTAGCCTAAGTATTCCAAGCGCTTGTTAAAAGTGAACGAAGCGTAACTTCAACACAACATGAAGAGCAGATTCCCGACCGTAAACTAAAAAGTGAAAGAAAAAGTCAGGTGTCTCTCCAAAAATATAAAGCCCTCAATACGAAGTAATGCAAATAAAAAAAGCAACTCACGTTGCTTTTTTAGTACCCGGGATGGGAGTTGAACCCACACTCTCGTTGCGGAGAACAGGATTTTAAGTCCTGCGTGTCTACCAGTTCCACCACCCGGGTAAATGACATAATTGCTTTATTCAAAAAATCCCGTCGAAGTAATTAACCTGGACGGGATTCTTTTGAAATGGAGCGGAAGACCGGGCTCGAACCGGCCACCCCGACCTTGGCAAGGTCGTGCTCTACCAAATGAGCTACTTCCGCAAAAACTTTATAAGAACTATTTCCCTTTTATAAAAAAATGTTTCAGCAACATTTTTTTTATTTGGGAGTGCAAAAATAGGACTCCTGCACTTACTACCAAATTTCTTTTCAACTTTTTTTTATTTGTACTTAGGCGTGTACAATGTATTATCAGGTACCTCTACATCAGGCTTGCCCGCATAACTTGTGGTATATAATTTGTAACATCCACCAAAAATGAAAGCAACTATGCAAAAAATATTTACATAAAATAAAAACCGTGAGGAAAGCACCCAATTAAAACCAAGGTCTTTTTTCTTATGTTCTGCTATCTGTTCTTGAAAATCGTTTGTCATATTTAAAAATTGCGTTGCAAAAATAAGGAACTACATGAATAATAGGTGCTTTTTTAAACGAATTACTTCACTTTTTTTGTATGAATAAAATAAAATCTTACATAATTCAGTTTTTATAAAATACTTTACTAAATCCATATCTTATGTTTTTCGTTATTATTCCAGTCAGCTGTTTGTTAGCATTTGTTTTGGCCAAAGATGCTATAAAAGCCAAAGAACTCGTCATGGAAGAAGATAGCATAGATGATTTTTAGCATTACTTCCTTATTTCTATTACCCCTTTATTTTAATTTGAAATAACTTTTTCGCATTTATTTCCTATCACATTGTTGCACCTATATTATTCTGTCAATAAATGTTGTCATTCAAAGCTGTTTTAATTGAGCAGCGGAGCTGATTTAATTTCAAAAACTATCGTATCATTTCCCCCTCTTATTTTCCTGGTTTATGCATATTAACGATTTCTGTTTTTAAATTCGATTATTTTAGTCCGCATTATTAACTACACAACATTTTTGATGTTGAAAAAGCAGCTAACAAATCATAGGAAATCATATCTGGGGCTAACAATTTTACTCTTTTTAATCATTGTTGTCCGACAAAACTAGTATTAGCCCATAAATTTTGTTGGAGTTATTGATTTTACAGCTACCCTTTTGAAATTTTCAATAGCAGGGGGGCTTATGCAGAACTAAACAAGTCTGTTTCAATGTTTTTTCTGC
>JANPGE010000115.1:0-3349 GCA_031423805.1 Segetibacter sp. | reverse complement strand
TTATCCTGTTGTGTCTAATAGCTTTTTAAATAAAATTGGTGCTGAACTAAGAAATACAGATGATGATGAATTTAACAGTGCTATTGTAAGTTTTGGAAGTTTTGGTTTTATTCATGGAGTAATGATAGAAACAGAACCGCTTTATTTATTAGAAACCTTTAGAAGAAGAGTACCTTTAAATGATCTAAAAAATTTACTCAATACACTTGATTTTACAAACTTAACTTATGCTCCACATAATGAGCGGCCTTTTCATTTTCAATGGGTAATAAATCCTTATGATGTAGATGCAGGTGTGTATGTAACATTTATGTATAAGCGGCCTTATAGAGATGATTATATTCCTTCTTTACCTGATCCCAACAAAGCCGGCCCCGGCGATGATTTGCCCATGGTTATTGGTAAAATGACCGAGCTTTTTCCTTCAATAACACCAACAGTAGTTACATTGGTTTTTAAAGCTTCTTACATCCCATTTGAGAATGAATGGGGAACTTTGGGTGAAATTTTTTACAATTCAGATATGCGGGGCAAAGTAGCAAGTGCAGCTATTGCTATTCCTGCTGCCAAGGTTTGGCAATTCAATGAACTGCTTATGGAATTGAATGAAATCCATGGCCCTTTTGGAGGGGTGTTTTCGTATCGTTATATAAAAGGTTCAAAAGCTACTTTAGGTTTTGGCATCTTTGAACAGACCTGTGTGGTAGAGTTAGACGCTGTAGACTCGGCTGCCACTTTATCGTTTTATAAAGTAGTATGGGATGCTTTGATTGAAAAAGGAATCCCTCATACTTTTCATTGGGGTAAAATGAACAACCTGACTGCAGCCGTCATAAGAAAAATGTATGGTACAAGGGTAGATAAATGGTTGAAAGCACGGAAATCAGTATTGCCGCCGGAGAGTATTAAACTCTTTAACAATGAAACATTAGAAGCCTGGGGATTGGATGCGATAAAGTAAATAAACGAAGAATAAAAGATTACGGCCTTTGGCAAATGAAGATAAATCTCCATCAGTAGGTCAAACCCAATATGAGTCCCGGAGAAATTACGGCAATTTTCATCTCACTGCGATGCACCATCAAGAGCAAAATACTGATACCTAAAATCCTACTTCAATCTCCGCTCAATAGCTGTGTTGTACAATTCTTTCCATTCGCTGATGTGTCCCCAAAAGTTGCCTTGCATATCTATGTTACCCTCGGTTACCGTTCCCAAATATTCATGCGGTATGTTGGCGTCTTTTAGCTTCGCTAAAATGGGCTCTGCATTTTTTAATGTGCAACTGATTACTACACGGCTTTGTGCTTCACCAAACCAATAAGCATCGGGCCTGATGGTTTTGTTACTTTGTTGAACATCGAAGCCTAAGCCTCGGTGGAAACCGCTTTCGAGCAATGTCGTTATCAAACCTCCTTCGCTGATGTCGTGGGCACTTTGTATTAATTTGTCTTTGATTAGTTCCTTTATTATTGATTGTACATGGTATTCTTCCTCAATGTCAAAATGTGGTGCCGGCGAAAATTCTACGCCTAAAATTTTATGTAAATATTCAGATGAACCAATGTCGTTTTGACTGTTGCCTATCAAGTAAATTACATCTCCCGGCTGCTTAAAATCAAGGGTCATTTTATCTGCTGCATTTTCAAGCAAACCGACCATGCCAATAGTAGGAGTAGGGTACACTGCACCATCAGGATTTTGATTGTAAAAGCTCACATTGCCACCGGTTACGGGTGTGTCAAACCTGCGGCATGCCTCACCCATGCCTTTAATGGAATGTACAAACTGATAGTACACTTCAGGATCAAACGGATTGCCAAAATTGAGGCAATTGGTTATACCCAAAGGCTCTCCGCCACTGCAAACAATATTTCGTGCAGCTTCTGCTACGGCTATCATTGCGCCTTTGTAGGGGTCTGCAAATACATATCTGCTGTTACAATCTACCGTTATAGCAATTGCCTGAATTTTCTCTCCATTAGAGGAATTGGCGGAGGCTTCTTTAACCAATACAATTGAGGCATCACTTGGTGCATTGGTACTCAAATTTGCTGCACCAACCATGCTGTCGTATTGGTTATAAACCCATCGTTTGCTGGCTATGTTAGGCAACTGTATTAATTGATGTGCAATTGATTTCAAATCTTCCGGAATCCCAATTGCATTAAGGTTAAATGCTTTTATTTTTTCAAAATAAGCAGGCTCTTTATAATCTCTGTCATTTTGCGGAGCACCACCACCCAATACCAAACTTTCTGCATTGAGTGCAGCTTCAAGAGTTCCATTCATGTAAAATTCAAGGGTGCCTGTATTGGTTACTTCTGCTATCTGCATGCAAGGCAAATCCCATTTTTCAAATACTTTTAGTACACTTTCCTCTTTACCTTTTTCTATTACAATTAGCATCCGTTCCTGGCTTTCACTTAGGAGTAGTTCCCATGCTTTCATCCCCTGTTGGCGTGTAGGAACATTGTCGAGGTTTATCTTCATCCCCACGCCTCCTTTAGCACTCATTTCTGCAGTTGAACAGATGATGCCTGCAGCACCCATATCCTGCATACCCACTACTGCACCGGTTTGTATGACTTCAAGGCAAGCCTCCAATAATTTCTTTTCCTGGAAAGGATCGCCTACTTGCACGGCAGGGAGTTCCTGTACACTTTCGTTAGTGATGTCGGCACTGGCAAATGAGGCACCGCCCATACCGTCTTTACCTGTAGCGCTTCCTACAATAAATACCGGATTGCCAATTCCTTCGGCAGTTGCACTGATGGTTTCGCCATTTTTCACAATACCTACGCTCATGGCATTTACCAAGGGATTCGTGTGGTATTTTTCTTCAAAATAAATTTCACCGCCTACTGTTGGTACGCCAAAACAGTTGCCGTAATGGCCAATGCCATGCACAACCCCGCGAACCAAATGTTGAGTTTTGGTTTCGTCAATATTACCAAAGCGGAGACTGTTTAGTGTAGCAATAGGTCTTGCACCCATAGTAAAAATATCCCGGTGAATGCCGCCGACACCCGTTGCCGCACCTTGAAAAGGCTCAATAGCACTGGGATGGTTGTGGCTTTCTATTTTGAAAACAACCCCATAGCCCCCGCCAATATCCATTAGTCCGGCATTTTCTTCACCGGCTTTTACCAGCATTTTAGCGCCATCTCTTGGTAGCGTTTTAAGCCACTTTATGGAGTTTTTGTAACTGCAATGTTCGCTCCACATCACACTGTAGGCGCACAATTCAGTAAAGTTGGGCGTACGCCCCATTATGGTTTTTATTTGTTCAAATTCGTCGTCAGTAAGGCGAAGTTGGCGGGCAGTTTCTACGGTTACTTGCATGGTG
>JANPGE010000114.1:0-14472 GCA_031423805.1 Segetibacter sp. | reverse complement strand
TTAGAAGCATGTGGTATGGAAATGTTGAAAGTAGAAGGAGTAACAATAAGTGTTGCAACACTTGCTTATACCAATTAATAAAATTTACTCCCTATTGCAGCGTATTTAACTTTTTCCAAAGGAAAGTTAAGAAACTAACTGTGCATAAGCAACTAACGCCTACATTTCCCTACTTTTGAAAAAATGAAATATCTATTATCTATTATAATTGTTGGATGGTTCTTTATGATGACATCCTGCAGCAAAACATCTTTTATTACCAGCAGCGATGCATCTGTGAGTTTTTCAGAAGATACATTGCATTTTGATACCGTATTTACTACAACCGGTTCAGTAACTCAGTTGTTTAAAATATTTAACCTCAACGATCAAAAGCTTCGGTTAACATCTGTACAGTTAATTGGTGGAAATACTTCAGCCTTTAAAATGAATGTAGATGGTGCTTCGGGAAGCAACTTTTCGAACATTGATTTAGAACCCAATGACAGCATTTATGTATTTGTGACTGTGTCTGTTAATCCCACTTCGGCCAATTTGCCTTTTATAGTACAAGACAGTATTTTGGTTAATTACAATGGCAATAACCACTTTGTGCAGTTGGAAGCTTTTGGTCAGAATGCCCGTTTCTTACGTGGTCGCCGTATTACATCTGATACAACATGGACCAATGAATTGCCTTTTGTGATTTTAGATTCTATTTCTGTAGATGAAAATGTTTCATTGACAATCAATCCCGGTTGTAAAATTTATCATCATGCAAATGCTCCTTTTATAGTGAACGGCAGCCTGAAGGTAAATGGTGATAGCAATGCCCGTGTAACATTTGCCGGTGACAGATTAGATCCTGATTATAAAGATTTACCCGGCAGTTGGCCCGGCCTAATTTTTAATGATGCAAGTATTGCAAATGTGTTGAACTACACCACCATAAAAAATGCTTATCAGGGTATAGTTACGGAAGGTAAAGCAACTCTTTCTTATAAATTGGAGTTGAACCAATGTATCATTGATAATATTTTCGATGCAGGCATACTAAGTGCAGGAAGTAGCATTAAAGCAACTAATTGCCTTATCACCAATTGTGGTGCAAATATTTACATTTACGCAGGAGGCAAATATTTGTTTGACTACTGCACTGTAGTTACCTACGGTAATTATTATCTCTCCCATCAAACTCCTGTATTAACCATTAGCGATGCAGATGCTTTTGGGGTTAATTCCTACCCTTTAGATGCATCTTTTCGCAATAGCATTTTTTATGGTGATTATGGAAATGTAGATGATGAAATAGTTGCCAATAAACAAGGTGGCACATATATTTTAGGTTTTCAAAATGTGCTTTATAAAAACAAATCGGTAAAAATTGATGCATTGGTGAATAGCTTAAGCATTAAAAATGAAGCACCGGAGTTTGAAAATATTGATGCATCAAAAAGTATCTATGATTTTCATTTAAAAGACATTTCACCGGTAATAAATCAGGGCAATAATTATTCAAACACATCAATAGATCTTGATGGAAAACCCCGACCATCATCAACAACTGATATTGGCTGTTACCAACGACAATAAAACATCTTAAACAAATTGCTTCATTTCATTGTTCTACAAATAAACTTTTATGAAAAAAATATTATTGCCTCTTTTGCTTTTTATAGCATGTACAGCAGCAACTACAAAAACTAAACAAATGGAAACATCAACTTCAACCGCAACAAGTGTTCACGAATTTAAAGTTCCATCAATTGATGGAGGAACAATAGATTTTTCTGCTTTTAAAGGCAAGAAAATTATGATTGTAAATACTGCAAGCCAATGTGGCTACACGCCACAATATGAAGGGCTTGAAAAATTGTATGAGCAGTATAAAGACAAGTTGGTAATTGTAGGGTTTCCTGCCAATAACTTTGGCGAACAAGAGCCGGGAAGCAACACAGAAATTCAAGCGTTTTGTAAGAAAAATTTTGGTGTCACTTTTCCTTTGGCAGCTAAAGTAGATGTAAAAGGAGAAAATATTACTCCGGTATTCAAATGGTTAACAACAAAAGAACTAAACGGCGTATTGGATGCAGAAGTAAAATGGAATTTTAATAAATTTTTACTGGATGAAAATGGCAAATTGTTAGCTTATTTTCCCAGTAGTGTTAAGCCAGAGTCAGACGAAATTTTAAATTACCTGAAGTAGAAATAAGGTGTAAAGTGTTAACTATACCTCACACTTTACCGTTAACACCTCACACATATAAAGAGATGCTTTTTAAAGAAGTTATAGGACAGCGGGGTGTAAGGCAACACCTTACAGAAATGGTTCAGCAAAACCGTCTTAGCCATGCTTTACTTTTTTTGGGAAAAGAAGGCGTTGGCGCTTTACCGTTGGCTATGGCCTTTGCTCAATATCTTGTTTGCGAAAAAGTAAATGGTAAATCAACCAATCAGGCTTCAGTCTCTCTCTTTGATGATGAACCGGCAGTAGAAACCAATGCTACATATACGGATGCCTGTGGGGAATGTTCGGCGTGTCGCAAGGCAAGTCAGCTTATACACCCTGACATACATTTTTCTTACCCTGTTGTTACCAAAAAGGCTGGAGAAAAACCAAAGTCAACAGATTATATAAAAGAGTGGAGAGAATTTTTTCTGCAAAAGCCTTATGGAAATATTTACGATTGGTTACAATTTATAAATGCAGAAAACAAGCAAGGAAACATTTCAGCCGAGGAGTGTAACGATATTATAAGACAATTAAGTCTCAAAAGCTTCGAAAGCGATTATAAACTCCTTGTCATGTGGATGCCCGAATACCTGGGCAACGAAGGGAACAAACTACTAAAACTGATAGAAGAGCCTCCACCAAATACCCTCTTTATATTGGTAGCAGAAAATGAAGATAAAATCCTGCAAACCATACTTAGCCGTACACAGTTGGTAAAAATACCAATGCTTGAAAACAATGACATTGAGCAGGCACTTATTACCCGAAATGAAACACCGCCTGAACAGGCAAGGCAAGTTGCAGTGATTGCACAGGGCAACTATCACGAAGCTATGGACCTGCTGCAACATGCCGGAGAAGATTGGTTGCAACTGCTTACCGAGTGGATGACCTGTACATTCAGGTCGCAATTTTCTGCTCAACAAAAATGGATAGACGAAGTAGCAAAACTGGGCAGGGAAAAGCAAAAACAATTACTTCAATATTTCAATCATCTTATTGAGCAATGTATCAGGCTGCGTATTATGGGCGAAATACACACTTCTTTATCCGATAAAGAAAAAGATTTTGCCGAAAGGCTTAATAAAATCACCGGTGTTACACAACAGCAAGCCCTACTAACAGAAATGGATAACTGCACCTACTACATAGAAAGGAACGCAAACGCAAAAATGCTCTTTCATGCGCTGACCATTAAGATGTACCATATTGTTATCAATAAGGTAGTAGTGAAGGCAGCTTAATTTTCGTTTGAAATTTTTGGCAAAGCCGAAACTGATTTTTCCATAAGCAAATCAAATTGCAACTTGAACCATATAATGCAACAGAATATGGTTTTGATGCAGTAGGGTTCTACATATTTATCAGCTATCCAACCCGGTGTTATTAAATCTGTCGAGGTAAAAGAAGTAAATATCAGCGCCAACCAAAGTAGTATTGTGTTTGCCTTATTTGGCTTTTGAGAAAAATACCAAATAGCTACCCCTGCCATTGCGATAATATAAGTTGGGTTTTCGCCCCGGTGATTGAAAATAATAACCCATAATAAAGTAGAAGCAAGCATCTGTAAACGGAAAGTGTAAAGCTTATACAATTTTACTTTTATCAAAGGGATGCAAAAAAGCAATGCTGCCACTCCCACCGTTGCGGCCTTTGGCAAATCGAGCCCAAACCATGAATACATCCAACCCATAAATGAAATGCCGTATGATGCATCATGGTCATTTTTTAACAACGTTAACCAATAACTATACTTATTAAAAAGTTCTGCAGGCGTTACTACAATCAACGGAATAAAAGTGAGCACAATAAACCAAAGTATGCTGTAGAGAATAAATTTCCCTTTGTGCGGATATAAAAACCACAAAACAAAAGCTACCAATCCAAATAGTTTTATAAATACAGTTAGAGAAATGAGTAATGCTGCAATCAGGGGCTTATCATCTTCAAGATAAGTAAAGCCAAGAATAATTAAGCCTGCAATCAATGCATTGGTCTGTGTCATTGACAATGAAATAGCTAATTCTATCAAAATGAAAAGTAACAAAAATTTCATTTTTTCTAACGGCAGTTCTAAACGACGCAAAGCGGTTATTAATATAACAGTATTGAGTAGATTAAAAATTATTAGCCCTAACCAATCTGGTAGTTTGTAAAACAAACCCATAAAGAGTGCAAATGCGGGACTGTATTTATACAAATCAAAATGATCAGTAGGATAAGGTTGGTAAAGGTTTTTGTTGTGGATTAAATGCTCAAATGAACTTTTGAAAATCATGTAGTTGTTGTAGTGTGTATACTGATTACACTTGCCTGCCACAAAACATTGTATAGCAATACCTACAGTAATTAGCAGAAGAAGTGTAATTACATTTTTCTCTGTCAATTTTAATAAGGCTGCTTTAAATTTCATAGCAATTATATGGGGAGTGTTTAATTTTTATTTTTAAGCTTAAATCAAAGAACGAATATTTTTTCAGCTTTTTGCCTTTTAATATTTGTTGGTATAGCTTTGACAGTAGATTTCAGAAAATAGATTATGACCAATTTCATTCCCATCTTTCCATTAGGCATTGTTGTTTTTCCCGGTGAAAAACTAAACCTGCACATTTTTGAACCCAGATACAAACAGTTGATTACAGATTGTTTTGCAGAAGGTAAACCATTTGGCATGCCCACTGTTTTAAAAACCGGAGTAAGCGAATACGGGACACTGCTTGAAGTAAAGGAAATAGTTGAAATTTACGAAGATGGAAAAATGGACATCAGAACCGAAGGGTCTTCTGTGTTTAGAATTTTGGAAATGGTAAAAACATTGCCTGACAAATTATACAGCGGAGCCATTGTCAACTACCCGGCAAATAGTGAACGACTGCATGAGTCGTTGCAAAAAGCTGTTGTTGCTGCACTTCACGAATTGCATGCAATCCTGCAATTAAAAAAGGATTTTAAAAAAACTGACGAACGACTTACGTCATACGACATGGCCCATCATGCAGGTTTGTCTGTTGAAGAAGAATATGAATTTTTGAGCCTTTTTCGTGAAGACCAACGATTGGAATACCTCAAGCGACATCTTGCAAAAGTGTTGCCGGTAGTAAGCGAAATGGAAACATTGAAAGAAAAAATTAAACTGAACGGACATTTTAAAAATTTATCCGGCAATTTTGATATATAAAGAAGTTTAGGGTTTAAGGTGTGAAGAAGTTTAAGGTTTAATGTTTAGTGTTTATGCGAAGGAGTGTGAAGTTGAAGAAGTTTAGGGTTTAAGGTTCAGTGTTTAACCAAATAAAACATCAATTCCCCAAAATACTAAACGCTCTAATTGCAAAAACCCAATTAATACCAAACAATAAAATAAACATTAAACCCTAAACATTAAACTTGTAAGAACCCTAAACATTAAACCCCAATAAACCCCGAATGACTACCCTCTGCCTTGATTTTGGAAATACACGGATGAAATATGCCATTTTCATCAATGGAGTTTTTGCCAAGGATGGAGCTATGGAAAACGATTCGGCTGATGAAGTGAAAAGTTTAATAGAGGAGAATAAGGTTGAAAAATCAATTCTTTCATCGGTAATAAATCATTCAACAGAAATAGAAGAGGTTCTTAATAATCATACATCATTTCACAAGTTGTCTATAGAAAGCAAACTACCTATAACTTCTCCTGTTGGTAAGCCACAAACGATTGGTGCAGACAGGTTAGCCGTAGCAGTAGCAGCCGTTTCTTTGTTTCCAAAAGAAAATAATCTGGTAATTGTGTTGGGTAGCTGCATCACTTATAATTTTATTAATAAATATCATCAGTTTATTGGCGGCAGCATATCGCCGGGTATGGAAATGCGGTTCAAATCATTGGAACATTATACAGCCAAACTTCCATATGTACAGGCCGAGTGGAATTTCCCATTGATGGGTTACGATACCAAAACAAATATTCAAAGCGGGGTTATCCATGGCATTTCCAATGAAATTGATGGTGTTATAAGGTTATATAAAGAAAAATTCAACAAGTTTAACGTCCATTTAACCGGGGGTGACACTGGCTTTTTTGGTTCGCTACTTAAAAACAAGATATTTGCAGACCCTTATTTAATTTACAAAGGCCTCTATGCAATCAGTGAGTACAATCAATAAATCAAAGCTTTACTTTCTTTCATTTTTTTTAATAGCCTCTTTTTTTGGAAACGCCCAGGAAAATTCACCTTTTTCAAGGTACGGCTTAGGCGATCTTGTTCCTTCCCAAAATATTGTGAACAGGGCTATGGGAGGTTTCAACAGCACGTATTCTTCTTCTAATAGTATTAATTTTTCCAATCCTGCCAGTTATTCAAGTTTTGCGGTGGTTAACTATGATATCGGCATAACACTTGAAAGCCGTTCACTTCGTAGTGCAAATCCTGTTCAGAAATACAATTCTGTAAATCTTACACCTTCTTATGTAGCATTGGGTGTTCCGGTTAGCATAAAACATAAGATTGGTCTTGCTTTTGGATTAATGCCTCTTACCAAAGTCAATTATAACATTAACGAGAGTAAGAGAATCAATGATGGCAAAGACAGTATTCTTTCTTTATACGAAGGCGATGGAGGATTGTATCAGGGTTTTGTAGGTATTGCAAAAAGATGGAAAGGTTTGAGTGTTGGTATCAACACAGGTTTATTGTTTGGCAGAAAAGATATTGTGACAAGAACCATAGTGATAGACAGTTTTCTGACCTATAAATCCAATTCAAGCGACAATACTTCTTTCAATCACTTGTTCCTGAATTTTGGATTGCAATACGAAGACACGTTAGGTAGGAAGGGTAAGTTAACAACTATCAAATTTGGTTTTTCCGGCAACATGAAACAAAAATTGTCTGGCAACAAAATCATTAACCGCGAAACTTATACATACGATATCAACGACAACCCTATAACAATTGATAGTGTATACAATTCCGGTAGCCAATCAGGAACCATAACCTTACCTGCCTCATACACGGCCGGTTTTAGTATTAATGGGCTGGGTCTAGACAAAGGATTGTTGTACCAGAAAAGTATGATAGGCATTGAGTACACAACTTCCAAATGGTCTCAATTCAGAAATTTTGGTGAACCCGACAGGCTTATCAATAGCTGGCAGGCAAGAATAGGCGGACAATTAACCCCTAAAGTTATTTATGATAAAAGCTATTGGAGCCTGGTATCTTACAGAGCAGGTTTCTATTTTGGCAAAGAAGCGGTAAATGCTGACGGAAACGAATTGCCTGTGTACGGCATTACAATTGGTGCCGGATTTCCGTTGCTTAAATACAGAAGCTACGACTATCAGTCAACTGTATTAAACACTACTCTTGAAATTGGCAAAAGAGGCAATAGTAAAAATAACATTACAGAAAGTTTCTTTAGGTTTGCGGTTAGTGTAAACCTTAGCGATCGTTGGTTTATAAAACGCAAATATGATTAAGCAGATTTTTCATCAATACAAAACATTGGCAGCCTTATTTACAGGCTGCTTTTTTGTTTTTTCGTGTGAAAATGATATCAATAAAGTAAGGGATCTTAATAAAAAATCTGTTGGTATAGAGGAGGGCAAACAAATAGAAAGTTACCTTAGTCAGAATGGAAAGGTGAAAGCCAAACTAATGGCGCCGGTCATGTTACGCTATCTTTTAGATACCCCAAAAGTGGTTTTCCCCAAAACATTAAGAGTAGATTTTTTTAATGACAGCACTAAGCTTGACAGTAAACTTTTTGCCAAATATGGTCAGTACCTTGAGAATGACAACAAAGTATTTTTAAAAGACAGTGTTGTAGTTTTTAACGTAACCGGCGATACCTTATTCTGCCAGGAGTTATATTGGGATCAGGTAAAAGCAATTTTTTATACCGAAAAAAATGTCATCATCCACAAGCCTGACCAAAAGGTTTATGGCAACGGTCTTATAGCTGATCAAAGTTTTAAATGGTTTACGATTAAGCATCCGCACAACAGTTTCCTAAAGATAGCAGACAGTTCTTTTATTGGACAATAGTACTTTAATTTTTAGATCTGTTTAATTGCTTTTCAAAGAACATCCAAAATGGCCTTGGTCTTTTCTTAATGGTATAGTTACCACTGATGTAGGTGGTTATATGATCCATGGCTTCATCGTAATTATCTGTCAGCAATACCAATTGCAAATCTGCTTCGCTAATGGTTTTTTCTTTGGAAAGAAAAGTCATGTAATCCATCAGTGGCTGATAATATTCTTTTCCATACAATACTATGGGGAACTGTGTTATGGTCTTGGTTTGTACAAGTGTAAGTGTTTCAAAAAACTCATCCATAGTACCAAACCCACCGGGCATAATGATAAATGCATAAGAGTATTTAACCAGCATTGTTTTACGCACAAAGAAATGCTTGAACGTGAGTGAAGTATTTACATAAAGGTTTTCCTTTTGCTCAAACGGAAGCTGAATATTGCAGCCTACAGAATACCCTCCGTTTTCATAAGCACCACGGTTGGCGGCTTCCATGACACCCGGCCCACCACCTGTTATTGTTGTAAAACCGATTTCTGCTATACGTTTACCAAACATTCTGGCGGCTTCATAATACTTGTGGCCTTCCTGAAAACGGGCAGAACCGAACACTGTAATGCATGGACCTATATAGTGCAGCTTTCTCACTGCAGTAATCATTTGCCAAAAAACTTTTAAGGCAAAGACTAACTCTTGTGTACGGCTTTTAGGGCCTTCGAGATATTCCTCTACACGGTTCGAAATAATTTTTTTTGTTTTAGCCATAGGGTTTAAGGTTTTGCAATTGTTTTATTCGTACAAATGAACCCATGCCGTTTAGTTAACAAATGGTAGAAAAAGCTGAATAATATTACCCAAAAGTACAAGTGTGCGACGCCACCGGAGTTGCACAAAATACCTTATGCCGGGACAATAAGAAACCGCTTATCTAAACGGCATTGACAAATGAACCACTAAATTGCAGTATTAAATTGTGAATATGCGTATTATTTCTTACAACGTAAACGGAATCAGAAGTGCAATTAAAAAAGGTTTTATAGAATGGCTTGCTACCAAACCGGCAGACATTATTTGTCTTCAGGAAGCAAAAGCGCAATTCAGCGATATAGATATAGCTTCAATTGAAAAGGCCGGATATAAGAGCCATTGGTTTTGTGCACAAAAGAAAGGCTACAGCGGTGTAGGTATTTTGTCTATAAAAATGCCTTACAATGTAGTTTGTGGAAATAGCATTGAACAAAGCGATTTTGAAGGCCGTGTTATTCGTGCAGATTTTGGCGATGTTACTATCATCAATGCCTACTTTCCCTCGGGTACAACAGGTGAGTTGAGACAAACTTATAAGTATCAATGGCTCGATGAATTTCTGGAATACTTGAATGAATTAAGAAAAAGCCGACCCAAGCTTATCATTTGCGGCGACTATAATATTGCTCATAAGGAGATAGACATACACAGCCCCAAAACCAATAAAAAGACCAGCGGATTTTTACCTGAAGAAAGAGCCTGGTTCGATCGGTTTTTAGAAAATGGCTATGTTGATGGATTTAGGGAGGTGAATAAAGAGCCCCATCAATATACATGGTGGAACCAACTGCGCCCAAGCATAAGAGAAGAAAACAAAGGTTGGCGTATTGATTACATAAGTGTTACCGAAGACTTGAGAAAATTTATAAAAGAAGCAAAAGTGTATCCTATGGTGAAGCATAGCGACCACTGTCCTGTTTATCTTGATTTAAAATTATAAATCACCATCTAATGCTTTGATAATTCTGGAATCTAAAGGAGAAATACCCGATCCGAAAATGTAGGTGAGTTTACCATTTTCATCAATAAGATATTTTGTAAAATTCCATGCAGGTTGATAATTATTCCAGCCGTTTAGAAATTCATGGGTTAGCCATTCAAAAACTTTATTTTGAATATTTGTTTTACGGACACTTGTTTTTTCAGTCAAATCAAAATCAATCTTAAAATTGGTTGAACAAAAACTGGCAATTTCCTCATTGCTGCCTGTTTCCTGTTCTTTAAAATCATTTGACGGAAAACCTATAATGCACAACTTATCTTTAAACTGCTCATAAAGTTTTTGAAATTCGCCCAATTGGGGTGTATAACCACAATCTGATGCAGTATTTACAATAAGAACCTTTTTACCTTTGAATTGATTGAAATCTATTGTTTGCCCATTAATTTTTTTAGCGTTAAGTGTATAAAATGAAACTGGGATAATTATGTGTGGAGGACTTTTAAAAATCTGGTTGTTCAGGCGAATCAACTTTCCCCCATTTATTAATGCAGGATAAAATGTATTCAGTAGCTTTTGTCGAAATGTCATTTATGTTATATTTATTCTTAATTGTTCAGCCTAACTATATATAGACAGCTTTTTTTTGTTTTTGTTGCAAATATCTATAAACTTCATGCCATAAATTATTGAAATGCAATATGATGATAACTATTTTATGGAGCAGGCTATACAGCAGGCCAAAGATGCATACGAACTGGATGAAGTTCCAATAGGAGCTATTTTGGTAATGAATAATAAAATAATTGCCCGTGCACATAATCAGGTAGAACAATTAAAAGATCCTACAGCACATGCTGAAGTGCTTGCAATAACTGCCGCCTGTAATGGACTTGGAGCAAAATATTTACCAGAGGCCACACTATTTGTTACAGTAGAACCCTGCCACATGTGTGCCGGAGCAATATATTGGAGCAAACTAAAAAGGGTAGTTTTTGGGGCTACTGACCCAAAACAAGGTTATCAGCATTTTTGCGGAAACAAAACCCCGTTTCACCCAAAAACAGACGTTACCGGAGGTGTATTAGCTAATGAATGTGCCCAATTGATAAAGAACTTTTTCAAGGAAAAAAGATAGGCTTTTTTAAATAATACAGATTACCCAGAAAACTTCGTTATTATGTTCTAAGTGATATCCCAATTAAATAAACAAAACCCAAATTGTTAATGTAGCCGTACATTCATTCATCATTATCATTCACTTTTTATATTTACATACTTTAAAAATTAATTTTAGGATCACCTCATTTTTTTAATGCTAACATTTACCAGAATATTTATTGTTTTTATTGTTTTCATAATGTGTGGGGTGAATATCCAAACGTATGGTCAAATAATTGAAAAAGCGCCTTCTTCACCGGTGGCTGTTGATACTATTGCTTCCGGGTCTAAAGAACAGGTTTCTGTTCAGGTAAACGATATTTTTCTTTCAGGCTATAAACGCACAAAACCCTATATCATTTTACGTGAGGTGCCTTTTAAAAAAGGGGAAATTCTTACAGTTCCAGAACTCAATACAAAATTAAGATTGTGCAAACAACAACTTATCTATACTGCTTTGTTTGTTGATGTAGAAGTAACCCCTCTAAAAGTAGACAGTGCACATGTTTTTATTTATATTCACGTAAAGGAAAGATGGTATCTTTTCCCAATACCGTATTTCAAGATAGTAAGTCGAAATTTTAATACCTGGTGGTATGAGCAAAACCATAGCCTGCAAAGAGTTGAATATGGATTAAAATTTCAACAAAACAATGCAACGGGTAGAAATGACAATCTTAATCTTTGGTTTATTAATGGCTATACCCAACAGATGAGTTTAAGGTACGACAATCCTAATATGGGTAAAAACCTGCAACATGGTTTTAATATAGGTTTTGGCTTTCGCCGAAACCGTGAGTTGAATTATGATATGGATTCTGTATTACCTAATAAATGGGGTTTCTATAAGCAGGAAGATAGGTTTCTCATAACACAAGGTTATGTAGATTTTACCTATACCTACAGACCTGCAATTCGGACCCGACACTCAGTTAAAGCAGGCTATGGAAGCTATAGTGTGGACTCATCAGTAGTAAAATTAAATCCTGATTATTTTGGTAAATCAGTAACCCGAATACGTTACTTTGATATTGGCTATCAGGTATCCTATGCCAACCTTGATTACAGCCCATATCCAATGAAGGGATTTGCCGGTGAAGTTTTATTGGAAAATAGATTTGGCAAAAATTCAAACTTTCTACAATTGACAGCCCGAAGCAACAATTGCTTCAAGATTGGCAGACAATCATCTTTTCAACTGCAAAGCGTAGGTATAATAAGAGCCCCTTTTAACCAATCTTATGTAAACAATTCGCTGATGGGTTCTGCAGATGTTTATATGCGTGGGCTTGAGTACTATGTGGTACAGGGAGTTGCAGGAGGAATTGCCAGAGGAACTATTAGAAATGAATTGCTCTCATTCAATGTATTAAATCCCTTCAAAAGCAAATCACATGATAAAATACCATTTAGGCTTTTTATAAAAGCTTATGGCGATTTGGGCTATTCTTATCTGCCAAACCCCGGCATAAGTGTGTTAAACAACAAACTATTAAGAACATGGGGACTGGGTGTAGATATCATTACATTTTATGACGTAGTCATTAGATTTGAATACACTTACAATCAATTGGGTGAACGTGATTTGTTCTTTCATAATCAAACTGATTGGTAAACCATCATTTACTTTTTTATTTTTCGCGTAAATTATTTTTTCTGTGTTAAATTATTTCCCCTAGCCCCATTGCCTTAGAACTACTACTTACTCAACATTAGATTTAATCAATGACTATTCAATAATCATTTTCAAGAAAGAAAAATAAAGAAAAAGTTTTGCTAAATTATTTAGCACTTTATTTGTAGCTTTATATCCCAAAATAAAAATATCCGCCATAATTAATTTTCAACGGAAATTTTGAAAAAGTCAAAAACAACTACTGAATATAATTTTAAAACCTTTTTTTATGAAATCCGAAATATTGTCTTTGCCCGGTTATAGAGTATGCGAGTACCTTTTGGTCATACATCCACATCAGGATTTAGTTGAAAAGATTATTAAAGTCAAAGAAAAATTTGCTGAAAAATACAAAGTAGAAAGTGCCCGATGGAGCAAGCCCTATATAGCATTGGTGAAATTTTCGCAACTGCAAATGATGGAAGAAAGGATAGTAAACCGTTTAAAAATGATAGCAATGTCTCTTCCCTCTGTTAAAATTGAACTCAAGGATTTTGGAAGTTTTCCTACGCATACCATTTACATAAACGTAGAAAGCAAAACAACAGTCCAACAACTTGTTAAGCAAATAAAACCTGCACAATCGCTAATGAGAACGCAGGATAAGAAAGCCCATTTTATGGATAACCCCCATATGGCAATAGCCCGGGGCTTGTCACCAACCCAATATGAAGAAGCATGGCTTGAGTACAGCCACACACATTTTACGGGAAAGTTTATCGCAAATAGCCTTTTATTGCTTCGCAGGCCAGAGGGTACAAAAGCTTACCATACCATACAATCATTTGATTTTATGAATATGCCTGTAGTTACCACACAGGGTAGTTTATTTTGAAAAATTTATTCCTCATGTCAGAAATTATAATTGAACCGGATGAAAATCAATCTGCTTATCTCAAAGGCAGAGGTGCACAGTTTAATCCACGAAATAAATTTCTGAAAAATGAAAGAATAAAAGAACACATAGAAGGCATAGATGACTGGACAGAAAAAAATGTAGCTACTCAATATTTAGTAGACAATGCAAAGGGCATTGTAAACAAAGTAGAAAGCCCCGATGTAGGTATGATGTACAGCATGAACCCATACCAAGGCTGCGAACATGGTTGTGTATATTGTTATGCCCGCAACTCTTTTGAATATTGGGGTTACTCCGCCGGTCTTGATTTTGAACGTAAGATTATTGTTAAGAAAAATGCGCCGGAATTGCTTCGTAAGTTTCTTATGAATCCTAAATGGAGTTGTACACCCATAAGCCTAAGCGGCAATACTGATTGCTACCAACCTGCAGAACAAAAATTTAAACTAACAAGAGGTTTGCTTGAAGTTTGTAATGAATTTAATCAGCCTGTTGGCATGATAACCAAAAATGCCGGAATGCTAAGAGATAAAGAGTTGTTAATTGAAATGGCAAAAAAAAGATTGATTTCAGTATTGGTATCCATAACATCTTTCAATGAAGACCTGCGGAGGGTCATGGAACCAAGGACAACTACAGGTAAGCAAAGATTAAAATTAATCATTGTTGTCCGACAAAACTAGTATTAGCCCATAAATTTTGTTGGAGTTATTGATTTTACAGCTACCCTTTTGAAATTTTCAATAGCAGGGGGGCTTATGCAGAACTAAACAAGTCTGTTTCAATGTTTTTTCTGC
>JANPGE010000113.1:0-3776 GCA_031423805.1 Segetibacter sp. | reverse complement strand
GAAATTATCAATTATAGCCACTTATTATTAATATTGCTTTATGTCGATATAACGGTACTAAGCTATTTTTACACCCTACAATTATTCATGACCCCCGATATTACAAATACCATTTTTCTAAAGGCACTCTCGTTTGTAAATCAAACCAATAAGCATTTGTTTATTACCGGTAAAGCGGGTACTGGTAAAACAACTTTTCTTAAATACATTAAGGAACATTCTCACAAAAAAATGGCCGTAATTGCCCCTACAGGTGTTGCTGCTATCAATGCAGGAGGAATGACCATTCATAGTTTTTTTCAGCTGCCAATGGGGCTCTTTCTACCTATAGATGGGGGTGGGTGGAATAACTATAGCAGCGAGGTTCACAACCGCTCTACACTACTTAAGAATCTAAGGCTGCGGAACGACAAAAGAGAAGTGCTGCGTCAGCTTGACTTATTGATTATAGACGAGATATCAATGGTTAGGGCAGATTTGCTTGATGCTATTGATACCGTAATGCGCCATGTTCGCCGGCAACCGCTTATTCCGTTTGGTGGTGTGCAAATGGTATATATTGGTGATCTTTTTCAATTACCGCCTGTAGCAAGAAACGAAGATTGGAGCATTTTGGAACAGTATTATAAAAGCCCATTTTTCTTTGATGCAAAGGCATTGCAAATGGCTACCCCACTGTACATTGAACTAAAAAAAATGTACCGGCAAAAAGATGATGTTTTTATAAACATACTCAACAACGTAAGAAACAATTGTTGTACATCAGAAGATTTAGAAAGGCTTCATCTACAATATGATGCTGCATTTATTCCATCTGATAAAGAAAGCTACATTACTCTTACCAGTCACAATGCAAGGGCTGATACTATTAATCAAAATGAATTGAATAAACTGCAAGGCAAGCCTTTTATATATGAAGCACAAATAACCGGAGAGTTTTATGATCGTTCTTTTCCGGCAGAAAAAGAATTGCGACTAAAAGTGGGTGCTCAAATCATGTTTATTAAAAATGATAAAGGCGAAGAGAGACGTTTTTACAATGGTAAAATTGGTACCGTAACAAACCTGGAAAAGGATAAAATTACGGTAGCATTTCCTAATGAATCCGATCAATTGGAGCTTGAATTGGAAAAATGGGAAAACATTCGTTACACATACGACCAACAAAAAGACAATTTGAATCAGGAAGAGTTGGGAACATTTACCCAATATCCCATAAGGCTTGCATGGGCTATAACTATCCACAAAAGTCAGGGTCTTACTTTTGAGAGAGCAATAGTAGATGCAGGTGCTTCATTTGCTGCAGGGCAGGTTTATGTATCACTTAGCAGATTAACATCTCTCGATGGTCTTGTGCTGCATTCACGTATATTGCCTAACAGCATAAGTACAGATAGCAGGGTTATTGATTATGTGCAGGCAGAAATAGCAGAGGATGAATTACAGCAAATATTGGAGAAAGAACAAAAATTGTATGTTCAACAATATTTGTTACAGAGTTTTTCGTGGCAACAAATAACAGATATTGTTCAGGATAATCTGGAAGCTTATGAACACCGTCAGTTTCCGGATAAGGCATCATCTGTAAAATGGGCAATAGAACTAACCGAACAAAGCAATAAACTGATGGAGGTGGCTGAAAAGTTTACAAGACAATTGGAATATCTCTGTAAAACCTGCGAGGAGGACAAATACAAAACACTATATGAAAGAACCGGTGCTGCCTGTAATTATTTTATTACGGCCATGGATGAAAATCTTATCAATTACACACAAAAACATATAAACGAAGTAAACATAAAACAAAAGGTAAAACGATATGTAAAAGAATTGCAATCAATATTGGTCATCTTTAAGAGAAAAAAACAACAAATACAGCAGGCGTTAAAACTGGCAGAAGCGCTTCACCAATCTGTAGATATACAGGAATTACTAAAAATGGTAAAGCAGAAGGATGAACAGATTGCTTCTACTGTTTCCCAAGATGATGACCATGAAGGAAAAAAGGAAAAAGGAGAAAGTAAGCGCATAAGTCTACAAATGTTTAAAAAAGGTACTTCTATAGCTGATATTGCTACAGAAAGAGGAATGACCACAGGAACAATTGAATCTCACTTAGCCTCATTCATTACTACCGGAGAGATAGATGTGTTGGATTTGGTAGAAGCAGGCAATTTGGATATTGTATTAAAAATAATGAAAGAACAACCCGAATTAAAACATGCTGAAATAAAACAAATTGCCGGAGAAAGCGTTTCTTATAGTGACATTCGGGCTGTATCAGCATATTTTGCCCTAACTAAAAAGGATGTTGTGGTTTAAGTTTTCTTTCAAATTTCCCCAAAATAAAAAATTTTATATTTCTTGTAATGCTGGCCTGATTATTATTTCAATTTATAAAATCATTCCTAAATATTATTAAAAACCATAAATTTAATCCTAAATAAATGTAGATTTCACAAAAATTCAACTAAAGTTTCTGTTTTACAAATTTGTAACGTAAACTTGCATTAGAATTTAAAGCCGGCCCGTCACTAACCACTCTTAGCCTGCCGGTTTTTCGGTTCTCCCAAATATCATTTTGGATTCAAAAATTTTCCTTTTCAAACAGATGTTTTGAGTTTTAACTATCAAAATTTTTTATGTACGACTTTGCGCAATTAAATGAAATGCTAATCCCTGAATTATTGGATATAGCTGAACAACTTAACCTCCCCAATATTCGATTTACAGGCAAACAAAATCTTATAGAACAAATAATGAATAAAGAATCAGGTAACGAAAATCCTGCTACACCGGCAACTGATAAACCCAGAAGAAAAAGAATAGCACGGAACACAGATAATACTTCACCTTCAGAAGTAAATGCTTCTACCGAAGAAAAAGAGCAGCCACAGGCAGAAAGTGACGAACCGCAACAGCCCGAACAAAATGAAACAGTTGTTGAAAAGGGTAATGAGCAGGAAGAAGAAAGTTCTGCAAAAGCAGCTTCTCCTAAAAGAGGCCGTAAACCTAAAACCAAGGAAGAAATACAACTGCCGTTGGAAATGAATAATGAGGATGAAACACAAAAATCATCTGAAGTTGCAAATGAAAATGCCAATGTAAATACAGAAGCGCCTGATACAAATAACACTTCTTCTGAACAACAGGCTCCAGAAGTAAGTCAGCCCGAAAAGTTACCGCCTCCGGGACAAAGAAATTATCAAAGTCAGCGCAGAGAACAAAGCTTTAATATAGAATTTGATGGTGTAATACAAGGCGAAGGTGTGTTGGAAATGATGCCCGATGGATATGGTTTCCTCCGCTCATCTGATTACAATTATTTATCATCACCTGATGATGTTTATGTATCTCCCTCTCAAATAAAACTTTTTGGACTTAAAACAGGTGATACTGTTTCGGGTTATGTACGACCTCCTAAAGAAGGTGAAAAATATTTTGCACTTCTAAAAGTTGAGACCATTAACGGTCGCAATCCTGATGAAGTACGTGACCGTGTTCCTTTCGATTATCTGACCCCACTTTTTCCATACGAGAAATTAAACCTGTTTACTACAGCAAGCAATTTTAGCACACGTATAATAGACCTGTTTACTCCAATAGGTAAAGGGCAAAGGGGTTTGATTGTTGCGCAACCTAAAGTAGGTAAAACAGTATTGCTCAAAGAAGTTGCCAATGCCATTGCTGCCAATCATCCTGAATGCTACCTGATGGTAGTGTTGATAGATGAAAGACCAGAAGAGGTTACGGATATGGAACGTAGTGTAAAAGCA
>JANPGE010000112.1:0-4309 GCA_031423805.1 Segetibacter sp. | reverse complement strand
AATCAATCTTTTCAGGTAAAGCTCGTTGGCAATACGCATATAAAAAGGCACGTCCAATGCATTGTGATGGGTAATGAAAGGCTTGGCCGCCGCACCACCGGGAATGCTTTGCAGCACGGGTGTATCTACTTCCAATGCACCATGCTCATTTAGAAATTCACGGATTGCATTCATCAGTTTTGTCCGCTTGATAAACACTTCCTTTACATGTGGATTCACAATTAAATCAGCATACCGTTGCCTATACCTAAATTCCGGATCGGTAACGGCGTCAAAGGTTTGTCCTTCGGCTTCCTTCACCACAGGCAAAGGTTTTAGTGACTTTGCCAATAAAGTAAATTCGCTAACATGCACACTGGTTTCGCCGGTTTTAGTTGTAAACACATATCCTTTCACCCCAATAAAATCACCCATGTCCAACAGTTTTTTCCAAACCTGGTCGTAAAGTGTTTTATCCTCGCCGGGGCATATTTCATCTCTCTTTATATATACCTGAATTTTACCGTGGCTATCTTGTATAACAGCAAAGGCAGCTTTGCCCATGTCACGTATACTCATGAGGCGACCTGCCAAACAAACTTCAGCAAAATCAGCTTTGTTCTCTTCTCCTTTATAATTTTCCTTTATAAAAACACTGTTATTATTAACCGGGTACAATGCTGCCGGGTATGGGTCAATGCCCATGCCTATTAAGGTTTCTCTTTTTTCTCTGCGGATTTGTTCCTGCTCACTAAACTGTTGATGAATGCTCATAGCCATTGTTTGAAACGCAAAAGTAATGGAATAGCACGTTTGGTTGAATGGTAAATAAAATAATGTATTTTTTGTATTTATTTTCAATTATTACATCCATGCACGATTCTGCTTTAATTATAAATAGCAGGAATCACAAGGATTGAATAGTGTTTAATAGCTTTACCGGTTCATTAATTAACAACAATAAATTTCACAGGTAAAACATTACTACCCGATTGTACTATGGCAGCAAATGCACCTTTTCCGGCATTTTTAATTTCCAGAGGGATTATGTTGGTGCCTGTAGTAATTTTTATTTTTTTCAATAGTTGAATAACTACGCCTTTTGAGTCTATTATTTTTATTTCCGCTTCGCCAAATGAATTGCTTTCAATCTTCAATATAGCTGTTTGAGACACAACAGGGTTTGGTTGAATAGTGGCTGTCCAGTTTTCTGCGACAGGAGTATTTGTTGGTGTTGTTACACTTCTTGCACCTGTGCAGGTTGGTGCACCATTAAGCCATGCTTTTGATGTCCAGGAATAATTGTAAATGCCAGCAGTAAGGCGGTTCAGATCAGCAGACTGTGTGCCTGTACCACTATTGAAAATGAGATTGGTACTGCTTACTCCTGTGAAAGTATAAGACCACCAATTGCCGCAGTTTGCTACTTTGGTCATATTAGTTCCCGGCCATGCAGGGCAGGCATAAGTTGTTGGAACTGCTGACCAACAATACACTTTTGGTTGTGCCCATGCGCCGCTGTTTTCAAAGTAAACGGTAATGCCCGCAGCTAGTTTGGTATAAGTAGCACTTACCGGTGTAGTTGCCATTGCACCATCTACGTCTTTTGCGGTGGCATTTACAGTTGTTGTCGCTTTTACCCAAAATGGTGCGGTATAAACAGTTGATGTTGTTGAGGCTACTGTTCCGTTGGTGGTGTAGTAAATAATGCTTCCTGCT
The DNA here is from genome assembly GCA_031423805.1 of Segetibacter sp. Lineage (GTDB taxonomy): Bacteria > Bacteroidota > Bacteroidia > Chitinophagales > Chitinophagaceae > Segetibacter. Next base: position 2,611 of record JANPGE010000112.1, on the reverse strand, counting down.
TTATCATCCGTAACAGTCAAGGTAACCTTTACGCTATCGCTAAATGTAGTGCTTGCGGGTGTGATGGTAACTACAGGTGGAGTATTGCAATTAGGTGTTCCACTAACCCATGTCTTGTTTGTCCATGAATAATTATAAACTCCGGATGCTGCAAGGTTTAAATCTGCTGACTGTGTACCTGCGCCACTGTTAAATATCAAATTAGTACTGCTGACTCCGGTAAATGTATAAGACCACCAATTGCCGCAATTGGCAACTTTGGTCATATTGGTTCCCGGCCATGCGGCACAAGTGTAGGTTGCAGGTACTGCTGACCAGCAATACACTTTGGGCTGTACCCATGCACCCGTATTTTCAAAGTACACGGTAATATTTCCCGCAGGGATAGTTTTGGTATAGGTTGCAGACACCGGTGACAAAGCCATCGCACCGTCAGAATCCTTAGCTGTTGCATTCACAGTGGTTGTAGCTTTTACCCAAAATGGTGCAGTATAAACTGCGGAAGTTGCGGTTGCTGCTGTTCCATTGGTAGTGTAATAAATAGTGTTTCCGGGTTTGTCATCGGTAGCTGTTAAAATGACTTTTAAGCTGTCAGTAAACGTTGAGCTTTGGGGGCTGATACCCACAATTGGTGGGGTGTTGGGTATTGTCTTTGTGTATGTGGCAGAAACCGGTGTGGTGGCCATTACCCCATCTGAATCTTTTGCAGTAGCATTTATGGTCATTGTTGCTTTTACCCAAAATGGTGCTGTGTAAATGGTAGAAGTTGTTGAAGCCGCTGTACCGTTTGTTGTATAGTAAATGACACTTCCTGTTTTATCATCGGTTACAGTTAAAGTAACTTTTACGCTGTCGCTAAATGTGGAGCTTGCGGGGCTGATGCTCACTATTGGCGGAGTGTTGGTGGCGGTGCAAATATTGGGAACTGTAGGCAGCCATCCGTTGTCGTAATAGGCTGTGGTGGTTGCACTTAAATCCGCTGTTTGTTTTCCTGCTCCATCGTTAAAGATTATGTTGGTAGCGGTGAGTCCCGAAAAGTTAAACTTGTACCAATCGTTGCACTCCAAAGTCATGTTGACTCCCGGCCATGTTGTAGGCGTAATAGTTCCTGTCGGAACCCCATTCCAATAATGTATTTTGGCGGCAGCCCATGTGGCCGGTTTTCTAAAGTAAACCCAAATATCAGGTATGGGGTTAAAGGTGTATTTGACACTATCAACGGCTGACGTTTGGTTGATTGAATCTACACCGATGAACTTAATAACCTTTGGTCCTGGGGTTGTTACCTGGAAAGCTCCGGTATATAAAGTGCTTGCAGTTGTAGGCACAGAGCCATTTGTTGTGTAGTATATTTTTGCAGGCGGCTTGGGCGACGAAGCTGTTAGTGTAACGGTAACGGGTGGCGTAGGGTAGTTGCCTGTTGCAGGTGTAGCCGCAACCACCGGTGGAGGAATAAAAAATGTATAGGCGGCAGTCAAAAATGTTTGTGTTCCTATTGAATCAACTGCTAGCGCCTTAATTGTTTTTGCAGTAGCTACATTGATAGCAGCGGTGTAAAGTGGACTTGCAACTGTAGGGGTTGTGCCGTTGGTGGTGTAGTAAATCTTAACCGGTGCTTTGCCTCCTGTACTGGTAAGCGTCACATTTTGCGCAGCATAATAATTGCCGGCTACAGGGGTGGCTTTTAATGTAAGTGGAGGTAGTTCAAAAGTATATTGTTGCCCGTCTAATTCAGAAATTTTACCCGCAGCATCTACAGCAATAGCCCTCACAATAGTTCTGCTGTTAACTACAAATGGTGCTGTGTATTTTGTATTGGTCGAAGTAGGAACCGTACCGTTTGTTGTGTAGTAAATGCTGTAAGATGCAGTGCCGCCGGTGGCAGATAATATAACCGTAATCGGGGCAGCATAGTTGCCACTGAATGGAGTTATTTTTACAACAGGTGTGCTTACGCAATTGACACAGGCTTCAAAAAAACCTGCACCATTTTCGCCGATCATTCCCGGGCCATTGAGTACATAGATCCCTGCCGAACCGGAAGTGACCGTAAAAGATAAATTACCATTACTCACTGTTGCTACTCTGCCCGTAACTGCATCTCTGTAAGTGCCGTTATCAAGCCCTGAAAAGTTGAACGAAGCGGCACCATCTTTGGCCAGACCAACAGCCACAAAACTGCTGCCGGAGCGGCGTGTATAGCCAACTCCATTTCCGGGGGCATTGCCTGCCCATGACCAGGTGCCATTATGCAAAGCAGGAATTGCTTTTCTTATTGCATTGAGTCGTTTAATGTGTTTGTATATGATGTGATTGGGTGCATTGTTCATCACATCTCCATAATAGGCACGGCCAGTTTGATCCAGGCTTTGGTTAATGCCTGCCGCATCGTGCAGGTCAGTGAAAACGCCTGACTTGAAACGCATTTCTGTACCATAGTAAACACTGGGAATGCCACGCCAGGTGAACATAAAGTTCATGCAGGCGGCAAGGTTTTCATCGGTGCCGCTGTAGCGCATGTCCCAGTTGTTGTTGGGGCCAAAGTCATGATTGTCTAACCAGGTGACCAGTTGGCTTGCATCTGCATACAACCCGTCGTATCGGGCAGCAC
>JANPGE010000111.1:0-14504 GCA_031423805.1 Segetibacter sp. | reverse complement strand
TATCAATCTTTTTAATCCACGATGGCGCATTCTCTCCGGCATCTTTTTGGTAAAACCCATCATCAATAATACCATTAGGATTTCGCTTTAAGGATAAAGGCCTGCTTTTTAAATAGGGTAATATTATTGGTGCAATTTTTTTGTAGTATTCTATTACATCACCTTTTGTAAATCCTTCTTTGGGCCAAAATATTTTGTATAAATTGCTAAGTTGAATAGATTTAGAACCAATCATTAGTAACAGATCAGCGGTGGGTAGAATCTCTCTCATAACATCAATTGTTTGGGGCTCTTCATTTTCTTTTATTACTTCATTTATGGATTTATCATCTCGTAAACCTTGAAAAACAGGATGACGCAACAATCCATCTTTGGTACTTTCGGTATATGAAATCTGACTAACCAACTTAGGCTTAATCCAGGTCACGGGCATGTTAACCTTTACTTTTTTGATAAAGGGGGATTGCTTTATTACCAACGGTTGCATTTTTTCCCCATAAGTCTTTTAGGGTTTGTTCATTAAATCCTGTACTGGTATGACCCATATATTGCAATGCACCATTTACATATTGAGCCATAATTAAGGCACCAAAATATTTGCGACTGTTTCTCGGTTGAGTATATCCTACTATAATGGCTTCCCGGGACTGTTGATTTTTTATTTTTAACCATTCCCTGCTACGAATTCCTATACTGTAGAGGCTGTCGGCCTTTTTAGCCATTATTCCCTCAAGGTTTTTAGCAACAGCAGCTTTATACATTTCTTTGCCCTCTCCTACTACATGATCGCTATACTTTAAAACGGGATTATTTGTAACATGCAGCAAATCTTTTAGTAACTCTTTTCGTTGTATTAAAGGTAAATGCTGCACACTTTTCTGATCCAGAAATAAAAGGTCAAACACATAATAAACCAAATTTTGTTCCTGATGATTATCATAGTGTTGTAATTCCTGGAAATCAGGTTGCCCCTCGCTATTCAACAAGACAATTTCACCATCCAAAACCACATTATGTTTTATCTTTTGTAAGGCCCGAACTATTGAAGGGAATTTGTCGGTAAAAGCCAATCCATTTCTTGAATAGAATTTAAGTTGTTCGTTATCCCATTCTGCAATAGCCCTGTATCCATCCCATTTAACTTCAAAAATAAATTCTTTGTTATTAAATGCTTTATCAGCCAACGTGGCAAGCATAGGTTTAATCGGATTTAATATTTTTGATGGGGTTCCCGATCCATAGCTTTTATAAATCTTCAGTTTGTCTGGCTGGACTTTTTTTTTAAACCAGATTTTTTTACAGCTTTAGCAACTTCATCTTCACTATTATAATCTGTTGTTACTGAACCTTGGTCTTTATGTTTTATGAGTAGCCAACTATTATCCTTTGAAGTATCAGTTTTCAGATGTACTAATACAAATTCACCAATAAGTTTTTTACCTTTAAGTTCAAATTTTAATTCCCCTTTTTTTAAAGCTGATTGTGCCTGTTTATCTGTAATAGGAGTATGATTTTTGTCTACAGGTACAAAAGTTCCCTCATCCCAAATCATCACGTCCCCTGCTCCATAATTACCTTCGGGTATAGTTCCTTGAAACCCGATATAACTTACCGGATGATCCTCTACCATCATTGCAAGTCTTTTATGTTTGGGATTTAGTGAGGGGCCTTTCGGCACCGCCCAACTTTTTAAAACCCCTCCTAACTCTAGCCTGAAATCATAGTGAAGATGTGAAGCATGATGACGTTGAACAACAAATCTAAAAGAAGACTTATTATCGGCTAAACCTTTGGGTTCGGCTGTTGCTTTAAAATTTCTTTTCTTATTGTAAGTTGAAAGTGCCATTTTAAGATGCTTTTCGTGAATTGCTTATGCTGGCTTTCAATTGTTCCATCAGATCTTTCGCAGTGGAATGTACCACCTTCATTTGTGGCGTGGTAATTTTTTTACCCTTGGACTTCGCTTTTATTAGCTTCATTAATTCTTCATTATAAGTGTCCTTATATTTAGCAATATCAAATTTATCTGTAAGTTGATTAATTAACTCCATGGCCATTTTTAATTCAGCCGGTTTACTTTTAGTTGCTGGTATGGTTATATTTTCTATCGGCCTTATTTCCTGAAAATAACGGAGCTTGTTTAATAATAAAATATTATCAAAGGGCTTAATTAAGCAAAGTGTTTCTTTGGTACGCAAAACAAAATTGCCCAGGCCAGCCTTATTAGATTTCAACAATGCATCTCTTAGCAATGCATAAGCTTTTGTACCAGATTTATCAGGCTCAAGATAATAGGGTGTATCAAAGTAAATTGAATCAACATCAGCAATGTCAACAAATTCAGCAATCTCTATAATTTTACTTTTTTCAGGACTGGCCTTTTCAAAATCCTCTTCAGTTAAAATAACATATTTATCCTCAATTTTAAATCCCTTTACAATATTATCCCATACTACTTCTTTTCCTGAATTTTCATTTACTCTTTTAAATTTAATATTTGCATGATCTTTTTTATCGAGCATATCAAAATCCAGCGATGAAGACTCTACTGCACTATATAGTTTAACAGGAATATTTACCAGTCCAAAACCAATAGCACCGCTCCAGATTGCTTTCATTTTATGTTTTATACTGTAATCAAAAACATTGTGCCATCGTACTTTACCCCTATTAATGAGGACATTTTATAACCTACCCTAAAAAGCATAATTAAAATAAAAAGATGAACCTAAACGTTTATAATCAATTCTGAAATAATTAAATCCATATAAATTTTTCTATGGACGGCGTTTAAAATTTTCTTCGGCAACAATCTATCAATTAAAATAAATTTGAATTCTGAACAATGAAAATAATATTTTTACTAGTTGGTTTGGTGGTGTTATTTGGATCAGCTCAATCCCAAACAAAACAAAATATCTCCTACTATTACAAAGGGAATAAAGTTTCGTACCCCGTTTCTTATGATCGAATAATTGTAGAGTATCAACCAGGATTATCAATTACTGAATTAAAAAAGACACTGTCAAAAATATTATCCATTGCAACAGACTCTATAGAACAAACATTGGCCAACAAACAGTTGATGATTAAAGCCAATCTGAACGTTTCAAGAAATGCAACCACTTTACTTTCAAGGCTTAAAACAATGCCCGGTTTATTGTTTGCCCGCCCGGCTTTCAAAACCCCTTCTGGAAAATTAAATAGTTATGGTAAAGAGTTTATAGTTAAGTTAAAAGAAGGACAACCTTATACTTCCTTACAAAAATTAATAGAAAAAAATTCTTGCAGATTAGTAAGAAAATACCCATTTGAAAACAACATTTATATACTTTCAGCAGGCAAACAATCTGGGTACGATGGGCTAGCCATGGCAAACCTGTTTTATGAAACAGGCCTGTTTGAATATGCAGAACCCGATAAGATTGTTTACAATGCACAATTTACTGCACCTAACGATCCTTTATACAATTTGCAATGGGGTCATAACAATACAGGTTCCGCAGCACAGTATAATGGTACGGCAGGAGCTGATATGAAAATACAACAGGCCTGGGATATTACTATGGGATCTCCAAACATAAAAATTGGTGTAATAGATGAAGGAGTCGACCTTACGCATCCTGACCTGCAAGCCAACCTGCTACAGGGTTATAATGGTGGTACTATGACATCAAACCCGGGTGACGGTGCACCTTTAAATCCTGACCGGGCACATGGCACCAATTGTGCCGGCATAATAGCTGCTGTGGCTAACAACAATATAGGTATTGCAGGTGTAGCACCCAATTGTAAGATAATACCAGCAGTAATATTTGAGGGCAACGGCACTTATATGGGAGATGCCGCAGTAGCTGCTTCCTTTGATTATATCAGAACACAAGGAGCTGATGTTATATCAAATTCCTATGGCGGCGGAGGATCCAGCAACGCTATAGATGATGCCATACACAGAGCAGTTACCTTAGGCAGAAATGGCAAAGGTTGTGTAGTACTATTTGCCAGTGGCAACAACAATGCAGACGGTGTACTTTACCCGGCCAATAATCCCGAGGTCATTTCTGTAGGTGGCGTAAATATGTGTAGCCAAAGAAAAACAGGAAACTCCTGTGACGGAGAAAATTGGTGGGGAGCCAACTACGGTAGTGGTCTCGATTTAGTAGCACCGTGTGTAAAAATAGCAACAACTGATATTCAGGGTTCAGGAGGTTATAACGCATCGGCAGGCGTAGCAGGCGATTATAACAACACCTTCAACGGAACCTCCTCTGCCTGCCCAAATGCAGCAGGGGTTGTAGCATTGATCTTATCGGTTGATAATAATCTGACAGTGGCACAGGCTACACAAATACTGGAATTGAGTTGTGACAAACTACCACTTTATTCTTACAGTTCCATTGCTGACCCCAATCAACCTTATGGAACATGGAACAACAAAACCGGCCATGGCCGGGTAAATGCTTATGCGGCACTTCAAATGGCACAAAGCGGAGTATACTGCAGCGTACAAATAAGCACCCCTACTTACAGATATTGTAACTCACCGGTATTGTTATCTGTAAACAATCCTGATAATAATGCCACTTATGAATGGTTTAGAAACGGTACATCTGTTGGTAACGGTATATCATACAGCATCAACTCACCGGGAGATTATTGGGTGGTCATTACCAAAGGAACATGCTCGGCAACATCAAATACAATAAATATCATTAACAGCATTGCAGTAACCGTATCAGCCCTGCCTGACAGTATTTGTAGTGGTGGTAACAGTTTGCTTACTGCTAGTGGAATAGATAATCCTGAATCACATTGTACTACAAGCTATAGTATTGGAACTACAGAAGGAGACTATATTTCGTTAGTCAGCATTGCAACAACATCCCTTAACAATACAACTGCAGGGGCAGCAAGTCCTTTCTATACTTTATACCCATCATCAGGGTCAACAACAGCATCCTTATCTGCAAATACAAACTATACGATGACCGTGGGTGGAGGAACATGGCAAGACTGCTATATAAGAGGATGGATTGATTATAATCAGGATGGCGTATTTGATTCAGGTGAAAGCATTGGTATATCGGGCAATGTGGGTTCGTTAACAACGGACAATATTAGTTTTACTATACCCGCAGGTGCAATAAACGGAACTACAAGAATGCGGGTAAGATCTAGCGATGGATCAGCCGGACATAGCGCTGATAAAGCTTGTGGTAATACCAACAGTGGTTTTGGTGAAACCGAAGATTACACAATTACAATTATAGATGGAGTTCAAAAATTTTCTTATGCATGGACAGAAACCCTGACCGGGTCTACCCTTGCAACAAATAATACCGCACAGGTAAATGCCCTTAATATTACTAAAACCACTACATATAAAGTAACGGCCACAAGGGCAAATGGCTGCGTAGCTGTTGATAGTATTACAGTTAATATCAGACAGATCAATTCTACAACTTCAAAGTCAGACGCCACTTGTTTTGGCAGTGCAACCGGATCTTTAACGGTAACACCAATTAATGGTTCAGGGCCCTATACCTACCGAATAGGAACTTCAGGAAATTATGTTGCTTCAAATACATTTACAGGTTTAAAAGCGGGACTTTACCGTGTTTCAATTTTAGATGCCAATGGTTGCTCGGGTATCAGCAGTCAGGTTACTATAGCACAACAACCACCCATTACCGGTACATTTAACAATACAAATGCTTCCTGTTTTGGAACAGCTACAGGTTCTATAACATTAACTCCAACTAATGGAACAGCTCCATACCTGTATCGTTTTGGTACTACAGGTAGTTACATTACCTCAAATACCTTTAGCAATTTAAGAGCAGGCAATTACAGAATTTATATGCAGGATGTAAATGGCTGTATAGGAAATGTAGTTGCTTCCATTACACAACCTTCAAAAGTAACACTTACCTACACTAAAACAGATCTTAGTTGCTATGGCAAAAATGATGGAAGCATTACGCTTACCGGTTTCGGAGGTACTGCACCACACCAATACCGTTTAGGTACATCGGGCAATTATAATTTAAACCATAACTTTTCTAATTTGAAACCAGGTAGTTTCAGAGCTTATATACAAGATGCGAACGGATGTAATGGCGGGTCGGTTTCTATTGCCATTTTACAATCCCTTGATCCTTGTAATCCTGATGGTAAAGTAAATAATAGCATTGTAAACGGAGCTTCCGGAAAATCAGTTATAACAATTAGTCCGAATCCAACAACCAATTATTTTATTCTTCATCCGTTATCCGGAAACAAAGAATTGATAACAATACGGGTGTATGATGTCAATGGCAAAGTAGTTTATTCAGAGAAGAGGCGTCTAGGCAATTCATTGATATTTGGGCAGGAGTTAATAGCAGGAACCTATCTTGTAGAAGTAATTCATGGCGGAGAAAGAAACATAATCAAAGTTTTAAAAATGCGGTTATAAAATTTAAGTTTTGGATATAGAAGAAATACCCGATTAGTATATCTAATCGGGTATTTTATTACAGTTAAATAGTATTGAGAGAACAATTTTCAAAAACTGTCTATCTCAAAATTCAAAATATGCCTGCGATATTAAAAGGTTTACTCCCTTGTACTCCGATAATGTTATTTAATTAACTTTACCATTTGGTCTACGTTTTCATCTAATTTTTAAATCTAACACTTTATGCAAAAGAAATTTTTACTCTTCCTTATGTTGGCAAACTTTGCCTACGCAGCCATTCAGGCGCAAACAATTCAATATGGAGCACTACTTTTGGGTTCAAAAGAATCACCAGCCAATGCTTCACCAGGGCTTGGAGGTGCTAAGGTAACTATAGATGCAACTGCAAATACCATGAGAGTTGAATGTGCTTTTAATGGATTAACGGGCAATGCTTCCGCTGCACATATTCATGGAGCAACTGCAGCTCCTTTAACAGGAACTGCTGGTGTAGCTACTGCCAACTTTCCGGCTTTCCCATTCGGATTTACTGCTGGCAGTTATGATCAAACTTTTGATATGACTTTGGCATCAAGTTATTCTTCGGGTTATATTACTGCCAATGGTGGCACAGCATCATCAGCTTTTGCCGCATTAAAATTAGCAATGGCAAGTGGAAAAACTTATTTCAATCTTCACTCTTCTACTTTTCCAGGAGGTGAAATACGCGGCTTTTTAGTGCCATGTGCCACTACTTCTACAACAAACATTGCAGTTTGCCCTTCTGAACTACCCTACAGTTGGAATGGCATGACCCTAAACGGTGCAGGTACACTTGTAAAAGTATTTCCAAACGGAAATGCCGTTACCTGTGACAGCACGGCGACACTTAACTTAACCCTAAAAGCAAATACCACTTCTGATACCACTGCTGCAGTTTGCAACAAATTTACATGGCACGACAGCACTTATAAAGTTTCAACAGACGCTGTATGGCATACAACAAACGCTGCAGGTTGCGATAGTGCAAGAATATTACACCTTACCATATTATCGGTAACATCTACTACTAACAAAACAGATGTTACAGGTTGTAATGGTACAGCTACAGGTTCTATTACTGTAACTCCAACTTACGGAGTAAGTCCGTTTACTTACCGTTTAGGTACAAGTGGTGTTTATGGCCCTTCCAATACATTCAACAGCCTCAAGGCAGGTAGTTATAGGGTTTCTATTTTAGATGTTAATGGCTGTGCAGGAGTATCTAACCAGATTACTATTATGCAACCTGCAGCAATTACAGGTACTGTTGCAATTGTAAATGCAAGCTGTAACTCAACTTATACAGGTTCTATAACCGTTACACCAACTACAGGTACAGCACCTCATACTTTCAGGCTGGGCACATCAGGGGCTTTCTCATCCAATAGTTCTTATTTAAATTTGAGAGCCGGAACCTATAGAGTTTACATAAAAGATGCAAATGGATGTACTGGAAATATACCAGCAGTAGTTACTCAACCCACTAAAGTTTCTTTAAGCTATACAAGTACAGACCTTACCTGTTTCGATGCCAACGACGGTACCATTGATCTAAACGGTTCAGGTGGCACATCCCGAATTACAGCAGTTGGTTATACATACAGGTTGGGCACTGTAGGTTCTTATTCTTCTACAAATTCTTTTACAGGATTGAGAGCGGGTAGTTACAGAGCTTATGTAAAAGACGCTAATGGCTGTTTAGGAAATTCCGTGTCAATTCCAATTTTACAATCAATAAACCCATGCAATCCTGATGGATTTAAAAGTGCTCCCAAAAATACCATCACCAACACTAATTTTGACATTACACTTTCTCCAAATCCTAGTTCTAACCAATTTGCATTAAATACCCACGGTGGCAATTTTAATGAATCAGTTTTGGTTAGAGTTTTAGATATTAATGGAAAAAGCATTTACCAATCTAAAATAAAGGGAGAACAGGTTTTACGTTTTGGATCTGAATTTGCACCGGGTATGTACATAATTGAAATAAGGCAAGGTAATGAAGTGAAGATATTAAAAGCAGTAAAGATTAATTAATAATTATGCTAAATAATACTTCGATTTTTCTTTGATTTTTTACCGGTTGATTTTCTATCAAAAAGCCGCATTGATTAATTTCAGTGCGGCTTTTTATTTTACACGATATAACAGCAAACCATTTAATATATTATAACCCCAAAAGATAGTAAGCCCATTTTTTAACTGCTATAAACTTTTACATTTTTGTTAAATAGATGCCAGTTTTTATTACTTTTTTTCTATACTTTCAGAAAGATATTTTATGGTAAAAAATCTAAAAATTAGTGATAGCTGATTTAAATTTCAATAATAAATATGTAAATATTTTAAACAAAAATGTTAATAATTTTAACTTTTTACATTAGCTTAGTTTTTTCTTTTCCAATTTCTATCAAATCTCCCTTGCCTGCCTGAAACAATAAATAAACCGATTGGTTATAAATCGGTTTATAGAACTTCTGCATGCACCTAACCAATTTCTATACTTTTTATTATTTTAAATTCTTAATACAACTGTATGCAGAAGAATTCTATGCTTGCATCGCTTAAAGCGATTCTGGTAATTGTAGTGTTAATGTGTAGTGTAAGTGTTATGGCACAGACCATAACCACGGATCAGCCGGATTACGGTCCCGGTACTACTGCTACTTTTACTGGATCAGGATTTACCGCCGGAGAAACTGTTTCCCTTGTAGTACATCATGCCGATGGCACTCCCGATAGTGGTGAAGACCATGATCCATGGACAGTAACGGCAGATGCTAATGGTGGTTTCGAAACTAACTGGCATGTATGTGAAGACGATTGTGTAGGGTCCACTCTAAAAGTAACCGCAGTTGGCCAAACCTCGGGACTACAAGCCCTTGCGCTATTTACCGATGCGCCGGGGACCGACCCAACACCGTTCAATCTCTCGGGCGGCAGCTTTTCCTTTACGGGGTTTGCAGCAGGTACAACAACCACCTATCCGGCTTCTATGCAGGGTTGGGCATTTACCGCAGAACTAACAACTGCAACCTTAACAAGTGAACCGGCAGGGGACAGAATATTGTTGGACAATTCAACTTCTATAACTACAGGTTCCATAAGAAACGAAATAGCAAATGGAATAAGCCTGCTCAACAGTGGTTCAAATAATATTGGTGCTATCGCAGTAGCCTTGAATGCAACAGGAAGAACAAATTTGCTGGTAACCTTTACTGCCCAACAGCTCAACTCGGGGGGCAGTGGAACCAACGACAGGGTAAATGGTCTTAGACTGCAATACAGATTGGGAACAACAGGTGTATTTATTGATGTGGCTGGTTCAGAATACCTCACCAATACGCTTACTACACAAAATGGAGCAACTACTTTTACAAATGTTGCCTTACCAGCCGCAGTAAATAATCAGCCTGTGGTACAAATCCGTTGGGTGTATTATATTTCTTCAGGTACACTTAATGGTCGTGACAGAATACGTTTAGATGATATAACCGTCTCGTCCTCTATTTATAATCCTTGCCAATCCAGCGATGCGGGTGCTGCAACCTATGGCACCTCGTGGACTAATGGGCAAAATGACAATACAGCAGGCTTTGGTCCATGGTCACTTTCTGGAAGTACAAACTCTGGTTTTTTTATCGGTAGTTCAGACATCAATTCCGGTAACCGCTCATGGGGTATGTATGCCAATTCTGGTTTCCAGTCAGTTGCTATCAGGCCTTTTGTTAGTCCTTTGAGTATTGGAAACACTTTTAGTTTTTCAATGGATAATGGAAGTATTCAAAATGGTGGAACTGTTGGCTTCGGACTTCAAAATGCTGCGGGAGCCAATCTAATGGAATTCTATTTTGTTGGAGGGGCATCAACCTATACCATTAACGATGGTGGAGGGGCACTATCAACCAGTGTTGTATATACTAATACCGGGCTCGATATTATAATTGCATATACAGCTGCCAACACTTATTCTATTTCAATAAAAAACAGATCGACAAATGCTGTAACCTATTACACAGGCAGAACATTTTACTCCACAGGAAACCAATCACCTGCACAGGCACGTTTTTTTAATTTTAATTCAGGAAGTGGCGGAGGAGCGGACCAATTTATTAATAGCCTTTATATTGGCAATCCCGCTATCATGGCCCAACCTTCAACTACGGCTCAGACACTTTGCCTAAATGGAACAGCTACCCCTTTATCTGTTGCGGCATATGGTGCCGGAACAGTTATTGGCTATCAATGGTACAGCAATACTTCGCCATCTAATACAAGTGGCACATCTGTTAATGGAGCTACATCTTCAACTTATACACCGGCCACAAATGTTGCAGGGGCACTATATTATTATTGTGTAGTTTATGGAGATTGCGGGCAGGCAAACAGTAACGTTTCAGGACTTGTTACGGTAAATGCAGCACCTGTGCTTATTGCCTCTCCATCCTCGGTTGCCCAAACGATTTGCCCTGGAGGAACGTTCTCACCCATAAGCGTTTCTGCAACAGGAACTAATTTATCCTATCAATGGTATAGCACAGTTGGTGGTGTTAATACATTAATAAACGGAGCTACAGGTTCTACTTATACACCTTCAAATACAGTTACCGGACCTATAAAATATTTTTGTATAATTAGTGTACCGGGTGGTTGCTCTGTTACAAGTATTAATTCTGGTACTTTTACTGTTAATGCTCAACCTGCAATGACATCAATTACAGGAGCGGCATCCTCATGTAATGCCAATATTAGTGCTTCATTGGGGGCAGGAACTATAACAGGGGGCAACGGCACTCCACAATATCAATGGCAATTGTGGAACGATGTAACTGCGGCATGGGGTGATATATCAGGCGCCACCGCAGCTAGTTATTCACCATCAGTTACTACTCCTTCTCAATACAGGCTCAATGTAACTTTTGCTGCAGGATCGGGTTGTAATGCCTTAACATCTAATACGCAGACGGTTATTCCTTTTACCCCACCTTCTGCCACATTGATGGCAAATCCGGTTTCACCCGTTTGTTCCGGAACCCCGGTTACTTTAACCGCTTCAGGAGCAGGATTATATGAGTTTTTCGTGAATAATATTTCTGTTCAAGGCCCTTCAGCTACCGCAACATACACATTTACTCCGGTCAATAATGATGCTGCAAAAGTCACGGTGAGTTCTGCCTTGACTTACGATGGAAATATCAATGCCAGCGAATGGGGAAGCCCGATAGTAAAGTCAACCGGCGGTCCTGCCACATCAGGGTTTGGAAATAACCGGTTGGACGCCCTATTTGTAAAAGGAGATGGATCAAAAATTAATGTTGCCCTTGCAGGAAATATAGATAACAATAGTGGTAATAAAATCTTGTTGTTCATAGATAGCAAATCAGGTGGTTTTAATAATCTTGGTGCATGGACAAATAGAACAAATGCACCTTATTTTTCTTTAAGAAATCTAGATGGTGCTATAACATTTGATAATGGTTTTGCTCCTGATTATGTATTAGGAATTAACCAGGCAGGCGGATCAGTGTTTTATGACCTTTATGATATGCAGGCAAATTCCAATAGCGGATCACCAACACTTAATAACGGATTTATTACCAATACAGGAACCGGAGATTTTGCAAAAGGATTTGAGTTCTCTCTCAATTTGTCTTCTATCGGAACGCCTACATCAGGCATACAGGTGTTTGCAATGGTGGTTAATGATCCCGGTAGCAGTGCAGCTACATTCCTTAGCAATCAGTTTCTGTCTCATGCCGGAAGCGGTGAAGGGAACTATGGGCAAACCCCAAATTTCAATCTTGCTGCACCCAATCCGGTTTTTATTCCACAGGCAGCATTAGGTGTAGGCATCTGCTCGGCCACAACTACACCAATTGTCTACACAGTAAATAATTTTGGCGGTAGTATAACCTTGCTTAATGAAACGGTGGGTACTCCCTCTGGCACAACTGTAGTAAATAGTTACACAGGATGGTCAAGTGGTTCTCCTGTTACATTTGCAAGTACATCTGCAGGCCAGAGTGATGTAAGAATTACTACTGCATCTACCGGTTATACCGGCGCCACAGGAAGTGGAAATGTATTTATGGGAACAACCGGTGGAAATGATAAAAATTTGATTATTTCAGGAATAAATACAACCGGGGTTACTGGTTTAGGATTGACTTTTGGACTATTAAGATCAGACCTCACCAACGGACTTACTGTAGAAGCAAGTACTGACGGACTGACATATGCTCCACTATCATTCACTCAACCTGCTACTTCCAATACATGGACTTTAATAACAACTTCCGGTACTATACCTTCTACTGCAAATCTTCGCCTAAAATTTTCTAAAAATAGTGCTACCTCCTTTAGAATAGATGATATAAAACTAACCGGTTCTTATACAGCAGCTTCTATAAGTCAGACAAATGGTTGTGGTGGATCCATTACGTTAACTGCTTCACAACGATCTTCCTATTCATGGAATACAAGTCCTGTACAGACTACTCAATCTATAAGTGTAAATGCTACAGGTAATTATACAGTTGTTGTTACGCTGAATGGGTGTACTTCATCTGCTACAGCAAATGTTACTTCATTGCCATCTCCACTTTCGGCTTCAATTTCCGGTTCTACCAATGTAACTTGTAATGGTGGAAACAATGGTTCTGTAGTTGTTGCGCCATCAGGAGGTACAGGTCCTTACAGCATTTCTCCTGCACAAACCGGTCTTACAGCAGGCACTTATACCTTTACTGTAACAGATGCAAATGGTTGTACTGCACAAACAAGTAGTGTGACAATTTCACAACCCGATGCTATTGTAGCTACCGCTGTTATTACACCACCTGCTTGTTTTGGTGGAATAGGGAATGTGCAAATATCCGCTACTGGCGGAACAGGAACGTTGGCCGGCACAGGAGCTCATCCTGTTGCAGCTGGCGCTTCTTATAGCTTTACGGTAACCGATGGAAGTGGATGTTCGTCAAATATTATTTCGGGAACAATGGCTGCGCCTACACAGGTAGTTGCCTCTTCTTCCTTTACATCAATTCTTTGCAATGGTGGAACATCTACGGTCACTGTAACAGCAACAGGTGGTGTCGGTTCTTACACAGGTATAGGTTCATTTACCGAAATTGCCGGTAATTATGCTTATACAGTTTTTGATGGTAACGGATGTTCAGCACCAACATTTGGAACAATAACTCAGCCTTCTGCAATAGTTTTATCGGAAACCCATACCAATGTTAGCTGTAACAGTGGATCAAATGGGGCGATAGACATTACTGTAACAGGAGGAACGCCTATTAATACGGCGGTGTTTACATCAGCTATTGAAGATTTTAATACCCTGACTACTTCGGGTACTTCATCTGTTGTTCCAGCGAATTGGGCATTTGCCGAGTCCGGTTCCGGTGCTAACAGCAGTTATTCTGCCGGCGATGGAAGTTTGGGTACCGGAGACACCTACAGCTTTGGTACAGGAACCAATTCAGATAGAGCTTTCGGAGGGGTAAGGTCAGGATCGGTTACACCTTTTATTGGTCGCTCAATTACCAATAATACTACTAATGTTGTTACATCTTTAACTATTAACTATACAGGCGAGCAATGGCGTTTGGGTAATGCCGGTAGAAATGATCGCCTTGATTTCCAATACAATCTGGGTGCAACTGGTCTAACTTCTGGTGGAACTTGGGTTGACGCCAATAGTCTCGATTTCGTCGCCCCGGTATCAACAGGTTCAACGGGTGCATTAAATGGAAATGCCACTGCTAACAGAAGTGTAATAACAGGGACAATCACCGGGTTGTCAATACCTGTAGGAGGTACAATCTGGATTGGATGGAGTGATTTTGACGCAGCAGGTGCAGATGACGGTTTGGGAATTGACGATGTTAGTTATACATTAAATGCACCGGTTGGTTATACTTATTTATGGTCACCAGGTAATGCAACAACACAGGATATTTCATCACTTGCAGCCGGAGATTATAGAGTGACAGTTAAGGATGCAAATAACTGT
>JANPGE010000110.1:0-9233 GCA_031423805.1 Segetibacter sp. | reverse complement strand
TCATCTTGCCGGATGTTTAATTACAAGTAGCTATTCTTTTCAATTCTAACAAACCTTACTGAATATCTTTTTCAGTTCCACAAAGGTTTTCAACAACTGCTAAAAATCATTAAGTTGACGCTAATGCGTTGTACGGGAAACACCAACAGCGGCATAATTTTCAGTTTAAAGATTTTTAAACACGCTGACACTTTACCACGCAAAGTCCTGACATTCATTTTAGATTTAAGTCTTAAGATTGTTTCACCCTGACAACCACAGAACTTGCAATAAAATCATGCAATGCTCTCCGTTTGGGATTGGTCATCATAGTTACAAGTTCTAGTATTGTCCAAATCCAAAAAAGATTATCCGCAAATTCTGCATAGTCTTGAATTAATGAATGTTCAGTGTTGTTTCGTAAAACAAGATATCCGTAATAGATTGTCGCAACTATCGCCAATATCCACTCGAAAATGTCTCGCAATATGGCCTGTTGTAGTGTTAAGTTTCTTGTCTCACTTACATCCAATACTTTCAATCCCGCTACCCACTTTCCAAAGGTTTGTCCAAATTTATAATGTAGAATAGTAACATAAAGTGCAGAAGCAAAAATCAAAAAGGCAGTCCAAATAAATTCGATATAAATATGCTTTTGTAGCTTAAAAATCCAATTTCCAAGTAAGACAGTTGGCAGAAAAATAATTCCATCAATAATAGCAGCCCAAAATCTTTTTAAACCGGTGCTGTATTTTATTTCGTCAATCAATGGTCTTTAATTTTAATCGTGATTTTCGACTTTGCATGTGTTTTTTACCTGCAAACTTTCACACAATGTAAGCTGTTGTTGTAAGTCTATCCCCTTGTACGGGAAACACCAACTGCGGTATAAAATGAGCAAGTGTCTCATTTCCTTTTTAGCACCCTAAAAGAAGAATTGCTCGGAAACAATTTTTCCATCTTTTACGCCAAAAACAGCAATTTCATCCATTTTGCTACGACCCATTCCTTTAAATGTAGCCTCAAATCCCATAGCTACCGTAAAGAAATTGCCGGCTACAACTGGTTTAGTACAATATCCCCCGTGCATTTCTTCAATGCTTTCACCCCATGCTGCACCTTTTGCCTTTACAGCATCCAATCCTTTTGTAACGGTTGCAAGACCCATTGCCGCAGCATGTTCAGGTTCAATACAAACGATATCCTGACTATACAATTCATTTTGTATTTCCATCCATTTGCCTTGTTTTTCCAACTCCATATATCGGTTGACTACTTCTTGTGTTGTCATGTTTTTCGTTTTAAAATTTGATTACTAAAATAGTGATACTTTTTTATTTAAGTCCGTTTCGGTAAGAGTTAAACAATTAGGGAAGTATAGCATTAGTTTACTGCACCCATCCCCAATCCTTAATCATTTGTTTTAGTGATTTTAACGTGAGTTTTTCGATTGGTAAGTTTGGAAATATAGGATGAGGTGCGCCTGTAGAATTGGATACTCTGATTAGTCCTACTTTTAACTTATTGTTTTGTGCATAGTTATACTCCCACTCAATCCACGCTTTGTTATGAGTGTCATTTCCAACTAGAATCAGGATGGCATTTGATTTATCCAGTAAGCCTGCCAATGCTTTTTCTATTATCGGTTTAGTCAGTTGCCCTAACTTTTTAAATTCGTCAATTAAAAGCTTATCTGTATTAAATTCCACGTTCAGAGATTCATCTTGTTTCTTCCAGTTTAGAATTGCTTCCATGCTGATTCTATCTTCTCTAACATAACTTATAAAAATCTCTGCCATGTGGTTAGTATTTTTTGAATATTGTCTATTTTACACTCAACGTCGCCATTATCTCTCTAAAACTTGCCAACCCTGCTTCTAAATTCTCGATGATGTCCTCTGCAATGACATCAGGATCTGGCAGGTTATCGAGGTCTGCGAGGGATTTGTCTTTGAGCCACGAAATGTCTAAACTGGTTTTATCCCGTGCAATGATTTCATCGTAGGTGAACTTTCTCCAACGGCCTTCGGGATTGGTGACCGCGTCATAAGTTTCTTTGCGTTGGTGCCTGTTAGTGGGATGATAACAGGTGATGAAGTCTTTCAGCACTTCAATGTTCAGCGGGTTCTTTTTGAGGGTGTGATGGATGTTGGTGCGGTAATCATACACCCACACTTCTTTTGTCCACGGGTCTTTGCTGGCGGGTTTGTTGTCGAAGAAAACCACATTGGCTTTTACGCCCTGTGCATAGAATATGCCTGTCGGCAAACGAAGAATGGTATGTAGATCTGTTGTTTCTAACAGTTTATTACGGACGGTTTCTCCGGCACCGCCTTCAAACAATACGTTGTCTGGCAATACCACTGCTGCCATGCCTGTCGTCTTTAGCATGGAGCGGATGTGCTGCACAAAGTTCAACTGCTTATTGCTGGTGGTGGCCCAGAAGTCTTGCCGGTTGTAGGTGAGGTCGTCTTTCTCCTGTTCGCCTTCGTCGTTGGTGAAGGTTTGTGAACTCTTTTTGCCAAACGGTGGATTGGCCAACACATAGTCGTAGGTGATGGGCGAAGCGGCTATAAGGGCATCGGCAGGGGAAATGAAATTGTCGCTTTCAATGTCACCGATGTTATGGAGGAACAAGTTCATTAGGGCCAGCCGCCGGGTGCCTGCAACAATCTCGTTGCCAAAGAATGTTTCCAGTTTCAGGAACTTGTTTTGTGCTTTGTCCAGTTTGTTGTGGGCAACCATGTAATCGTACGCTGCCAGGAAGAAGCCACCGGTACCACAGGCAGGGTCAGCAATCGTTTTCATAGGTTGCGGCTGCAGGCATTCTACCATGGCACGTATCAAAGGCCGTGGGGTAAAGTATTGCCCTGCACCGCTTTTTACGTCCTGTGCATTTTGCTCCAGCAGCCGTTCGTAAATATCCCCTTTCACATCTGCACCCATCACCAGCCATTGTTCGCTGTTGATCATATCAATGATCTTAGCCAGCATGGCGGGATCTTGTATCTTGTTTTGGCTCTTGGTAAATATCTGCCCAAGAATACCTTTTGCGGTGCTTAACTCCCTTAGCAAAGTGGCATAATGCAATTCCAGTTCTGCCCCTTTCCTATTGGTTAAACTCTCCCAGTTGTATTCTGTGGGAATATTGAGTGTACGGTTGTGCGGCGGCTTGGCATACTCATCTGCCATTTTCAGGAAAAGCAAATAAGTAAGTTGCTCCAAATAATCGCCATAGCCAACGCCTACATCCCGGAGGGGGTTGCAGAAAGACCAGACTTTGGAGACAATGGAGGAGGTGTTGTTAGTTGTTGTCATTGGATTTTAAGTCTGATAATTCCTTTTTCAATTTATCAATTTCTTGTTTGTATATATTTTCTTTGCTTTCTGATTCTTCTTGAATTCTTTCCGATTCTTCTTGAATTTGGGTGAGTTTATCCTTTATGGTATGTCCCAAGATTAAAGCCAACTCATCTTTGTATGCCATAAATGGCTCATAAAGCCAATGGTATGCGTTTCCAATCGCTCCATTGAAAAGTCGAACTTCCGGCGGATTTTTTCCTGTATCAAGTATTTGTGGTTGTGAAATTCCTGGATATGGGTCTACATAATAAATTACACGAATACCTAATTGATAAGCTTTTTTTGCACAAAGTTCACATGGACTTGCTGTCGTAAATAACTTACCGTTTTTGATAGCAACTCCGCCATATTTAGTTATTTGCAAAAATGCGCTTTCCTCTGCATGTAAAGATCTTGTATGAACTTGATTTTTACCGTCGTAGCATGAATTATGTAATGATTTGAAACACATACAGACATTTCGGCCTTTTAAAAGAGCACCATTGTCTTCAATCTGGGTTTTATAATTTTCATTTACTGCTTTTAAGAATTTTACATCAGATTTTTCAAATGGGGTAAAAGAATAAAGATCAGGATCTACCTCTTTCAGTAAATCCGAATTAGGACGCAGATTAAGATTATTCTGTTTGAGTTTCTTTGTTACTTCATCATCTAGTTTCAATTCCTGCTTTAACTCTTCATCTGTAGAATTTACTAATTTTTCAACATTCCGTAAAAGACAAGGAGTTTGTCCTTCTGGTGTGTTATTCCAACCTATGGCTTTAATAGAGTAGTTTTCATCTGTTATTGCCGCCCCGACCTGTCGAGAAATACATCCAGAATTATATTTTGCAGTATAAGCCAACTGCATACAACGCTCCTCGGGAGATGGAGTTACTATACCGGGCTGTTCAATTAGTGCCAAATATTTCAATATCTGCATTTTCCAAGAAAAGTATGGTGTTGTTTTATCTAGTTTTACAGCATTTAATTCCTTGGTATCATCTTCATCGCGGTAAGTGATATGAATATCAGCCTTTTCAATGCAAGATCTTACAAACTGTTTATAAAACTCTTTACCTTTTCCTCCACTATATTCCTCTTCTAATAATTGCTTAACGATTAGGTAATGCTCATTGTAAACTTCCTTTAGTTTTATTTCAGCCATTTTAGACTCTCTATTTATCGCTACAAGATAAAATGCAGAATATCTTTGCTTGAAAAACATTACTTCAAATGGATTTCTAAGTGAATCAATCACAATCTTAGTTTTTCCATCAACGCTTACATTTCTAATAGCCTTTATTGCAATATTTATCTTTTCTGCTATTTTAAATATATTAGTTGCATCGGTATCTTTTGATTTATATGGATCTCCACTTCGTCTTATATTATTGGTAATTAATTGTAAAATGATGTTATGTTTAGCAGGGGAGATCGTTTTTAATGCTGAATGAATCTTAGAGCTAAGTGATTTAAAACTGGTTGAAAAAAGAAAATCTTTAAATTGCTTCGATTGTTCGTGGTTTTTTGATCTTATCTGGTCATGATCTATTTGTTCATACAGTTTTTTTGACACTTCAAATTCATCTGATATTGTTTTTAATCCTTCGATTTCAATTGAGAAATTTACGTTTACTTTTTCTAAAGCTTCCTTTAATCCCTTTTCAGAATCGACGCTATAATTTTGTTCGACTTTTTTCTTAAGTCTACTAAATGCTTCTATTACTTGGCTGGACTGAAGAAATACTACTAGATTTTGAATATCTTTTTCAAGCAGAAATAGTGTGATAATATCTCTATAACAGATCATTTCAAATAATGACGGATTTGCCTGTGCATATTTATATACTATTTGATATTTCTTATAAGAGTTGTTGTGTAAATCGAAGCCTTCGCTGTTAGGTTTTGGATATTGAACATCCTCAAATTTTTTTACTAAATTTTCTGCAACTGTTGTGCAGCCTGAACCTGTTCTTCCGGTCAGAGCAATTACTGTAAAGTCAGTTCTCAAGCTATATAAATGCGACAAATCGGTACCTTGACTCATATAATGTGTTTTATTTTGTTTAAATATAAATTAATTCCTTTTCCATCACCCCCCTCAAACGCCATCTTCAGCACACTCTTCCTCAATTTCTCTACTTTTTGCAAAAAAGGGTAATATGGTTTATAATAAGATTGTTCTAAAACTTACAATAAATCGTTTCCCCATGCTTATTTTTAAATGTTTGTCTTGAAAAAATTCTTTCAATGCTGAATCATCATTTAATACCGCATATAAATCTCTTGCTACAGCAGTTCCACTTATGTCATTCTTAACTTTACCCTTTTCAATTTCTAAATTAAAGGTGTATCCAGACGATTCTCTATCACCCGTAGCAGTAAAATTTGTTTGATTCATTTGAAGTGTTTCCGTCTTGATAAGAGATTTTTTCAACTGAATTTTTATCACAGGTAGAAATCTTTTCCAAAGTGGTATGTATTTGCCTATTTCCATAAAATAATTTTATTTAATTTACACCAACCTCCCCTCAAAAGCCCTCTTCAACACACTCTGCCGCAACGTCTCTGCCTGTTGCAAACTTTGGCTAATCGTTTCTTCTATTTTATAGCATACCGTCAGCTTGCTTTCTAATTCATCTACTAGGAGTTGTTGTTCTGAAAAAGGTGGAAAAGGAACGATTGTCTTTTTTACAATTCCTAAATTCAAATTTGGTTGCACCCCACCGGATGAAAGCCTCCTTATATCATTATAGTTTTTGAGCAAAAAGTATTTCAGAAACGGTTTAACTCTTTCATCGTGTTTTTTGAAATGGATGGCTGCGATTGCTTGATTAGTTGACGCATCAATTAATAATTCAGAACATTTTCCCCTTGTCTTACCTTCTCCATACATAGCAAGGAGTAAAGTGTGTTTTGGGTAGACAGAAAGATTGGTTTCTTTTAGGGCAAGGTCAGTTACATAATCAGTTGCCACTTTTACATATTCGTCATTCAAAGCACCACTTGTAACCCAAGCGATTTTCCCATTATCATAATAATTTTTGTTCCCCTTTAATGGTGTTGCACCTGTACCGACTGTTGCAATATCTTCAATCTTAACTGCATTCCACCCCTCCGGCAACTCCCCTTCCTTCACATTCTTATTTGTCAATTTCCCCTCAAACGTCCATTTCAACAAACTTTGCCGGTACACTTTCAATTGCTGTTGTGCGGTTAGCAGTTGTTGTTTGCCATTGTCTAATTCGCTCAATAGTGCTTCTATTTTGGCTACTATGGCTTGTTGTTCGGGGAGTGGGGGAAGTGGTATGTTTAAGTTTTTTAAAATACCTTGATTAATGTTTGGTTGAGCTCCACCTATTCCTTGTTTTACCAAGCTCGGTTTCTTATAAAACAAAAAATGATACAGGTATTTTGATTCAATCTTTTCATTTTTAAAAATCCCGCATATCGCTTGATTTGTTGCAGCATCAATTCCTAAAAAGGCAAGTTTACCTATTGTGGCACCATACAATGCAATCAACAAAGTCCCTTTTGGAAATATCTTAGCACTTGAATTTTTTATAGCTTCCTCTGAAATTTTTTCCTCTGTATCCAGTATTAATCCTTTATCCAATTCGCCAGACTTCACCCACGGAATATTGCCTTGATAAAATCTACTATTACCACGATTGGGAGTACCACCGCTTGTTGTTAGACATATCTCCCCCAACTTCTTTATCTCCCAATGTTTTGGCAAGCCATTTTCACCATGTTCACTCGGACTTGGTACGGACTTGGTACGGACTTGATATGTAGTTTTTGCTGTCATTTTTTAGTGTTCAGTCAAATAGCCGTCAAATAAGGAAGTGCTGTAAAATAGGGCATTAGAGCAAGTTTTTTTGTTGCCAGGTTCGTTACCAGTCAAATAAGCCATTCGGGCAAAATGTGGATAACTTGTTGCCCCAGTCAAATAGCCGTCAAATAAACAATTCATTGAAAATGAAGCATTTACGATCAATTTTGTGGAGCCGGAGGTTTTCCAGTCAAATAAAGCTAGGCCCATATCGGTATATATTTTACAAATTTTCTTGAATTGTTTTCCGGATCTTCCTCTTTTATTAATCCCGCCTGTGCAGTATCTCTGATAATCCGGGAAACCATAGCTGCATTTTCGTCTGCTATCTTAAAACGTTCTCTCAAAGTAGTGTTGGTCATTTTTTCATTCATCACATACTTCAAACAGGCGTGTTGGTAGCAGGCTCTTATCCTGTCCTGCTTGTCCATATCGGCAAACTTCTGATAGGCATACAGCACTACTTTAGTATGCTTTTCCTGAATGATAACGTCGTAAGCCGGAAGTTGAAAAATTTCAATGTTAGCCACTACCTTATCCATTCCGCTTCCTCTTTCTTCGCAAATCCTGAATCTTCGCATTATCCCTGCCAGATCTTCATTACGGCTTTGGCATTCATCAATAAATCTGTTAGGGGTAATCAAGGGTAAGCCGGGGTTCGAGATTTCAATTCTGTCAGAAAATATCTCCACCATTGGTCCGGTGCCGCCTTGCTCAAAGTCCTGGTGTATGATTGCATTGGCTACCAGTTCTCTGATAGCGATTTCGGGATACATGCTTACAGTATCCCTTAATGCCTGACCGATAATTTCGTTGGTGGGCAGTAAATCGTTGATGTATTTTATCATTCCTTCAAACCCAACTGCATATCCGTATTTCCCTTCGTGTTCCTTGATTGCTTTTAGTTTGTTTTTTCCTGCGTACTGAACCACACGAACTGCTTTGCGTTTTACAGTGTCAAAATCCCTTATGTTTTTGGCAAACAACAATGCACCAAGATTGGTAATAGCAAGTCTTGAAGCGGTACTTTTTACAAACTTCTCACTTACAAACTTTTCAATAACAGCTTCCCGTGTTGATGGATAAGCAACTTTTAGTAAATCAAAATAACATTGGGTGTCTAGCAATGCTACAATATCTGCACTAGAGTCCACTTGTAAGGCAATACCTTTTTCAAATGGTTGCCTTGGGCCTTTAGTCCATATTTTCTTTTCTTTCTCGGGAAAGTCCTTTAATGGTCGGGTAATGCTTCCAACCCTGATATAGTCTGCCTGCGAAAACCAGGTAGGCTGACCATGGGCTGCCTGAATTTGAAAAATTGAAACAAGCCGATCCTGGTAGGTGGTTTCAAAAATAAGTACTTCCACTTTGGGTGAAGTGCGCTGTAGCAACCAATGTTCTAACTCCTCATTTCCAACTTTAGCTAACTTTGGTCTGAATGTAGTGCCTATAACCTGAAGTGATTTATCATCAATCCCAAAAACCAGGTAGCCAAAGGGTTCATTTTGCAAACAAGCACCATTGCTCAAAGCTGAAATGTATTTGCCGATTTCTTCTTCACTTTTAAAATTTAATTTAAACTCCGCCCATTCGCATTCTTTGGGCAGCTTTAAAAGCCGATCTATTATTTTATGTATTTCCTCATCTGTCATCATGCAGCCAATGCTTCATTTAGTTCGTTAATAATATCGTCCGTTTTGTCTCCAAACAATTGCCACATCTTCCCCAATCCACCCGCCGCATTAAACGGGTTCAAATCAAAATCCTCTTTGTCTATGTGAAAGCTGTTGACCACATAATCCTTTATCATCCGCAGCCACTGCATTTGTTCTTCGTTAAACTTGGTAGCCCCTGCCTGTTTTTTAAACACCCACTCCTGAAAGTTCTTGTCCACTGTTTTATCATAAGCCGTTAGGGTGCTGTCTATGCCGCTTACTTTTCTAATCAACGCAACAATGGCCGTCAATTCGGTCAGTGGTGAGCCGTTGCAGGGTTCCAATGTTTCGTAAGCCCGCCACACATTCATTGGGGCAAGGGTTGGTTTGTCGCTGCGCAATTTTTCCAACACATCGGT
>JANPGE010000109.1:0-2634 GCA_031423805.1 Segetibacter sp. | reverse complement strand
CCAACTTCTATAGTGGTTATAAGTTGTTTTAACTCTATAGCCAATTTGTTCAACCAATGATGTATCCCTGATAGTAGTAGTTGTTCCGTTTGAGTTTGTAATAGTCCTGATAGTAATTACAGTACTAACCGTACGTTCGTTCTCGTTACGATAGTCAAACCTTTCATTTATTTGAGCATATTGCACTCCTGTTTTAACCAACAAATTCTGCCCAATTTCTTTAGTTAGTCTAAACCCAAGGGAATAAGATAGTTGTTTGGTAGAAGTGCTGTCTTTGCTGTTGATTCCATTACCAACTTTTTTATATTCCATTTGTTTGAATGCCATATCCGGCGAAGCAAATATTTCAAAATACAATCCATGATTGCCACTTCTTCTATCTGACGGACAATCCACCGAAGAAAATAAATTTGATTTTAAATTGCTCAAATTCAGGTTTGCAGCAGCATTTTGTAGAGCTATTTTTTCTTTCATTGAGAACAATGAGTACCTGTCATAAAAGGGTCTTGTTGCTTCCAGTGCAATTTCAGATTCTGATTGAATCTTCTCATTGGAGATATCTTGATTCATCAATGTTTTTGGTTTACTCATAGATCCAAAAACTTTTTTTGAATTGCTGGTATTCAATCTCTTATTCGTTTCATTCAAACTTCCGGTTATTGATGAAACTTTTAAGTTTTGTCCGGCTATGCTTTTTTCATTTACATCTTTAGGTTGTGCTACACCATTAGCAACCTGATTGTTCGATTTACTAATATTGGGAGAAGTTACTTTTTCAGTTGTAATAGTATTTTGATTAACTGTATTAGACAGTTGACTATTTAAAGTAGCTCCCGATGATTTTGAGGTTATTGTATTATTCTGTTCAGATGAACCCGGTTTATTCTCTGCTATACTTGTACCAAATGGATCAAACCAACCAAAAAATATGGACAGGCAGCCTATAACAGCGACAGCAGCAATCGGTTGCCACCAATAAATTGCTTTTTTATCCTTCCCTCTTTCCTGTACAATTTTATCCCACATGCCCACAGGAACTGCTGCAACATGGTTTCCAATTTTCTCCTTTATAAAATCGTCAAACAGCTTATCGTTCATCTTACACAGCTATTTTTTGAATGTTCAAAATTTTGTTTTGCAATATTTTTCTGGCTTTTACCAACTGACTACGGCTTGTACTAGCCTGTATGCTTAGCATATTACCTATTTCTTCGTGGCTAAACCCTTCTATTACATTCAGGTTAAAAACCAACCTATATCCTTCGGGTAACTGACTGATAAGTTTTAAAATAACATCTTCGCCCAGATTACTATACGCATAAGGTTCTATAGTTGCTGAAACCTGATTATAGTCTGTCATTTCAGAGAAATTTATTCTTTTCTTTGAAATGTTTTTTAAAGCAGAATTTACAACTATTCTTCTTAACCACCCTTCAAAAGAACCTTCAAACTTAAATTGATGAATATATTTGAATATTCGCAAAAAGGCCTCCTGCAATACATCTTCGGCCTCCATTTTGGTTTTGGTATAGCGCAGACATACAGCTAACATTTTGCCCGCATATTGCTCAAAGAGCATCCGCTGGCACTTAATGTTATCATTAAGACACCCGTTAATGATTTCGTATTCTGTCAAGGCCTTACATGTATTTCAAGATGGTTATAAAAATGGCAGATACTTCCCTTTCAGAATTTGCTGCCTGTTACAAAGTTAAAAACAACTACTGTTAAAAAAGCAACAGCAATTTACTTTCCTTATAATTACATTTAAATTATATAAAAATTACAACAGGTTTCTTTTTAAAAAATTACATTAGTCTTTGGACGAATTTTATTGACGCTAAGCTGCTTAATCAACTTTTAAATAAAGCATGAAATCTGATTTTATAGAAGAAACCTTCAATTCTATTTGAATTTTCCCTAAATTTACTACAGCTCTTTTTTTAATCACCTTCAAAAAACTGTCGTATGAACTACATTGAACGTATGGAACAATGGGGAGATACACATCATCCAAAATGGATGGACATTGTAAGAGTAGCTTTAGGTATTTTCCTGATCTACAAAGGGATTGATTTTCTTCGCAACATGGGCGTTATGAACGATTTGTTAGCCCATAATATGTCTTTTGGCAATTTCGCCGTAATGCTTATTGGTCATGTTATTGTTTTTGCCCACATTCTTGGTGGATTGTTGATTGCCATTGGTGTGCTTACCCGGTTTGCATGCCTTATTCAACTACCCATTTTGCTTGGTGCAATTTTTCTGGTAAATATGAATGGCGGTATGTTCAGGCCTTATTCAGAACTTGTTCTTTCCATCATTGTATTCTTATTACTGGGATATTTTCTGGTAGTAGGCAATGGCCCGTGGAATGCTAATTTTGATGAGAAAGAAAAGGTGAGAGGAGTCAGGAGTTGAGTTGGTTGTTTAGAGTTTAGGGTTTAGGGTTTAGAGTTGAGGGTTTAGGGTTTAGAGTTGAGGGTTTAATGTTTGTGCATGCCTAAAATAGGTTGACAAAAATCAATCAATTATGAGGCATGAAACTAAGCAAAAATTAGAAATTCGGGAGCGCAGAATTTTTTCTGAAGAAGTCAAAAAGAAATCAGTTAAAGATTTGACGGGTAAGCGCAC
>JANPGE010000108.1:0-3635 GCA_031423805.1 Segetibacter sp. | reverse complement strand
CAACCTGCAACTAATAGCTACAGCCAACAATTATTATTTTGCAGCATTTAAGGTAGTGTAGGGGTAGGTTGAATTAATTGTGGTGATAATGGATTTTTTTGGAACTTTCTGTTGAGCCTGCTTCGGACTTTTACCTGGGTTTCACACTTTTACCTTTTCTTTTCTATTCAACCATTTCTATGTATTTCTACATCCAATTCTTTAGCAAATTTCAAAATGGGTTTTTAAAATGTGAATCTTCATTAAGTAGTTGGTGTAAAGCGTCATTGTTTAATCCCATCAACCCCTCCCTGCAGATTAATCAGGTTTTTATATTCAAACCTGTCCTGTAATTTCTGAATAGCTATCTGGCTGCGTACGCCTTTTCTGCAATAAACGATCACAGGTGTGGTTTTAGGGATTTCTGCAGCTTTGTTTAGCACCTCGGCAAGCGGTATATGTAGGCCACCAATATTAAAATGCTCACGTTCAAAATCTTCCCTTACATCTAAAAGCAAAAAGTCGTCGCCGCAGGAAATTTTTCCTTGAAGCTGTTTGTAGGTAATATGTAGTATATTATTCATTTCCAAAAGGTAAAAATAAGCTACAACTCATTGTTAAATATTAAAATAATAAAAACAAGTAAAACCTATTACTCAATAGCAGCGTTTTCTTTATTTACATAGCCTTACATTTGGGTCAGTGAAAAATATTTTTACCACATATGAAAAAAATAGTTGCTTGTTGGGTGCTTTGTCTTCAATTCTTTTTGCTGAATGCCCAAAAGGTTATCTACAGCGAGCCTGATCGTGACGATACAAGACAAACTGATTTTGATATAATTGGCAAAGTTGGGGGTAACATTTTAATTTATAAAACACTACGAAGCAACTACACTATGTCTGTGTACGACATGAACCTGAAAGAAAAGGATAAGGTTAAACTTGACTTTTTGCCCGAAAGAATCATTAATGCAGACTTTCTTGCCTATCCTGACTTTTGCTACATGTTTTACCAATACCAGAAAAAAAATATACTCTATGCTATGGCTGCCAAAATAGATGGCAATGGCAAACTGATGGGCAAAGAGATGTTGATGGATACCACTGTTATTGGTTTTTTAGCCAGTAATAAAATATATTCGGTAGTCAACAGTGACAATAAAGAATACATTGATTTATTAAAAATCAATAGCAAAGACGATGAGCATTTTCTGGTAACTACGATGTTGTTTAATAAAGAGTTGGCGCAAAAAGAAAAAACACGGTTAAGGATCAATATGCCCGAAAGAAATGATTTTCTTACCGGTTTTATGGTAGACAATGAAGGTGATTTTGCATTTTTAAGAGCAGTGCAGGAAGGTGAACACGATAAAGTGCAACAATTGTTTTTATTTACTAAAAAGCCCGGCGACAATAACACAGAAGTATATTCTATTGACCTTAAGAAAACCTGGCTTGAAGATGTAAGGCTCAAATCTGATAATTACAACCGGCATTATATCATTTCTTCTTTTTATAGCAATACCCGGCGTGGGAATGTAGATGGTATGTACACCTGCGTTTGGGACAAGGCCACTACCACTGCTAGTTCGGTTGCTCCAATAGTATTTAATGAACAATTACGTAACGAAGCCCGTGGCGATAATGGAACAAAAACAGCCTTCAACGATTATTTTATCCGTAATATAATTGTAAGAAAAGATGGAGGTTTTTTATTAGCCGCAGAATCTTTTTTTAGCACCAGCAGGGGTGGTACTAACCGTTACGATTATATGTATGGTTCACCATATTTGCAACCGTCAGATTTTTATTCTTTTGGTCCAATAGGTTTAGGCTATCCCTGGTACCGTTACAATAATCTTGGGCAAAACATACGTTACAATGCTCAAAACATAACAGTATTTTCGTTTGACAGTACCGGAATGATCAATTGGACCAACGTGATTACCAAAAACCAATACGATGATGAAACGGATGCTTACATTGGTTACTCATTGCTCAACACCGGCGATCAGTTGCATTTTCTTTTTAACCAATTGGAACGAAGATTGCAATTATTGTCTGCCCAATCTATTTCACCTGACGGTAAGGTAACACGAAACCCAACATTAAAAAATCTGGATCAGGGTTATGATTTTATGGCACATTATGGAAAGCAGATTGGGCAAAGACAAATTATTTTTCCTTGCATGTACCGAAATTATCTTTGTTTTGCAAAGCTTGATTTTTAAGAAAGCTATTTGAATTACATTATCGAAATAAAGTAGCGGGTTTAGATTGTATTTCATTCATCTCAAATCATCCATCAGAAACATATAGTGTGGTTGCCTTATTCAAAGACCGTTCTCCAGTAGCTATAATTTGGCTCATTTTACTCAGCCTGATTGTACACAGTCATTTTCTTATAAATTTTACCGGTGTTCAGGCTTCGGGACAGGATGGATTGTTTTCTATACTACTTAAGAATTATATAGCCCCCCTTAATGCAGTGGTAGTTTTAATAATTTATCATGTAGTAATTATCGTTCAGGCCATGCGGCTCAACTATCTTTTTTCTGAAAACCGGATGTACAATCAGCCCAATTACCTGGCTGCTATGGTGTATATTTTGCTCACGGGTATATTTAAAGAGTGGAATGCGCTTACCCCGGCACTTTTAGATAATATTTTAGTCATCTGGCTTTTTGCAAAAACGGTACAATTGTACAATGCACCCAATCCTAAAACGGTACTTTTTAATACCGGTCTTATTATAGGCATCAGCATTTTATGTTATCATCCTTCTGCCTTACTTATTTTGGTTGCTTTGTTTGCACTGTTAGTGGTACGTCCGTTCAATGTTACAGAACTGTTGGTATTGTTTATGGGCGTTATTGCCCCCTATTATTTTCTGGCGTCATGGCTTTATTTAAGTGATGAGTTGCAAACAATCAGCAGATATATACCCGTCTGGCAGCTTAACCTTCCTGATACAAAAGTGACCGGTTGGTTTATCACAACTATCTGTATCATTATTATTATTTTGCTAATCGGTTTGTATTATTGGCAAAGCGAAAGCCGCAGGTTGCTTATACATGTTCGTAAAAACTGGGGGGTACTTATGGTTATGTTGTTGGTTATGTTGCCTATTCCCTTTATCAATAAAAATGTAGGTATTGACAGCCTCATTTTATGGCTTATTCCGGCAAGTCCGTTTATTGCAAAAGGATTTTTAGCACCCCGTAAAAATTTCCTGCCCAACCTGATGTTTTTATTGTTATTGGTACTTGCACTTGCCAAAAACTGGGGATTTATCCGGTAAGAATTATTCAATTATGTAACCGGTTGATTATTTTATTATGTTACAATCTTCGGTTCCCTATTCAAATTCGGTTGAAGCCTGTCCCGTTTTGTTCTATGGAATCGCACACTTTAACGGTTGTTGGAATATCATCTTTTTCGATGTTTTGTTAGTATCCCCAATATTTTTATTTATAAAAGTTTTCTCCACATTTTTTTCTCTTTCTAATCAACATCATGGTTTGCTTTCACTCATTATCTTTACATCCATGAAATACGGAATAGTTGTTTTCCCCGGATCTAACTGCGACAGAGATATGCAGGATGCTTTACAAAACGGTCTCAACAAAGAGGTCGTAATGTTGTGGCACAAAG
>JANPGE010000107.1:0-23906 GCA_031423805.1 Segetibacter sp. | reverse complement strand
ATGTTTTGTTTGAACTGACTATTAATTCCTCAAAAAAAAATTAAAGTCTTGTGTTCTGTTATTATGTTACGCTTTTCTTACCCAGGTAAATAGTCTATCAAAACTATTCACGCTGTTACTTCCATACTTTTCAAAGAACTTTATATCCCCGGTCTATTGACTTATCAACTATTACAGCAAATGAACAATAACCCGAAAACAAAATATTTTTAATGACAATCAAAACAAGAAAGAAAACAAGCAAATCAGAAGACAATTTATAAAGGAAAACTCCCTAAAAATTATCTCACCTTTTTAACCCATCTCTCAACCCGATGACCGCAATTTTTAAGAACTTTTTGATACCCCTTTTTTATTTGGGAGTGCAAAGATAACAGCTTTTTTATACCCGCAAAATTTATTTTTAATTTTCTATGAATATTTTAAAAATAATCCGCGAATACAAACTCAAACAACTCAACCCTAAAGACCTTTTCCCATTAACCAAAAATTATAACGGGCTGCGAAGGTAAGGACCTAGCAATTAAAGACAAAATAAAAAAGAAAGAATGAATAATTAAGTAGAAAATTGACTTGCTTTATAGGGCTAAGCTATTAAAAGGCTTGAGGAGAGCCCCTTTCAATGTGTAAATTGATATTCTGTTATGCTCAAAAAAACCTTAGGGTTGAGGTGATAACAATAAACAAATTACCTATTGGTGGTTAGATACTTTAGTAATACAACGAATGGTATCGATAATAGCAGCCGCAAAAAAAATCCGACAGTTTAAGATTCAGATCCGGTAAAAGAAACTGGCATCATGTAAAGTGCCGAAAAAGCAGGCCTACATTAAAAACTTTTCGATATTGCGAAAACCTTCTTCAGGAGACAAATGTTCCCATAGAATTTGATATACAATTTTTGCTATGGGCATATTGGCTTTAACAACCTGATTAGTTTTGAAGATGCATTTGCTTGCATTGTAACCTTCTGCTACCATATTAAGTTCTAATTGAGCTGCTTTAACCGAATACCCTTTGCCCAACATGTTACCAAACATCCGGTTTCGGCTGAAAAGACTATAACAGGTAACCAATAAGTCACCCAAATAAACCGAAGCGGCATAATTGACAGGTTCCAAATCATGATCTATTACTACTTTTTTGAGAAACCCAACCATTTCGTCTGCACTATTGGCTATATACACACTTAAGAAATTATCACCGTATTCAAGTCCGTGGGCAATTCCGGCACCGAGTGCATATATATTTTTTAGGACGGCGGCATATTGCACCCCTAAAATATCAGGATTGACAAGAACATTTAAATATTCTGTCTGAAAATACTGTGAAATTTGTTGGGTTAATGGTTCATCCATACCAGAAAAAGTAAGATAGGATAATTTTTCCGAGGCAACCTCTTCAGCATGACATGGTCCTAAAACTGTGAAGTAATTTTTGATATCAAGGTGGAAATTTTCTGACAAAAACTCATTTAAAAGTAGATTACACCCCGGCAGAATGCCTTTAATAGCGGAAACAACTTTTTTTCCTTGGAATATTGATGGTGGAAGATCTTTTAGTGCATTTTCAACATAGGCAGAGGGAACAGCAATAACAATTATATCAGACAGGTTTATTACATCTTCTATACTATTATTGAGCGATAGCAGGGAAGTATTGAAATAAGCGGAACTTAAGTAATGCGGATTATGCCTTCTCTGTTGCATATGGCTAATTGTACCGGGATTGCGAATCCACCAATTGATATGCTGACCGTGGTCTGTTAGTATTTTAGCCAATGCTGTTGCCCAGCTACCACTTCCTATTATGCCAAATCTCATTTGAAGAAAATTGAAGTTTTATTCTTTGTCCTTAAGGCAAAGAATCTATTGGATAATTTACAATATTATGTCAGGTTATTTTTCTGGTTTAGTTTCAAACAACTGTTCTTTTGTGACAATTTTTACTTTTTGCCCATCCTTAAGCGTCTTACTTACAACATTATAAGGCCCTGTAATTACTTCTTCCCCACCCTTGAGCCCTTCAATAATTTCAATATAATTGATGTCTTGTATATCTGTTTTTACCTTTAGTTTTTTAACAGTTACCTTATCTGGCTGAAGCACAAAAACAACTTCTTCTATATCAGCTTCATTTACAGGCTGCGCATCCTTGTCTCCATTGCCATCTTCTTTTTCATCAACTTTAACTTCTTTATGGGTGATTTGCTTGTCGCTATTTTTCTCCCGTGTGGTTACAGCATTTATTGGAACTGCCAAAACATTGCTGTGAGTCTTTGTCTGTATATCTGCACTTGCATTCATACCTGGTCTAAAAGGAAATGATCTGCGATTTTTATCATTTATCAAATCCTTATAGCTTTCTGGTAAAAGACGAATATGAACCTCGTAGTTTGTTACGTCTGTAGTGCTGACCTGAGTAGATATTGAAGCGGTAGTATTACTACTTGCTATTTTGGTGACAATTCCTTTGAATTTACGATTGGTATATGCATCAACTGTTATAATGGCACTATCATCCAAATGAACTTTAGGGATATCATTTTCACCAACGTTGACCCTTACTTCCATAATGTTCATATCAGCAACACGAAGCATTTCAGTTCCGGCCATTTGGGCAGTTCCTACTACTCTTTCTCCCTTTTTTACCCCTAAAAGACTAACAACTCCATCCATTGGTGCTATCAGTGTAGCTCTTTGAACATCTTTGTTGGCACGTGTTAATTGTGCCCTTGCACTTGAAACTGAAGCCTGTCCACCTCTTATACCTTGTACGGCAGCATCATATTGTGCCCGTGCTGATTTTATACTTTGATCGGCCTGCTCAAATTCTGCACGTGAAATAACCTTATCCTGTAATAATTTCTTTTGCCTGTTATAGGTTAATTCAGCCTGGTCAAGTGTAGCTTTCAATGCCCCTAACTGTGCTTTTGAATTTAGTACCTGAGCTTCTGACTGGGTAACAAAAGCTGCTGCCTGATCTCTTTGACTGCTGTAGATATCAGCATAAATTCTAGCTAAAACCTGTCCTTTTTTAACACTATCGCCTTCTACAACATTTAACTCTACTATTTCTCCACTAATATCAGGACTAACTTTTACTTCAATTTCAGGATAAACTTTACCGCTTGCATTTACGGTTTCTATTATTGTCCTTTTTATCAATTTTTCGGATGTGACTTTTATACCCTCATCTTTTCCAAAAACACCTGCCTTTTTTAATGCAATCAATAATACAACCAATGCTACAAGTATTATTATTATCCATTTAAGTTTTTTATTCATAGCAGAACTTTCTTTTTGATAAATTATTTCGGTTGTTTTTTAAAGTTTAATCCCTTTGCCTTTGTAAAATTCCAACACCTTCATTTTGAAAATATAATCATACCGGTTACTAATTTCTTCTACCTGCGAAAGATATAGATTATTTTGCGTGATGATAAAATCTAATGTGCCTAACAAACCGATATCGTATCTTTTTTTAGCAATGTCAAATGCTTTTTGAGCATACTCAACTGTACGATGAGAGGCGTTGTATTTTTGAAAAGATGAAAATGCATCCTGATAGGCATTGTAAATATTTGTTTTTAAATTCAAATTTTCTTGTTCCTGCTGTAATTGAAGTTGCTGCACGTTTACTTTTGCCCTTTCCCACTGCGTTCTGCTTGTATAAGCATTAAAGATGGAAAAGTTTAAACTTAAGCCCACCGCTTGTCCAAAATTATTATTAAACTGTTTGAAAATAGGGGTTCCCTTGAAACTTGAAACACCAAACGAAGGCGTAAATACAGGATATTTAGAACCATTTACAGTTGCGTAACCAATTAATTCATCTGGTAATTGAGTGATTACAGGAATGGTTTTGGCATCTATTGCCCGGGTATTTAACTGGCCAAATGCTGTTAATGAAGGATACATAAAACCTCTAGCAGCTTTTATTTCATATTGAGCGGCCTGAATTTTGAGCTTGTATTGCTTTTGTACCGGCTGACTATCTAAAGCAATTTTATAAACCATTTCTGGGAGTAAATCTGTAATATTTTCTATTTTGATACTTGCAATATCCGGAGAAGCAATGTCGAAGGGAAGTGAAAAATCATAATTCAAACTAGCCTTTAAATTAATTAATGCCTGATTAATCAATGATTGTGTCTGTAGTAATGCAGAACTATCTTTGGCAAATTGGGCTTCTAGTTGTAATGCATTTAGTTCGGGCTGACTACCTGCATCTACAAGTTTTCTGGTATTAACCAATTGAAACCTTGATTGATTCATTTGCAGTTCACTTATTCTGGCTTGTTCGCGGCGAAGCATAACCTGCAAAAAAGCATTTGCAACTACTAAAGCTACATCGTTTCTGGCTTTGTCGATGCCTACCAAATCTGCCTTGTAGTTGGTATTGTTTGCATTAATTGTATTTCTTCTGGCGTACCAATCAAATAAATTATAAGTGGTCTGCACCCCAATATTTCCACCTATAAAACTAGCGCTTGACAGCGTACCTGTGGTTGGGTTTTCGCTTAATCCATGTTGATAACTACCGCTGGCCGATCCTGAAAGAGTTGGGTATAAAGTCATTTGACTTTGAGTAGCTGTTAGTTTCGACAATCTTGACAACACATCTGATTGCTTAACAGATATGTTATTTTGTAAAGCATATTCGACACATTGTTGCAGTGTCCATTTATTTTGTGCTGAAACATTATTTGTTCCTAACACAAGTAAAAAAACAAAAAATCTACACCTCATAAATCAAAAATAAAGTAATTATTTACTCATACACAATTTTCTACGAAACAATTAGTGTAGAATTAAAACTTTACATATTCATATAGTTTAATCTGGTTACCATACGTATCTATTCCCTTTCAAATTTCTTTTTGATGTACTCCACAATTGTTGGGTCTTCCATGTTGTCCATATCGCTTACTTCCAGTTCGAGTGCTTTGGTGCTTTGCTTTATTTCTATTAGGGAAATGATGAGCGAAATTGTAAATGAAATCATGGCTGCGCCAAACAACAAATTGGCCCAGGTCATGCTGTTTATGTAAATGAAATACATACTCGTAATGCAACTCAAAAAGCTAAGCACTCCAAATGCCTGCATGTTCTTAATGAGTTTCAATCGATATTTCAATGTCTTAATTTGGCCGTGAATAGCTTCTTTCTTGCCGTTTTGTAAATATTGAGTGTGCAGATTGCGAATGACACTTGCAAGGCCAAGAAAACGATTGGTATAGGCAAGCATAATAAGGCTTATGGCCGGAAAGAAAAGTGCGGGGGTGTTGATGGTGATGTCCATGGGGGTACAAAATAATGAATAATGAACAATAAATAATGAACAGTGAACAATGAACAATGAATAGTCCACAGTGGCTTAATAATCCGTGGAAAAGCTGAATTATATTGCCCAAAAGTTTAAGTGAGTGACCCCGCAAAATTGACGGGGCAGGCAACAACCAAAGTTGAACAAAGCGCTTCTGCTTGTTCCATAAAATCCTATAAATTCTCAACAATCCCCGCAATGCCTTGACCACCGCCTACACAGGCTGTTACCATGCCATATTTCTTGTTGAGGCGTTTCATGTCGTGCAAAATTTGAACTGTAAGCTTACTACCCGTGCAGCCTAAAGGATGACCAAGTGCTATGGCACCACCATTAATGTTTACGACCTCGGGGTTCAGTTCCAATTGGCGGATGACAGCCAATGCCTGCGACGCAAATGCCTCGTTCAGTTCCACCAAATCTATCTGAGATTGGTTCATGTTGGCGGCTTTCAGCACTTTGGGCACGGCGGCCACGGGGCCTATGCCCATGATGCGTGGATGTACTCCGGCACTTACACAACTTACCAACCGGCCCATGGGTTTCAGGCCGAGTTGGTTCATCATTTTTTCGCCCATCACTATTACAAAACTGGCACCATCGCTGGTTTGTGACGAGTTTCCTGCGGTTATAACTCCACCTGCAGCAAAGGCAGGTTTCAGCTTTGCCAATGCATCCATGCTGGTGTCTGCACGTGGGCCTTCATCGGTATCAACAGTGTAAGATTTCTTTTCTTTTTTGCCTTTTGCATTCAAATAGACCTGTTCTACATTGATAGGCAAAATGCCGCTGGTGAAGTAGCCGTTTTGAATGGCGTTCATGGCCTTTTGGTGCGAATGAAAACTGAATTCATCCTGATCCTGGCGGCTGATATTGTATTCTTTGGCCACCGCCTCGGCGGTCAGGCCCATGTTGAGGTAATAGTCTGGTTCGTCCACGGCAATGGAGTAAGCGGGGGAAGTTTTCCAACCGGCGGTGGGAACCATGCTCATACTTTCTACACCACCTGCAATGATACAATCTGCCATACCCGTCCTGATTTTGGCGGTGGCAATTGCAATGGTTTCTAATCCACTGGCGCAATAGCGGTTGACCGTCATTCCAGGCACACCAATGCCCAATGCACGGGCTGCAATGATGCGGCCTACCTGCAATCCCTGTTCGGCCTCGGGAACAGCGTTGCCCACAATCACATCGTCTATCATTTTGGCCTCCACCTGCGGCACCGATGCCAGTAAACCTTTAATGACTTCTATTGCCAAATCGTCGGGCCTTGTAAACCGGAATCCACCTTTTTTACTCTTGGTGACCGCTGTGCGAAACCCTGCTATGATGTATGCTTCCTGCATGATGGTGTTTATTTGAGTACACAAATTTACGATACGTTCATCAACAAAGGATGATTTTTTGAATTGAAGACAATTAGAAAAAACTGGAAGATTTTTTTAGACTGCAATTAGACTTTGTGCAGCTTTGGCTGTTGCCTGCCCCGTCAATTTTGCGGGGTCACTCACTTGTACGGCAAATTTTCATGGCGGCTTTTTCACAGTTTGCTGCTTTGAACCCCCGCATTGCTGACGGGGCGGGCACAAGGCACAGAGACACAAAGGAACACAAAGGAGAGAATAACCTTCATTTTAATCCATGAGAAAAAAATTGGAATTTTCTCCGAAAATTATAAATAGCAAAATAAATAAAAGACCTAATGGTAGCAATACCCTATAGACGTGAAACGCCGCAAAACTGACTGGGAAAGCTGCCCAAAATGCCCAATCAATGAACAAATGCCTGTAACAAAATACTTTCTTCAAAATCTTCTAATAGAGCGGGGCTGGAAAACCCTGATGTTTTCCCAATCAATTATCTTCGCGGCATGTACAAAATGTTGCGCAATATCCTTTTCAACTTTGATGCAGAAGATGTTCATTATTTTAGTATGAATGCCCTGAAAAGACTGTGTGGGAGTGACATGATGCGGCAAATGTTGGCTAAACAGTTTCAGATAAAACATGATTCGCTCAACAGGCAGGTGTTTGGGCTCCCGTTTCAAAACCCGATGGGGCTGGGTGCGGGTTTTGATAAAAATGCACTGTACCTGCGGGAACTGGAAACATTGGGTTTTGGCTTTGTGGAAATAGGTACAGTGACCCCGCTTCCACAGGCGGGGAATGATAAGCCAAGGCTGTTTCGCCTGCCTAAAGATGGAGCAATTATTAACCGAATGGGCTTTAACAACGATGGGGTAAAGGTGGTGGCTGCAAGGTTGAAAGCCAACAGACGGAAAATAATTGTTGGTGGAAACATTGGCAAAAACAAAGTAACACCCAATGAACTGGCCTGGAAGGATTATGAAATCTGTTTCACCGGGCTGTTTGACTGTGTGGATTATTTTGTGGTAAATGTGAGTTCGCCCAATACGCCAGGGTTACGAGAACTACAGGAAAAGGAATCGTTGCGTAAAATATTGAGCCATTTGCAGGACATCAATCAGGGACGAATGAACCCCAAGCCCCTTTTATTAAAAATAGCCCCTGATCTCACAGTTGGCCAACTGGATGATATTGCAGACCTGGCAAAAGAAGTGGGGCTTAGTGGATTGGTGGCAACTAACACGACTATTGACCGTAGCCAATTGGTCACTGACGCTGCCGAAATAGAAAATATTGGTGCAGGAGGATTAAGCGGCCGACCGCTAAAGGATAAATCTACCCAAATAGTCAAATACCTGCACAAGCAGACCGGCGGAAACATTCCTATAATTGCAAGTGGTGGCGTTTTTACCGGGGCAGATGCAAAAGAGAAACTGGATGCCGGTGCATCACTGGTACAGGTTTGGACTGGGTTTATTTATGAAGGCCCGGGAATTGTGAAGAAGATAAATACATCATTGATACGTTAACTTGTTTATTGGTTAATTAGTTTATTGGTTAAATGGTTTATTGGTTTATTGGTTTATTAGTTTATTGGGACGGGAATTTTTGTGTGGTATATATTTGCACTTTTAAAAAAATTAGCATGGATTATTTATTGAGTTGGGATGCGTTGATAAGTTTACTTTCTCTTACAATACTAGAGATAGTTTTAGGAATAGACAATGTGATTTTCGTCTCTATCATCATGGGGCGGATGCCCAAAAATCAGCAATTGAAAGCACGGAAAGTGTGGATGTTTGCTGGCATTGCTGTAAGAATATTATTATTAATAGCATTAGGATGGTTGATAAAGCAAAAGGGGAAACCTGTGTTTACAATATTTGATAAGGGCTTTGATATAGCTAGTTTAGTTATGCTGGCCGGCGGACTTTTTCTTATTTATAAGACAGTAAAAGAAATACACCACAAACTAGAAGGGGAGGAAGAAGAGTTTAATTCAGGCAATAAAGTACCTGCTTCTTTTGCAGCAGCTATAGGCCAGATTATTTTGGTGGATATGATATTTTCGTTCGATAGTATTATTACTGCTGTAGGGATTGCCAAGCATGTTGAGGTAATGATTGTTGCCGTTATCATTGCAATGTTCATCATGTTTGTGTTTAGCCAGAGAATTGCAGATTTTATAGGAAAACATCCTACTTTAAAAATGCTTGCCTTGTCATTTCTGGTAATGGTGGGTCTTGTACTTTTAGTAGAAGGATGGGCAGGCGAACAAGCAGAAACACTACATCTTAAGAACTATGTTTACTTTGCTATGGCATTTTCATTTATTGTAGAAATGCTGAACATGCGAATGAAGAAATCAATGAAACCTCCTGTAAAGTTGAGACAGCCGGGAATGGAAGATGCTGGATTAGGCGATATCTTGGATTGATGAACCGTGTTGTGTCACGTAGGACAAAATTCCATTTCGTTTAACGATTTATTTTTTGCACCAGCAGAAGTTTATTATTCAGCTTAAGTTGTTGCCTGCCCCGTCAATTTTGCAGGGTCACTCACTGCATCTTTTGGTAATTCTATTCAGCCTTTTCAACATTTATTGTTTGAATACCTATGCTTTAATAAAATTAATATTTCAAACACACAACACCGTTGCCGCAACAACTCCTGCCGTCTCTGCACGAAGGCGGGTATTACCCAATGCTACAGGTTTATAGTTTGCACCAATGGCTGCATTTATTTCTTCTTTTGTAAAATCACCTTCGGGACCAATCAGTATTTTTATAGATTGTAGGTTTCTATAATCAGCAATTGTAATTTTTTCTTCTTCCAGGCAGTGTGCAATGAGTTGGGTGGAGTAATCTTCGACAAAAATTGCTTGTTTAAAACTAACCGGCTCATACAATATTGGTAGCCAAACCTGTTTGCTTTGCATCATTGCACTAATGAGTATTTGCTGCATACGATCGTAGCGAAAATGGTGTTTTTCTGTTCTGCTGCATATTAGCGGTATTATTTCAGTAACACCAATTTCAGTGGCCTTTTCCAAAAACCACTCAAACCGGCTGGCTGTTTTCAGTAAGGAAATGGCAATACATACTTGTTGGCTTTTCTTTTCTATAAAACTTTTCTCAACAACTTTTACTGTGCACTTTTTCTTGTGGTCATCTATGATTTCAACCGTTATTAGGCTGCCTTTACCATCAGTCAATTGGAGTCTATCCGATGGCTTCATACGCAGCACCTGCACCACATGTTTTGAGGTGTCTTCATCCAATGTAATTACATTTTCCGAAGGAATGTTTTCCAGAAAAAAAATGGGGACATCCAAGTTTTGAGTGTAAAGTGTTAAGTGTTAAGTGTCAACTATGAATATTTGATGTGAATCACTGTTCACTGTTCATTGTTCTCTGTTCCCTAAAAAGGCGCCATATCATCCAAGCCTTCATCAAAACCGCCTGTATTCATTTTGCTTCCTTTTTGAATATAGAGTTTTGCGCCTCCATCCGCAGGTGCTACAGGGCCACTGCCTGACGGAGGTAATGGTTTCCAATTTCCACCACCTTGCGGAGGATTGCTACCGCCGCCACCAAAGTCGTCACTATCTTCTTCGACAAATTTTTGAATATGGAGCAATGCCCTTAGTTTGATAGTTTCTAAACTACCATTACGATGCTTTGCTATGCGTACGTGTGTCTCCCCACGGTTGCTTTCTCCATGTTCGTTTGTATTTATCTCATAATATTCAGGTCTATACAGGAACATAACCATGTCAGCATCCTGCTCAATAGCACCCGATTCTCTAAGGTCGCTCAACTGTGGCATTTTGCTTTCTTTACGAGTTTCCACAGCACGGCTTAACTGACTAAGTGCTATTATAGGCACTTGTAGTTCTTTGGCCAAACTTTTTAAATCTCTTGAAATACGGCTGATTTCCTGTTCACGGTTGCTATTTCTGTCGCCGCTTCCACTCATCAATTGCAGGTAGTCAATAATGATTAAAGCTACCTTATGTTTATTAACCAATCGTCTTGCTTTGGCACGAAATTCAAAAATATTCAGTGCCGCTGTATCGTCTATAAAAATAGGTGCATCCGATAATTTTTGTACTCCTTTGCTGTAGAGTTGCTGCATTTCATAGTCTTCCAGTTTACCACGGCTTATTTTTTCGAGTAAAATACCGCTCTCTGCACTTAAGATACGCTGTACCAATTGTGCCGAACTCATTTCCAAGCTAAAGAAGGCCACTGGTGTAGGTTTGGTAGGGTGCAATGCGGCACTTCTTACCAGGTTAAGCGCAAATGCTGTTTTACCAACTGAAGGTCGTGCGGCCAAAATGATAAGATCGGTTGGTTGCCATCCAAAAGTAATTCTGTCCATGGAAGGGAAACCTGTAGGCACACCCGATATCTCTTCCTGTTTAGTTCTTAAATCATCTATACGCTGAATGGCTTTAACCAACACTGTACCAATATCATCAAAATTCTTTTTGAGGTAATTGTTCGTAATGTTGAACATTTTGCTCTCACTTTCATCCAAAAGATCAAACACATCTGTACTGTCTTCATAAGCATCACCAATAATTTCTCCGCTTATGCGTATAAGCTCACGTTGAATAAATTTTTGAAGAATTATTCTAGCATGTGCTTCAATATTTGCAGTTGATACCACCATGTTGGTCAACTTGGTGATAGCATAAGGGCCACCAACCATATCCAACTCTTCACGCATTTTCAATTCCTCCACCACAGTAAGCATGTCTATGGGCAGGCTTTTTTGCGCAAGGGATTGAAAAGACTTAAAAATTCTTTGGTGAGCATCTACATAAAAACATTCGGGTTTTAAGATTTCTACTACATTGTCAAAAGCACTTTTTTCGAGCATTATTGCACCAAGAACAGCCTCTTCCAAATCTTTGGCTTGTGGTGGTACTTTGCCATACATCATGGTGCTTAGTTCCAATGATGGTTTGCGGCCTTTTTTTCTGTCTTTATTGATATTGGTAAAATCCATTTTTTATTAGGTCTTAGGAATTGTAGGTAAAAATTACATCGCTTTTTCGGGTAA
The DNA here is from genome assembly GCA_031423805.1 of Segetibacter sp. Taxonomy (GTDB): domain Bacteria; phylum Bacteroidota; class Bacteroidia; order Chitinophagales; family Chitinophagaceae; genus Segetibacter. Next base: position 12,138 of record JANPGE010000107.1, on the reverse strand, counting down.
AAACCGTCTTTTTTTGATTATTAAGAAATTGTTACCAAATATTAGCGGGACAGCGAATATAGAGAACTGTTTTCCTCCGCAAAAGCTTTTTTTGACCTATAGTTATCAAGCTTTCACTCACAAATTAATTTACACTAATAAAGGCTAATAAGAACAATGATGTATGGCTTACTAACACTACTTTTAAAGATGTCCACATTTCAATAAAGTTTTCCGCTTATCAAGAAACTTAATCCACATAGTCTTGTGCACAAAGAAATGACGAAAATAATTAGGTTTTCATCATCAAATAAATTAGCTAAAAAGAGTAAAAAATGGGTAAAAACCTTGAAACTTTGTAGCAGCAAAGGTTTCAACATTTTTTAGAGAACTTTTTGGCTGCGTATTTCTTCTTAGTACAAATACGCGGCCTTTATAAGCGTATTTTTACTGTCTTTTATTTTTTATTTTTAGTCAATAAGTCCAATATTGAAAGTCATTTTAACAATAAAAAAATGGCTAAAAAAAGCTCAATATTCTTGTAATTGTAATCTTCTAATAATCTTACTAATTCAAACGAAATACAGAAGTATTAATTACATTGATGTTATAAGAAAAGAGAAAGAAAGTTTCAGTAATAGCCAATAAAAGAACTTTGCCATTGCAGTAAATGGTAAATAGTAAACGGTGAATAGTATTTTTGCAAAAAAATATTACTTCAATGACTATTAGCTACAAATGGCTTAGTGAATATCTCCCTGTACAAATTGAACCTGAAAAACTTTCTTCAATCCTGACCTCTATTGGATTAGAAGTTGAAAGCCTGGAACAGTTTCAGAGTGTAAAAGGAGGCCTGGAAGGGGTAGTAGTTGGTAAAGTAGTAGAAGTAGCACAACATCCTAATGCTGATAAACTTAAGCTTACTAAGGTAAATATTGGAACAGATACTCCACTCAATATTGTTTGCGGTGCAGACAATGTTGCAGCAGGGCAAACGGTATTAGTAGCTACAATAGGAACTACAATTTATCCTACAGGTGGAGAACCAATGACCATGAAAGCTGCCAAAATACGTGGCGAAGAAAGTCATGGTATGATTTGCGCCGAGGATGAACTGGGTCTTGGAAGCAGCCACGAAGGCATCATGGTTTTGCCCAATGATATTGTAGCAGGAACAAAAGCCGGCGACTATTTCAATACTTATTCAGATTGGATTTACGAGATAGGGCTAACTCCTAACCGTATGGATGCTATGAGTCATTTGGGCGTAGCAAAAGACGTTTGCGCATACATTAGTCATCATGAAAATAATGATGCAAGGCCTATTAATCCTCTTAATGTCAATTTTAAATCAGACAATAATCAGCTACCAATAAAAGTTGAAATAGAAGATGCTGCTTTATGCAAAAGATATGCGGGTGTTTCTATTAGCGGTATAGTAGTAAAGGAAAGTCCGGAATGGCTGAAAGACAAGCTGAAAGCTATAGGGCAAAAGCCTATTAATAATATAGTGGACATCACAAATTATATACTGCATGAAACAGGTCAACCGCTTCATGCGTTTGATGCAGATGCTATAGATAATCAAACAGTCATAATAAGAAATGCAAAAGCAGGGGAAGTTTTTGTTACACTAGACGATAAAGAAAGAAAACTAGACGAAGCAGATCTTTTAATCTGTAACACCTACGAAGCAATGTGCATTGCCGGTGTATTTGGTGGTGCTAAAAGTGGAATAAAAAATAACACGACTAATATTTTTCTTGAAAGCGCATGGTTCAACCCCGGTTCTATCAGAAAAACTTCTTTCAGACACGGATTAAGAACAGAAGCTGCAACAAGGTTTGAGAAAGGAGTAGATATTTCTAATGTAGTAAATGTGCTGAAGAGGGCTTCATTATTGATTAAGGAAATTGCAGGCGGTGAAATATCTTCTGACATTGTTGACATTTATCCAAATCCTGAAAACAAAACAGAAGTAACACTTAAATATCATTACCTCAAAAAACTAAGCGGAAAAAACTATCATCCCGATACTGTTAAACGAATATTATCTACGTTGTCTTTTGAAGTTGTAAATGAAGGTATAGACGAAATAAGAATTGCGGTTCCGTTTAGCAAACCAGATATCACTTTGCCCGCTGATGTAGTAGAGGAAATATTGCGTATCGACGGTTTGGATAACATTGATATTACTTGTGCCTTTATGCTTACTCCATCTGTAGATACCAACATTCTGAAAGAAAACCTGAAAGAAAAAATTGCCGGTTATCTTATTGGGCTTGGATTTAGCGAAATAGTTACCAACTCTATCACGAACAGCCGCTATTATAAGCAAGATGAACTTGAATCATCGGTGAAAATGATTAATAGCCTTAGCGCTGATTTAGATGTAATGCGGCCCTCTATGATCGAATCGGGGCTTGAAACCATTGCTTATAATATCAACAGAAAAAATAAAGATTTGCTGCTTTTTGAATTTGGAAAAACTTATCACAGTACTGAAATAGGCAAGTATTCAGAAAAGGAACACCTTACACTGTACATCACGGGCAATGTACGGTCAACCTCGTGGAAGGCAAAAGAAATAAAATCTGATTTTTATTTTGGAAAAGGAATTGCTGATGCTATAATCCGATTGTGTGGGTTGTCACAGCCAGTTTATAGTCACCATTCAGATACTAATTCAAGCAGAATAGAGGGTACTGTTGCAAAAAATAATTTGATCTCTGTCACAGATATCAGCGGAGAAAAATTACAGCTATTTGATATTAAACAACCTGTTTACGTTGTAGATATTGATTGGAATATACTTCTACAACTATCAACTAAACAAAAGATCACTTACAAAGAAGTATCAAAATTTCCATCTGTGCAGCGGGATTTATCTATTGTAGTTGATAAGCACATTACTTATGAGATGGCTGAAAATGTGGTTAAGAAAGTAAAATTGAATACCTTACAGGAAATGCAATTGTTTGATATATTTGAAAGCGAAAAACTCGGCAAAGACAAAAAGTCTATGGCTGTAAGTTTTCTTTTTTTAGATGAAAATAAAACCCTTACAGACAAGGAAACAGATGAAATGATGGGAAAACTTATTCAAGGTTTTGAAACGGAACTTTCTGCAGAAATTAGAAAATGATACTTAAAATATTTTGACGCAATAATTAAGCATGAACGATCAGGTAAAAAGAATTGAGGAAAAGGTTCAGCAATTGCTGAAAAAATTTCAATTATTGCAAAAAGAAAATGAAAAACTGAATAAGGAAAACGAAAAATTAAAGAATCAGCTACAAAACATTTCTGAAGATAAAAACAACCTTTTGCAACAAGTTGATGTATTGAAAATGAATGTGGCCTCCTGGGATGGAACTGCAAAAAAGGATCTGGAAAAACACATCAACATTTATTTAAAAGACATAGAAAAATGTCTTGCATTGCTTCACACATAATTTATGAAACCATTGCTTATCCCCGTCAATATAATAATTGCAGACAGAAGCTACCGGCTTAAAATTGATGCAGAAGATGAAGAGATGGTACGCAATACTGTGAAAACCATCAACGAAAAAATCATTGATTACAAAACCAATTTTGCCGGAAAAGACATGCAGGATTATGTTTCAATGGCTTTGCTTTGGTACGCTACCGAACAAAAAAAACCATCTGCCGAACAATTAATCAATGATAATAGTAGCAGTAAATTAAATAAAATAGAACAACTACTGGATAAAGCAATCCTGTGAAAAAGAAAAATAATGAAAACAAACTTTTTCAGGTCAACAGTTTTGCTGGTTATGATTCTTATAATTCCGCTGCTTGATGCGGGTTGGAAAACGTTGCATAAATATAATTTTGACAAAAGCCGTTGGCCCTATATACTTATAGCTGTCATTGTAGGGGTTCTTATTTTTGGATTATTGATTGGTTTATCCCTTCTTTTTTACTCTTTTTTTCTTGCAAGAAATGGGCAACGAAAAAATAAAACCGAAAATTAGCCACACTAATTCAAATTTATTTTTTCAATATAGTTAAACAAAAGTTGAGTTATTACGACTTGTTTTTGCAATTTTGGCAAAGGTATTTTAACTATTGTGCTATTTTCTGTAAATGATTGCAATACCCCCACGTTTTGTTGTTTATATATAATTATCTTCGCAAACTTGCTACTTGAAGTTTTTATTTATTAAAAATGAGGGGATGCTACTAAACGATAAACTTTTAAAAACAAATACACAAACGAATGGAGATTGTCATATACGCCATCATAGGAGTTGTAGTCGGAATGGTAGTGGGTAAATTTGTCTTTGCAAAAAACACCACTAAACAGCTTGAAGAAGTTCAAAAAAGAGAAGAAGAAGCCGAGCAAAGATCTAAAAAAATAATCGGAGATGCTCAAACCCAGGCCGAAACATTAAAAAAAGAAAAACTATTAGAGGCTAAAGAAAAATTTGTTCAGCTTAAAAGCGAACATGATAAAGATGTAAACGAAAGAACCCGAAAATTAAGTGATTCCGAAAATCGCCTCAAGCAGAAAGAAGTTTCTATCAATCAAAAAGAAGCAAGTCTCGAAAAACAACTAAAAGATAACGAAGCGATTAAGGAAAACCTTAACCGCCAATTGGAAGTAGTAGGTCAAAAGAGAACCGAACTTGAGAAACATCAGGAAGAACACATCCGTCGTCTTGAAAAAATTGCAGGTCTTACTGCCGATGAAGCCCGGAATCAACTGATTGAGAGCCTAAAGCAGGAAGCTCAAAGCCGTGCCCTTAGCATTCAGCAGGAAATTATTGATGATGCCAAACAAAAGGCCAACAAAGAAGCCCGTAAAATCATCATTCAAACTATACAAAGAACTGCCGCTGAACAGGCAATTGAAAATGCGGTTTCGGTTTTCAACCTTGAAACTGATGAAATAAAAGGTCAAATTATAGGCCGAGAAGGAAGAAATATTCGTGCTATAGAAGCCGCTACAGGTGTAGATTTAATTGTAGATGATACTCCTGAAGCAATTATACTTTCCTCTTTTGACCCGCTACGCAGGGAAATTGCACGCCTTAGCTTACAACGTCTTATTTCTGATGGTCGTATACACCCTGCCCGTATTGAGGAAGTGGTAGAAAAAACCCGCAAGCAACTGGAAGATCAGATTATGGAGATTGGTGAGCGTACCGTTATAGAATTGGGCATTCATGGTTTGCATAAAGATTTAGTAAGAATTGTTGGTAAAATGCGCTTTAGATCGTCATACGGTCAAAACCTGTTGATGCACAGCCGTGAGGTTGCCAACCTTTGCGGATTAATGGCAAGCGAACTGGGTATGAATCCTAAACTTGCTAAACGTGCCGGACTACTGCACGATATTGGTAAAGTGCCTGATGAAGAAACTGAATTGAGCCACGCATTATTAGGCGCAAAACTTGCAGAAAAGTATGGCGAACATCCATCTGTTGTAAACGCAATTGGTGCCCACCACGACGAAATGGAAATGCAGTTTGTAATTTCCCCCATTATACAGGCATGTGATGCAATAAGTGGTGCAAGACCTGGTGCCCGTCGCGAAATAATGCAACAATACCTGCAACGTATTAAAGAATTAGAAACATTGGCGTTAACTTATCAGGGCGTTGAAAAAGCTTATGCTATTCAGGCCGGAAGAGAACTTAGAGTCATTGTTGAGGCCGATAAAGTAACTGACAACGACAGCGACAAATTAAGCTTTGAAATTGCACAAAAAATACAAACAGACATGACCTATCCGGGTCAGATAAAAGTTACAGTTATTAGAGAGAAAAGAGCAGTTAACATAGCGAGATAAATTAATTCATAAATTCTTCCATAAGGCTACAACGTAAATGTAAATTTAGTTGTAGCCTTTTTCTTTGGGGAAAATGCCCTTTAGAACCTTTACAAATTGATTACATACAACCCCGTAATTTTGCATAAAATACATAGTATGTTCATTAAACAATTATATACCAACTGTCTTGCAGAAGCTGCCTATTACATAGAAAGCGACGGACAGGCTGCTATAATAGATCCCCTACGCGATATTGAAGAATATCTTTTATTGGCCAAAGAAAGAAACACCACAATCAAATATATTTTTGAAACACACTTTCATGCAGATTTTGTAAGCGGTCATTTGGATTTGTCTAAAGCTACAGGTGCACCCATCATTTTTGGCCCACAAACCGAAACTCACTTTGATGCTACAATTGCTACGGATCACCAAATTTTCCCTTTAGGAAAAATAAGCTTTGAAGTATTGCACACACCGGGTCATACCATAGAAAGTACTTGCTATCTGTTGAAAGATGAAAATGGAAAAGACACAGCGATATTTACCGGTGATACCCTTTTTGTTGGTGATGTTGGTAGACCTGATCTTATTGGAGGAAATGTGACCAAAGAGGAAATGGCATCTTTACTGTATGACAGCCTTCAAAATAAAATTTTGCCTTTGGCAGATGATGTAGTGGTTTATCCTGCACACGGGCCGGGTAGTAGTTGTGGTAAAAATATCGGCGCAAATAAGCACAGTACTATTGCCGAACAAAAAGCTACCAATTATGCTCTTCAACCACAAAGCAGGGAAGACTTCATAAAGACCGTTACAGACGGACTTGTTGCTCCGCCCAATTATTTTCCTATAAATGCAAAAATAAATAGGGAAGGATACGATAGCCTGGATGAAGTTTTGGATAGTGCTTTGAAACCACTTACAGTTGCGGAATTTAAAAAAGCGATCGCTGATGATGCAATCATTCTTGATACAAGAAACGGGGAATTGTTTGCTGACGGTTTTATACCCGGATCTATATTTATTGGTTTAGAAGGAAAATTTGCAGAATGGGCCGGAAGCCTTTTGCCCTTTGACAAATCTATAATTCTGGTAACAGAAGAAGGAAAAGAAAAAGAAAGCATTGTAAGATTAGCAAGGGTTGGATTCACTAAAATTGGCGGATACCTGCAGGGCGGCTTTGAAGCATGGAAACAAAGCGGTGAAAAGATAGACCTGATCATAAATGTAGAAACAGATGAAGTGGCTATGGATATACCTTTTGACCCAAAAATGATGATTGTAGATGTAAGAAAAGAAGTGGAGTATGCAAATGGTCATGTAAAAGGAGCAGTAAGTATTCCATTAGTAAGTCTTTTAGATCCTGCAAGTATGGCTAATATCGAGGACACGGACAATCTGTATATTCATTGCCAAAGTGGATATCGCAGTTTGATAGCTACTTCTATTATGAAAAGTCATGGCATACACAACCTCCGCAATGTATTAGGTGGGTGGGTAAAGTTACATGAACAGGAAGGTATAGATACTGAAAAAGAAGCGGCATTACTCAATTAATTCGGGTAATATTTATAAATGATGTTTTAGACCTTTCAATTTGATTATATGAAAATTACACTGCTGATTTTTGGGATTTTGATGACAAAAAATATCATGGCACAGTTACCAACAAGTCATTATTCTTTTGTCCCTGATTCTACAATTACAAAAGTCAATTACCAATATAAGCCATTTAATTTTCCCTTATCCCGTACGACAGATTTTAGCAACTATCCACTTACGTCTGTTCAAATAAGGCAACAGGAAAATCAAAAGAAATTGTACAACCGTACTATTAACACCATTACCAATCGTAATCGTAATGGCTTTGTGGGAAACATTATCAGTCTAAGCGGGTGGGAATTGGAAAGATATAAGCCAAAGCCTTAGGAGAAAAGGTTGGTAAAACAGGTTTCACCGTTATGGTTACATAAGATTTCACTTAGCTTTTACTACACAAAAAAAGTTGTCACCCTATCTGAAGGTGGCAACTTTTTTTGATTTAGCCAGTATTGAATTAATTCAAATACCGCCTCAATGTCCATGCTATTGTTTCGTGTTTTTCCATAAGTCCGGTAAGAAAATCTGCGGTGCCTTTATCTTTTAGGTTGTCGTCACAATCGTCAATAAATCCACGCAGTGCTTTTATGACCGATTCATGATCGTTGAGCAATTCTTTCACCATATCTTTAGAAGATGGGTATTTACCGGGAGTTTCTTTGATGCTTCCTTTCTCCAAAAACTCACTCATAGTTCCAATTGTTGGAGAACCCAATTTGTTGATGCGTTCTGCTATTTCGTCAATGGCTTCTTCCAATTGATTGTATTGCGCCTCAAACAATTTGTGGAACTCCATGAAGCTTTCGCCATTTACATTCCAATGGAACTTGCGGGTTTTGGTGTAAATGATAACTGCATCCGCCAATACAAGGGAAAGCAAATCAGTAATCTTTTTGAGGTTTTTGTCTGAAATACCAATATCTGGTTTCATCTGTGGTTTGTTTTAAATGATTGATACTTATGTTTATGCAATTGGTGTACCACGGGGGTAAAGCTCAAAAAAGCTAATTCCGTTGAAGAGTGCGACACAACAAAAGCCCAATCAGCGCTCAAATTCCTGTTCGATAAAAATAAAAATACCTGTCGAGAAAATATTGAAGCATTGCAGTCAGCTTTACACCTTATTTTTGCGGCAAAATATGCGCATATGAAAAATACCCCTTTCACAGAAAAACATTTGGCTCTTGGTGCTAAGATGGCAGAGTTTGCAGGTTATAACATGCCTATAAGTTACACGGGCATCAACGATGAACATGCGGCTGTGCGTACTAATGCAGGCGTGTTTGATGTGAGCCACATGGGTGAGTTTATGCTGAAAGGGGAAAATGCACTGGCTTTGATTCAAAAAGTAACAACCAACGATGCAAGCAAACTGACTGCTGGTAAGGCTCAATATAGTTGCCTGACCAATGACAACGGCGGCATTGTGGATGACCTTATTGTGTATTGCATAGAAGAAAACAAAGTGTATATGTTGGTGGTAAACGCCAGTAACATTGACAAAGACTGGAACTGGATCTGCAGCCACAACACGGATAATGTTGAGATGCACAACATCAGCGATAAGACTTGTCTGCTGGCTATACAAGGACCAAATGCTACTAAAATTCTGCAATCACTGACGGATATTGACATCATGAACCTGAAATATTATACGTTTGTCCGTGGAAAATTTGCTGGTGTTGACAATGTGATTATCAGCGCTACAGGCTACACAGGTAGCGGTGGTGTAGAGATATATTTTGAAGATGCTGCGGAAAATGCTGACAAAATATGGAACGCCATTTTTGAAGCAGGCAAAGCGCAGGGCATAAAGCCAATTGGCCTTGGAGCAAGAGATACATTGAGATTGGAAATGGGCTATTGCCTGTATGGAAATGATATAGACGATACCACCACACCGTTAGAAGGTGGGTTGGGTTGGATCACCAAATTCACCAAAGAATTTACCGCAAAAGACATCCTGGAAAAACAAAAAGCTGAAGGTATAACCAGGAAGCTGGTTGGGTTTGAAATGATTGAAAAAGGGATCCCCCGCCATGATTATGAAATAGTGGACGAAGCAGGGAAAGTGATTGGGAAAGTAACAAGTGGTACACAGGCTCCATCGCTGGGAAAGGCTGTGGGACTGGGTTATGTAACCAAAGAACATGCAGCCATTGATATCAAGATATTTATTAAAATAAGAGATAAGCAGGTGGAAGCAAAGGTTGTGAAATTTCCGTTTGTGTAGGTTGTGGAACCATAAAGGCTCAAAGTAACAAAGGAATACCAAGGATTTTGTGGTGAAAATACTTTTATCCAATTATTTTAAAAGTAGGTTTACAGAAGGAAATCAATACACTTTTCGTCTAAGCAATCAGACTCTTTATTAACCTTTACATGAAAGTTAGTTGTTTGATATTTGTTTGCTTTTTTGCGAATGCTTTCGATGTTTTGAAAGCACAAACCGTCAATAATTATAGACTGTTCTTTCATCCGACATTTAATGGGCGTGCATTGCACCTGGAAGATTCATTTTACAAAATTAGTTCTACTGACAGCATACGATTCAACCAATGCAGGTTTTACATTTCCGGCATTCAATTATTCAACAATAAACGGCTTGTATACAAGGAGGAACAAAGCTTTCACCTGGTGGATGCCGCTGAAGATGCATCAATGAGATTGATGTTGACAGCGCCTAAAGACATCTCATTCAACCAAATAAAATTCAACATAGGTATTGACAGCACAACTAATGTTTCGGGTGCTATGGGCGGCGACCTTGATCCAACCAAAGGCATGTACTGGACTTGGCAGAGTGGTTACATAAATGTAAAACTGGAAGGCCAAAGTAACCTGTGCAAAACCCGCAACAATGAGTTTGAGTTTCATTTGGGTGGCTACGCTCCTTACCCAACTTGTCAAAGTATTGTGCTTGATGTGAAACAAAAAGAAAACATACTAATAGAGGTGGATATTTCGAAGTTTATAAGCAGCATCAATCTGGCAGAACAACATCACCTGATGACTCCGGGAAAAGAAGCGGCTGTTCTTTCTGAAAAATTTATCAAAGCATTTAGCATTGTTCAGCCATGAGAAAAATAACTGTGCTGATAATACTGTTTACCGCCGTTTTGGTCGGGTTCAAAGCAGTTGATGAAGTACGTTTTAATATTCCTCCAAAATGGCCAAAGCCGGTTTATGACGTTTCTAAAACCCCTTTATCAGAAGCAAAAATACAGTTGGGCCGGTCATTGTTTTATGACCCCGTTCTTTCTTTAGACAGCACTATTTCATGTGCAAGTTGTCACTCTCAATACACAGCCTTTACACACGTGGACCATGCACTTAGTCATGGTATTGCAAACAGGATTGGTACGAGAAACTCTCCTGCATTAATGAACCTGGCTTGGGGCAAATCATTTATGTGGGACGGTGCCATCAATCATTTGGATATGCAGGCTTTGGCACCCATTAGCAACCACATGGAGATGGATGAAAAGATTGGACATGTGGTAAACAAACTGCAGCATTCAAACATTTATCCCAAACTCTATTACAAAGCATTTGGCGATAGCCTGATAACCGGCGAACACACGTTGAAAGCCATTTCTCAATTTCTATTGACATTGGTAAGCACCAACTCAAAGTATGACAGCGTGATGCGAGGGCAATCCACTTTTACTTTGCAGGAGCAGAACGGTTATAAGCTGTTTCGGCAAAATTGTTCTACCTGCCACAAAGAACCATTGTTTACCAACCAACAATTTGAGAACAACGGCTTGCCAATAGATCCAACACTCAACGATTTCGGAAGATGCAAGGTTACCGGTGAAGTAAAGGATTCGTTCCTATTCAAAGTGCCAACGCTTCGCAATGTGCAATTTTCAAACCCATACATGCACGACGGCCGTTTTAAACGATTGCAGGATGTTTTAAAACATTACACAACGGGAATTGTAGAAACAAAATACCTTTCGAATCAGTTGAAAAAACCAATCGTACTTACTTCCAACGAAAGAGTTGATTTAATCGCATTTCTCCTGACACTGACTGATAAAACCTTTCTTTTCAATCCCTCCTTCTCCTATCCAAAGAATATTTTTACGCCCAATACGAAGGAATAATTAGTGACAGACGTCTATTATTATCGGGTCAGTTTTATTTAGTGGGGAGTAGCATATAAATTTGCTACTAAAAGTAATATTGGAAAAAGAATTAATCAGCCATTTTTTACCTGAAGGGTTATTGGCTCATTTTGATATTTTAGGTATCGTGCTATTGTGCGATGTGAAGAGCAAAAAGGAATTTTTTGAAATAACTCTGGAAGAGCAAAACAAAATATTGGCAGATGTTGATGCTGCCCAATATGAATCAAAAGGTTTTACCGAAGTCACCCTACAAGACTTCCCACTGAGGGGGAAACCCACTTATTTGCTGATAAAAAGAAGGCGGTGGCGACATAAGCAAGACTCTAAAATCATCATCAGAAATGATTTTTCTTTTGTAGCCGAAGGAGCCGGGTTTACCCAGGAACTATCGGATTTTTTAAAAGATACAAGTGGATACGAGAGAAGATACAATAACCAACATCGGTAGTTTTTTTGGTGTCAAGAATGGTAAGCTCAATCGTCATTATAAAAAGTTCAGCAGCGGTTTTAAGGATTGGGAACAAAAAGCACATGCCGAAGACTATTTGTTATTCCCCCAAAACACAGGCCCTTATTTAAGTATAGATGAAGTGAGTTTATCACAGGGAGAACTCTACA